>JBBRZU010000063.1:0-14802 GCA_038236425.1 Lysobacterales bacterium
CAGCACAAACGTCACCAGCAGCACCAGCGCATCCGCAGGCGGGCCGGCGAGGATGCGCCGGAACGCCACGTGTTCGCTGATGTTCCATGCCACCACCAGCAGGATCGCCGCCAGCGCCGCCAGCGGCACGTAGGCGATGGCTGGCGACAGCAGCAACAGGAAGATGAGCAGGAAAAGTGCATGCAACATGCCGGCAACCGGGGTACGCGCCCCGGCGCGGATATTGGTGGCGGTACGCGCGATTGCGCCGGTGGCAGGCAGGCCGCCGGTCAGCGCCGAGCCGACGTTGGCAATGCCCTGGGCGATCAGTTCCGCGCTCGAGCGATGCCGGAATCCGGTCATGCCATCGGCGACCACTGCCGACAACAGCGATTCAATTGCAGCCAGGAAGGCGATGGTGAGCGAGGCGGGCAGCAGTTCGAGCGTGCGCTCGAAGGGGATGGAAGGGATCGCGAAAACCGGCAGCGCACCTGACAGGCTTCCGAACCGGCTGCCGAGCGTATCAGCCTGCGGCAGCAGCAGGGCCAGCAGGCTGCAGGCGAGCACAGCGAGCAGGAAACCGGGCCAGTTCGGGCGCCATCGGCGCAGCGCGACGATGATCGCCAGTCCAACCAAGGTCAGCAGTACCGCTGCCAGCGAGAGCGAGCCGATATTTCTGCCGAGGGTCTGCCAGCGTGCGAGGAATTCCGCCGGCAGCGATGCGATCTGCAGCCCCAGCGCATCCTTCACCTGGCTCGACACGATGCTGACCGCGATGCCTGCGGTGAATCCGACGATCACTGTGTGCGGCATGTGGCGGATCAGCACGCCGACGCGCAAAAGCCCGGCCACGACAAGGATCAGGCCTGCGAGCAGGGTGCACAGGATCAGCCCGCCCATGCCGTGCACCGCGACGACACCCGCAACCACGGGAATGAATGCTGCTGTCGGCCCGCCGATCTGCACACGCGAACCACCGAGCGCGGAGACCAGGAAGCCGGCGACAATCGCGGTGTGCAGGCCCTTCTCGGGCGAGGCGCCGCTGGCGATTGCCAAGGCCATCGCCAGTGGCAGGGCGACGACGGCGACAGTGAGTCCTGCCACGGCGTCGCGACGAAACAGGTCCCAGGTGTAGCCCTCGCGCAGGACTGCCAGTAGTTTTGGTTCTAGCAGCATGCTGGTGGCGGTTGGCTTGGGCCGGTGTCGCGGCTAAAGCCGCTCCCACAGGGTTTGGCCGCTACAGGACCTCGGAGGCGTAATCGGCCAGGCGCGAACGCTCGCCACGACGCAGCGTGATGTGTGCGCTGTGTGCCCAGTTCTTGAATCGGTCGACCGCGTAGGTCAATCCGGACGTTGTCTCTGTCAGATAGGGCGTATCAATCTGCTCGACATTGCCCATGCAGATGATCTTGGTGCCCGGGCCGGCGCGCGTGATCAGGGTCTTCATCTGCTTGGGCGTCAGGTTCTGCGCCTCGTCCACGATCACCCAGCGGTTCAGGAAAGTGCGGCCGCGCATGAAGTTCATCGCCCGGATCTTGATCCGCGAGGCGAGCAGATCATTGGTTGCGCCGCGGCCCCAGGCGCCGTGGTCCTCGGTGTGCGTAAGCACTTCGAGGTTGTCGGTGAGCGCGCCCATCCACGGCGTCATCTTTTCTTCCTCGGTGCCGGGCAGGAAGCCGATGTCCTCGCCGACGCTGACCGTGGCGCGGGTCATGATGATTTCGCGGTAGCGCTGGATGTCCATGGTCTGCGCCAAGCCCGCCGCAAGCGCGAGCAGCGTCTTGCCGGTGCCAGCTGTGCCGAGCAGGGTGACCAGGTCGATATCCGGGTCCATCAGCGCGTTCAGTGCGAAGTTCTGCTCGCGGTTGCGCGCGTTGATGCCCCACACCTGGTGCGCGCTGGAACGGAAGTCGTCGACGATCTGCAGGACGGCCTTCTGCTCGTCGAGGCGTGCGACCTTCAGTTCGACTTCGTCTTCGCCCGGCATGTAGAGGAACTGGTTGGCGAACCAGCCATCGTCATCGGTGCGCTTGACCTCGTAGAAGGTGCGGCCTTTTTCGGTCCACGAGCGCAGGCTGCCCTCGTGCCGGTCCCAGAAGTCCGGCGGCAGCTCGGTGGCACCGGTGAACAGCAGGTTGAAATCGTCGATCGCGCGATCGTTCTCGTAATCCTCGGCGACGATATTGCAGATCGTGGCCTTGATCCGCAGGTTGATGTCCTTGGACACCAGCACCACGGGGATGCCCGGATTGTCTTCCTTCAGTTGCAGGATCGAGCCGAGGATCAGGTTGTCCGGCATCACGTTGCCGAAGCGGCGGCCGGTTTCGACCGGCTTGAGCTGGAAGTGCAGTTTGCCGACGCTGGCGCTGTTGCGCAGGCGCAGGCCCTGCGGCTGCACCAGCGGCACGCCATCCTCGATCGAGCCCTTGCCGTTGGCGACCAGGATCTCGTTCAGAAAGCGGCTGACCTGGCGCGCGTTGCGGCTTGCTTCGGAGTGACCCTTCTTCCCGTTGTCCAGTTCTTCCAGGACCATCATCGGGATGAAGACGTCGTGCTCCTCGAACTTGAACAGCGCGGTCGGATCGTGCATCAGCACGTTGGTGTCCAGCACGTAGATCCGCTTGCTTCGCGTCATTGCGTCTCCGGGGAGTTCGGGGGAGTGGGGCAGGGTGCAGAACCTCGACCAGATGATTCAGAATTTCATCGGATCCATGATCGCGTCGAGGTTTAGGTGGTCGCAAAATTCCATGAAATCGTCGCGCAGGGCAGCGATGTGCATGTTGGCCGGGATGCCGACTGTCACCTGCGCGGTAAACATCTCCGCGCCGGTTTGCATCGCGCGGTAGCGCGAGCTGTGCAGGCTCTCGATGGTGATGCCCTGCTTGTCGAAGAAATCCGCCAACTGGAACAGGATGCCGGGCTTGTCCGCGGCGACCACTTCGACGATGTAAGGCAGCAGGTTGGATTGCTGCGGCTTGGGCCCGGTGCGATACCAGACCAGTTTGAAGCCTTCCTCGCGCTCCAGCCGGGTGAGCATCGCCTCGAGCTTGGCTACCGCATCCCAGGAGCCGATCGCCAGCGCAGTCACGGACACGTCGCGGCCCACGGTGGACAGGCGTGCGTCCACCATGTTGCAGCCGGATTCGGAGATGCGCCGCGTCACCGCCAGCAGGGGTGACTGAGGATGCGTGGTGTACGCGCTGATCAGGAGGTGGTTTTCATTTGCGGGGGGTCTTGCAGTTGCGTCGGTCAAAGCAGTTTCCCGGGGTCGCACATCCGGTGTGCGCCGATGCAGCCAGCATACTTGCCGCCGCTTCGCAGCCGCAAGTAACATCGTGGCTGGACGTCCCGCTCCAATCCTGAAGGCCCACCCTTGCACCTGTCCGGCAGCATCACCGCCCTGGCGACGCCGTTTACCGCCGCTGGCGAGCTCGATTTCGACGCCTGGAACCGACTGCTGGATAACCAGCTGGCCGGCGGAACGCGTGCAATCGTCGTGGCCGGCTCCACTGGCGAGGCGGCAACGCTCGACGATGGCGAATACTGTCGCCTGATCGAGGCCGCCGTGGCCCGGGTGGCTGGCCGCATCCCGATCCTGGCCGGCACCGGCCTGTCCGGGACCGCCAAGACCATCGCCCAGACGCGACTGGCCCGGGATGCAGGCGCGGGCCTGGCCCTGGTGGTGACGCCGCCCTATGTCCGGCCAACCCAGGCGGGGTTGCTCACCCATTACCAGCACGTCGCGGAAAATGGCGGGCTTCCGGTCGTGCTCTACAACGTGCCGGGACGCACCGGCTGCGACCTCCTGCCTGAGACGGTCGCCCAGCTGTGCACCCACCCCGGCATCGTCGGGATCAAGGAGGCTCGCAGCGATGCAGCCCGCTGGGATGCCCTGTATCCGCTGCGCTCGACCGGCTTTGCCCTGCTCAGCGGCGACGACGAGACCTTCGTCCGGGCCGTGCGCGGCGGGGCCGATGGCGTGATTTCGGTCGCCTCGAACCTGGTCCCGCGCGCGTTCGCGCGGATTTTTGCCTTGCTCTCGGTCGGCGACCAGGCGGGAGTCGACGCCCTGGAGGCGCGCCTGCAGCCGCTGTTCGTGTTCCTGGGCCTGGAGTCCAATCCGATCCCGCTCAAGGACCTGTTGCGTCGCCAGGACATCGGCCAGGGCCTGCGCCTGCCCCTGGTGTCGTTGTCGGCGGCACTCTCAGGGGATGTCGAGCAGGCCGACCGCCTCTGCCGCGAGATCGAAACCAATCTACAATGAACCCCGTTGCCGTCGGTCAGGTCTGATGACCCGCGCCGCGCCCCCTTTCCTGCAGGAGAACCCGATGAACCCCTTGCTTCGCACGCTGCGTCCGCTGCTGGTCGGCGCCATGGCCATTGCGCTGGTCACCGGCCTCGGTGGCTGCCACTGGTTCAAGCACAAGTCCACCTACGCAGCCAGCAAGGAAGATCGTCCGCTGGAAGTGCCGCCGGACCTCGACCTGCCCGATACCTCGTCGTCCACGTCATTGCCGGCCATGGCCAGCGGCACCACCTCGCCGCGTACCTCGCTGCGCCCATCCGATGTGATGGTCTCCGGGCAAACCGCCGCGGAGCTCTATCCGAAGCTTGGCACCGTGCTTGAAGGCATCGAAGGCGTGACGATCAACGGGCGCGCCGAAGCGCTCAGCAGCTATGACGTCAGCTACAAGGGTGAAAACTTCCTGGTTCGCGCGCAGGACAGCCAGGGCGGTAGCCGCCTGATGGCGCTGAGCGCAGACGGGCGCCTGCTCAATGCTGGCGCCGGCGCCGAACTGCTCAAGCAAGTCCGCGCCAAGCTCTGACCCTGTTGGAGCGGCCGCTGTGAGAGCGGCCTCTGTGGGAGCGGCTTCAGCCGCGATTGCAGTCAAACGGAAAAAGCCAGGGCATGCCCTGGCTTTTTCATTACCTAGGTGGGAATCGCGGCTGAAGCCGCTCCCACAGAAGCCGTTCTCGGCTAGCGTTTGAGTTCGGACAGCTTGTTTGGCTTGCCGTCCCATTCGGCGGCATCCGCGGGCGGCTCGCCGCGCACGGTGATGACCGGCCACTCCTTGGACAACTCCGCGTTCAACGCGATGTAGCCTTCCTGTCCCGCTGGAACATCGTCCTCGGGATAGATCGCCTTGGCCGGACACTCCGGCTCGCACAAGGTGCAGTCGATGCACTCATCCGGGTCGATGACCAGGAAGTTCGGGCCTTCATGGAAGCAATCTACCGGGCAGACCTCGACGCAGTCGGTGTATTTGCAGCGGATGCAGTTATCTACGACAACGAAGGGCATGGCGCGTCCGCAAGGGGAAAGTGGCGCTCCCTACGAGGTTCGAACTCGTGTTCCAGCCTTGAGAGGGCCGTGTCCTGGACCACTAGACGAAGGGAGCGCATGGTTTGCACCGGTTGCAGGCGCTAGTATAACGGTTTGGCCAGCCCGTCGACCAGCGGGCCTGGCCACCATTCCGGCCGGAAGGATTCCGGCCCCGGGGCCCCATGACGGAAACCAGTACCACCAGCCTGCTGTCGCCGCGGATCGTCGCGCGCGATGCCCATGGAATCTCCCGCAAGGACATCAGTCCGAATGCGCTGCGCGTTCTCTACCGCCTGCGCGAAGGGGGCTTTGCCGCCTACCTCGTCGGCGGTGCAGTCCGCGACCTGCTGATCGGCCTGCATCCCAAGGACTTCGACGTCGCCACCGACGCCACGCCCGAGCAGGTGCGCGCCCTGTTCCGCAATTGCCGGCTGATCGGCCGGCGCTTCCGCCTGGCGCACGTGGTCTATGGCCGCGAGATCATCGAGGTTGCGACCTTCCGCGCCAACGAGGATGACGGCAGCGGCTCGCGCGAAATGGGCGACGAAGGCCGGATCCATCGCGACAATGTCTACGGCACGATCGAAGACGACGCGGTGCGCCGCGACTTCACGGCCAACGCCTTGTACTACGCCATCGAGGATTTCTCGGTGCGCGACTACGTGGGCGGATTCGAAGACACCCAGGCGCGGGTGCTGCGCCTGATCGGCGATCCCGAGGCGCGCTACCGCGAGGATCCGGTGCGCATGTTGCGCGCCGTGCGCCTGTCGTCGAAATTGGGTTTCTCCATCCACCCGGATGCGGCTGAGCCGATTGCGCGCCTGTCGCCGCTGTTGTCCGGTGCCGCGCCGGCGCGCCTGTTTGATGAATGCCTGAAGATGTTCATGGCCGGCCATGCGGAAACCAGCTTCCTGAGCCTCGAGGACAACGGCCTGTTGCCGGCGTTGTTCCCGGAGACGGCACGCGCACTGGCGACCAACAGCAGCGGCGCCCTGCGTGCCACCGTGCTGCAGGCGTTGCGCAACACCGACCAGCGCATCGTTGACGACAAGCCGGTGACGCCTGCATTCCTGTTTGCCGCACTGCTTTGGCCTGCGTATTGCCGCGAGCTGGCGGTGCTGCAGAAGGCTGGCGTGGACGCGGGCGTGGCGCAACAGCGCGCCGCCGATCGCGTCACCCTGCACCAGGCCGAACGGATCGCATTGCCGCGCCGGTTCTCGCAGCCGATGCAGGAAATCTGGCTGCTGCAGCCGCGCTTCAGCCAGCGCCTGCGCAAGCGGGTGTTCCGGTTGTTGGCGCATCCGCGCTTCCGCGCGGCATTCGATTTCCTCGAACTGCGCGCCACCGGTAACCCCGAGATCGCCGCCGACGTCGATTTCTGGCGCGAGGCACAGGCCAGCTCGCCCGAGCACCTTGCCGATGCGCTTGCCGCGCAGACGGCGGATTCACGCGGGCAGGGTGACGCGGATGCGCCGCCAGCCCGTCGCCGCCGTCGCCGCCGGCCACCGGGTGCGGGACCGGCCGGGGAACCGTCGTGAACCGGGAACCTGTCCGTGCATGGGTTGGCATGGGCGGCAACGTTGGCGACGTGCAGAAGACTCTCAACGAGGCGCTGTGGGCGCTCGACTCCATGCCGCAGACAAGTATCCGGGCGCAATCGGGTTTCTACCGGACGGCGCCCTGGGGGCGCCCCGACCAGCCGGCGTTCCTCAACGCCGCGGTGGAGTTGCAGACGCGCCTTGCCCCGCGCGTGCTGCTCGACCTGCTGCTGGAAATCGAGCAGCGCTTCGGCCGCGTGCGTGATCCCAAGGACAAGTGGGGGCCGCGCACGCTGGACCTCGACCTGCTGGTGTTCGGCGACGAACTTCTCGACCAGCCCGGCATGCATGTGCCGCATCCGCGCCTGGCCGAACGCGCATTCGTGCTGGTGCCACTGAATGAAATCGCGCCGCGCCTGGAGATACCGGGACAGGGCGTGGTACGCGAACTGCTGGCGGCTATCGACGCAAGTGGCGTCGAGGCGATGGAGTAGTCATGTACGCCGATAACGACAAGCCGAAACCGCGTGCCGCGATCACCGTGCCCAAGCTGCGGCAGATGAAAGCCGATGGCAAGCGCATCGTTGCGCTGACTGCCTATGACGCAAGCTTCGCGCGACTGGTGGATGCGGCCGGTGTCGACCTTGTGCTGGTGGGCGATTCGTTGGGGATGGTGGTGCAGGGCCAGCCCAGCACACTGCCGGTCAGCGTCGAGGACATCGTCTATCACAGCGCCTGTGTGGCGCGTGGCCTGCGCCATGCCTTGCTGGTGGCCGACTTGCCGTTCCAGAGCTACGCCACCGTGGACCGTGCACTGGATGCGTCGGCGGCGATGCTCGCCCGCGGCGGCGCCAGCATGGTCAAGCTCGAGGGTGCCGGTGTGATGCTCGAGCAGATCCGGTTTCTGAGCGAGCGCGACATCCCGGTCTGCGCCCACCTCGGTCTCACCCCGCAATCAGTGATGAAGCTGGGCGGCTATTCCGTGCAGGGTCGCGAACAGGCGGCTGCGGTGCGGCTGCTCGAGGATGCGGTTGCCGTGGCCGATGCTGGCGCGGACCTGCTGGTGCTGGAGTGCGTGCCAAGTGCCGTGGCTGCCAGCATCACCGCACGAATCGACATTCCCACCATCGGCATCGGTGCCGGACCGGACTGCGATGGTCAGATCCTGGTGTTGCACGACATGCTGGGCATCAACTCCGGACATCGACGACCGCGCTTCGTGCGCAATTTCATGGACGGTGCCGGCTCCATCGCCGGCGCGGTCGAAGCCTATGCGGCTGCGGTGCGCGACGGCAGCTTCCCCGGGCCAGAGCACGGCTACAGCTGATGCAGGTGTTCCGTCGCGTCGAGGATATCCGCGCTCATTCGGAAGCCTGGCGCCGCGCGGGCCTGTCGATCGGATTCGTGCCGACCATGGGCAACCTGCACGCCGGTCACCACGCCCTGGTGGACCTGGCGCGCGAGCGCAGCGACCGCGTGGTTGCGAGCATCTTCGTCAATCCGACCCAGTTCGGCCCGAACGAAGACTACGCGCATTACCCGCGCACGCCCGACTTGGATGTCGTTGGACTGCGCGAACGCGGCTGCGATGCATTGTTCCTGCCCGACGTCGAGCAGATGTATCCGTTCGGGACGATGGGCTGCGTGCAGATGCACGTGCCGGGCATCACCGACATCCTCGACGGCGCGCACCGCCCCGGGCACTTCAACGGCGTGGCCCAGGTGGTCGCGCGCCTGTTCAACATGGTTCAGCCGCAGTTGGCCGTCTTTGGCCGCAAGGATTACCAGCAGCTGCAGGTGATCCGCTACATGACGCGCGAGATGAGCTTCCCGGTAGAGATCGTGCCGGCGCCCACGCTGCGTGAGTCCGACGGATTGGCGATGAGTTCACGCAACCAGTACCTGCAGGGCGGGGAACGACAGCTGGCCACGACCATCTACCAGGTGCTGCGTGTGATGCGCCAGCGCGCTGCGCAAGGCAATGCGGTCGTGGATATCGAGGCCGCTGCGCGCAGCCAGCTCGAGACCGCCGGATTCAACGTGGACTATGCAGAGTTGCGCCGTGACGACTTGTCGCGACCAATCGAGCCCACGGATCCAGGGACGGTCGCCCTGATTGCCGCGCGGCTTGGGCGTACCCGCCTGATCGACAACCTCGAATTCGACGACCCCGCTGCCTGATCGCCGACACGTCGCGAGTGTGTTGAGAGCGCGTCGCGACTAGCGCGCGGATGGAACGCTTGCTGAGCCGCCAACGCCGTGTTGCGCATGCCGGGCCAGGGCCCATTCAACATGCTCGCGCACAAGCTCGGACGGATCATCGCGGCGTGAAGCCAGTGCCGCCAGCACATCCGCCCCGGACGGCGCATTACCCAGCGCCACCGCCAGGTTCCGCGACCAGCGCTCGTAACCGCTGCGGCGGATTGCCGAGCCTTCGGTACGTTGCAGGAACTCGTCTTCGGTCCAGGCAAACAGTTGCGCCAGCGTCGCCCGGTCCAGGTCGTTGCGTGCGCGGAAGTCCGGCTCGTCGAAGCGGCGCGCGAACTTGTTCCAGGGGCAGGCCAGCTGGCAATCGTCGCAACCAAAGATGCGATTGCCGATCGCCGACCGCAGCTCTTCCGGGATCGCGCCTTTGAGTTCGATCGTCAGGTAGCTGATGCACAGGCGCGCATCCACGCGGTTCGGGGCGACGATCGCGCCGGTCGGACAGACGTCCATGCATCGGCTGCAGGTTCCGCAGTGCGCGCTGGACGGCGCGTCCACCGGCAACGGCAGGTCGGTGTAGATCTCGCCGAGGAAAAACCAGCTGCCGGTGTCCTTGTCGATCAGGCAGGCGTTCTTTCCGATCCATCCCAGGCCGGCATTGCGCGCGAGCGCCCGCTCCAGCACGGGCGCCGAATCGACGAAGACGCGGTGGCCAAACGGCCCGGCTTCGGCTTCGATCCGGTCAGCAAGCTGCTGCAATCGTGCGCGCATGAGCTTGTGATAGTCGCGTCCGAGTGCATAGCGGGCGACATACGCGCGGTTGCCGTCGGCAAGCGTGGCCCACGCACCCGCGTCGTCACCGGTGCCGTAGTCCATGCGCACGCTGATCACGCGCAGCGTCCCAGGCAAAAGCTGCGCAGGGCGCGACCGCTTGTCGCCGTGGCGCGCCATCCATTCCATGTCTCCGTGCTGTCCCTGCGCAAGCCAGTCGCGCAGTTGCGCCTCGTCTTCTCCCAGGTCCACGTCGGCCACGCCAAGCTGCTGGAAGCCGAGTTCACGGCTCCACTGCTGGATGCGACGCTTGAGTTCGGCGGGATCGGGCATGCCACGAGTATAGAATCGCCGCATGAATCTGCCGATGCCGCTGTACACGACCGACCAGCTTCGCGCGATGGATGCCCATGCCATCGAGGTCCTGGGCCTGGAGGCCTACGAGTTGATGGGGCGTGCGGGCGCCGCCGCCTGGCAACTGGCGCACCAGCGTTGGCCGCAGGCGCGCCGCATCGGCGTGGTCTGCGGACCCGGCAACAATGGTGGCGATGGCTATGTGCTGGCACGCCTGGCACGGGCATCCGGCCACGAGGTGATGCTGTTCGCCATGGCCGAAGCCGCGCCGACCAGCGAGGCGGCCAGGCGCGCCGCACTGGACTGGCGCCAGGCGGGTGGCGTGACCCGCCTGTTCGACGGACAACTGGCCGAGGTGGACCTGTGGGTGGATGCCCTGTTCGGGATCGGCTTGTCGCGGCCACCTTCGGGTGCGGGCCAGGCGATCATCGAGCGGCTCAACGCGACGCGCCGACCCGTGTTGTCGCTGGATGTCCCATCGGGGCTGTCGGCCGACACCGGCAGCAGCAGGCTGTCGGTACGTGCCGACCTGTGCCTGAGCTTCGTTGCCGGCAAGCGTGGCCTGTATACCGATCGCGCCCGCGAGACCGAAGTTCTGGAGGATCGGCTCGGACTGCCGGACGATCTGTTCGATGCATTTGCGCCCGCCGCATTCCTGTATCGCGCCGAAAACCTTGCGAGCGTGCTCGCACCGCGTAATGCCAATTCGCATAAGGGCGTGTATGGCCATGTGCTTAGCGTGGGAGGCGAACACGGCATGGGCGGTGCGGTCCGCCTGTGCGCTGAAGCGGCATTGCGAGCGGGCGCGGGGCTGGCCAGTGTCGCCACCCGGACCGAGGGCGTTGCCGCGCTGGTTGCCGCGCGGCCGGAGGCGATGACGCACGCGGTCGAGGACGCCGCGGCGCTGCAGGTGCTCATCGGCAAGGCTGACGTGCTGGCCGTTGGCCCCGGGCTTGGAATGGGTGACTGGGGTCGGACGCTGTTCGAGGCCGCCGTCAGTTCCGGCAAGCCGATGATCCTCGACGCGGACGGGCTGAGCCTGCTTGCGGCCGATCCGCGCAAGCTGCCACAGGCCATCTTGACGCCGCATCCGGGTGAGGCGGCGCGGCTGCTTGGCGTGGGCACCGAGCAGATCCAGGCGGATCGATTTGCTGCGGTGGACGAGTTGGTCGCGAAGTTCGGATCGGTGGTGGTGCTGAAGGGTGCCGGCACGCTGGTGGCGGCGCCGGGCCAGGTTACAGCGGTGATCGGCGCTGGAAATCCCGGCATGGCGACCGGCGGGATGGGCGACGTCCTCACCGGTGTGATCGCCGCCCTGTATGCCCAGGACTTGCCGCCGTTCCAGGCGGCGGTCTATGGGGCGCTGCTGCACGGCGCCGCGGGCGATGCCGCAGCACGCATTGATGGCGAACGCGGTCTGCTGCCATCGGACCTGTTCCCGCACCTGCGCCGGCTGGCCAACCCCGGATGAGCATGGACCTGGTGCTCGCCGACCCGGCGGCGAGCGCGGCCCTCGGTGCGGCACTGGCAGCCACCTTGCCGGCTCGGGCCGTGGTCTATCTGCGCGGCGACCTCGGCGCCGGGAAAAGCTGCCTGGCCCGGGCGATGTTGCAGTCCCTGGGGGTCACCGGTCCGATCAAGAGTCCGACCTACACCCTGGTCGAGCGCTACCCGGTCGGCGGGGGCGAGGCCGTTCACATGGACCTGTACCGGATTGCCAACGGTTCGGAACTGGAGTTCCTGGGCCTGGACGCAGTCGCCGATGCCCGGCTCTGGCTGGTGGAGTGGCCGGAGCGCGGGTGCAACGCCCTGCCGGCGGCGGACCTCGAGATTGCCCTGGCGGTTGCAGGGTCGGGCCGGGCTGCCAGGATCAAGGCCGCGAGCCCGGTCGGTGCCCGCTGGCTGCTCGACCTGTCGGCAAAACTGAATTTGCAGCCGACTTCTGAAGACGTTCCGAGGAAAAGCTCTTAGGCCTCGGATTTGAAAGGGAAAACCCTTGCATTCCGTGGAATGCAATGGTTCAATCCGGGCCATGTGCCGCCCCGTTGCCCTGTTCCTGCCCGTCTTTGCCCTGGCGATGGCCAGTGGCACTGTCTCGGCTGTCGAACTGCGCGAACTGCGCCTGGTCCAGTCGGATGCCGGGACCCGGGCGGAACTGCGCCTGGACGGGGCTGCCGATGCCCGCGTCTTCGAATTGCAAAATCCCGATCGCCTGGTGGTCGACCTGCCGGCAACGCGCGCCGCATCGGGCTTCCGCCTGCCCGGAGGCAATGGCGCCGTGGTCAACCTGCGCACCGGCCAGCCGGTGCCAGGCACGCTGCGAATCGTGTTTGACCTCGGCATGCCGGTGCGCAATTCGCGTCGTGTGGAGTCGGTAGCGGGTGGCCAGTTGCTGGTACTCGAACTTGCCGCCGCCAACGGTGCGGGTGTTGCCTCTACCGTGATGCGCACGGTCGCGCGCACGGAGGCAGCAGGCAGCGTCGCGGAACCTCTGCGTGATGCCGGAAGTGATGCGCCTTCGATACCCATGCAGCTTGCGTCCGGTGATGACAGCGCGTCGCCTGCATCAGCCCTGACGCTGGATGCACTGGTCGATGCGCGGGTAAATGCCCTGCCGCCACGTCCCGTGTCGAAGTCTGTTCCGCCCCCGGTCGCGATGATGCAGGCTCCGGTGGCGCTGGCTGTTGCACCGATGTTCGTCGCGCAGTCGCCATCGCCATCGCAGTCGCAGTCGCAGTCGCAGTCGCAATCGCGGGCAGCTGCACCGTCCTCGACGCGCGGTGCCTCGCGCACCATGCTCGATGTCGTCGGACGCGGGCAGCGCAAGCTCGTCGTGGCAATCGATGCTGGCCACGGCGGCAAGGACCCGGGTGCGCACGGCCCCAGCGGTGTACGCGAAAAAATGGTGACGCTGGCCGTTGCACGCGAACTCGCACGGCAGGTGAATTCCGAGCCCGGCATGCGCGCTGTCCTGATTCGCGATGAAGACGAATTCGTCCCGCTGTCCACGCGCTACATGAAGGCGCGCGCAGCGCAGGCCGACCTGTTCATTTCCATCCACGCAGATGCATCGCCCAATGACAGTGCCACCGGTGCCTCGGTGTTCGTGCTGTCCACCCGCGGCGCATCGTCGCAGGCAGCACGCTGGTTGGCCGACAGCGAAAACGCCGCCGACCTGGTCGGTGGCGTGTCGCTCGATTCCAAGGATCGCAACCTGGCGGCGGTTCTGCTCGACCTGTCGCAGAGCGCCACGATGCGCGCGTCCGATGATGTCGCCGAGCAGGTTCTCGGTGCGTTGAAGAATGTCGGCAAGGCACACAAGCAGTCGATCGAGCGCGCCAACTTCGTCGTGCTGCGCTCACCCGACGTGCCGTCCATGCTGGTCGAGACCGGATTCATCACCAATGCCGGTGAGGAAAGGCGCCTCAACGATCCTGGCTATCGCACGCGCCTGGCGGCCGCGATCACCGACGGCGTGCGCCGGTATTTCATCGGCCAGCCGCCCCCGGGCAGCTGGTACGCAAGCCGCTCGACCATCGGCGGCGTCGCCGACGGCGGTTCTGCCCAGATCGCCTCCGCGCCAGACTGAGCCGGGCGGCGCGTTCCAGCCCGGTGAGCGGCAATCCGGCGGAAGTCGGGCTGGCCTGGCTTGGTATCATCGGGGCCTGCCCCGCGTGGACCCGTCGTGCCCATCCGCTTGCTTCCCGACACCCTGATCAACCAGATCGCCGCAGGCGAAGTGGTCGAGCGTCCAGCGTCCGTGGTCAAGGAACTGGTCGAGAATGCGCTCGATGCCGGCGCCAGGCGCATCGACATTGACCTGGAAGAGGGCGGTATCCGCCTGATCCGGGTGCGCGACGACGGCAGCGGCATGGCCCCCGATGACCTCGCGCTCGCCGTGTCCCGGCACGCGACCAGCAAGATCGCCAGCCTGGATGACCTCGAGCAAGTGGCCACGCTCGGTTTTCGCGGCGAGGCATTGCCATCGATTGCATCGGTGAGCCGGTTCGCCATCAGCTCGCGCGATGCTGCCGCCGCGCATGGCAGCCGCCTGGCGATCGATGGCGGCCGCCACGCGGCCCTCGAGCCGCAGGCGCATCCGGTCGGCACCACGATCGAAGTGCGCGACCTGTTCTACAACGTGCCGGCGCGGCGCAAGTTCCTGCGTGCCGAGCGGACCGAGTCGGGTCATGTGGACGAGTGGATCCGATCACTTGCCTTGGCGCGCCCGCATGTCGAGTTGCGCGTCAGCCACAACGGCAAGCCGGCCAAGTTGTATCGGCCTGCCGGCGACGATGAGCGCCTGCGTCGCGTCGCCGAGGCGCTGGGCGAAGAATTCGTGGTGCACTGCATTCCGGTGGATGCCGCCGCCGCGGGGCTACGCCTGCAGGGATGGGTTGGTGCACCGACCTCGTCGCGTTCCAGCGCGGACCAGCAGTATTTCTATGTCAACGGCCGCGCCGTGCGCGATCGCACTGTCGCGCACGCGGTGCGCCAGGCGTACGCGGATGTGCTGTTCCATGGCCGGCATCCTTCGTTCGTGCTGTTTTTGGACATTGATCCGCGCCGCGTGGACGTGAATGTGCACCCCGCCAAGCAGGAAGTACGCTTCCGCGATGGCCGGCTGGTGCA
>JBBRZU010000064.1:0-14571 GCA_038236425.1 Lysobacterales bacterium
CCGCCCTCGCGGACGCCGTAGCCAAACAGCAGGCGTCCCAGCCAGGAATCGAAACCGAAATACACGCTGGCGTCCAGCTCGCCGCGGCCGGTGCCAAGCGACTGGTCCTGCTGCCAGACCCGCCCATATTCCACGGTGGCGCCGAGGATGGCCGGCCGGTTGAGCACCCGGCCCAATTCGTAGGTATAGCCACCATAAGCAAGTGCGTAATTCGGCGTCACCAGTTCGTTCGGTCGATAGCCAACCATTCGGGTCAGGCCGCCGAGCCGGTACAGGCTCTGGAACGGCGCCAGCCCGCGGGTGGTCTCGTGGTAGCGCAGCCCGAGATAGCCCGAATGGGCACCAATGGCGCGGGCCTGCACGGCATCGAAATTCAACTGGTCGAAATCGCTGTCCGCGCCCAGGCTTTTCCGCGAATACAGGGCGGTCAGATTGGCGTAGGTTCCATCGCGGGGCAGCACGAAGCTGTCCAGCCGATCCACCGTCAGCGAAACCCAGGCTTCGCCGACATCGTAAGACACATTCGGCAGTTCAGGTGATCCGGCCACCACGGTCACTTCGCCACGGCGGCGGCGCCAGCCGACCGTGGCGGCGCCGTAATTGCCGAACTCGCGCCCGGCATACAACTCCAGCCCATGGCTGGGTACCTGGAAGATGGTGACCCGATTGCCATTGCCGTCGAAGGATGACACGTGCGGATCCTCGAAGCTGGCCTTGCCGCCGACGAAGAACCGGCCGCGCAGATCCAGTGGCTGGTGCAGCTCCACACTCGCTCCCGGCTCGCTACCCAACTGCAGCAGCACGCGTGCTTCGCCACCGAGCGAATTGATCGGCGCGCGCAACACGCCAACCCGGAAGTTGGTCAGGAAGTCACCGCTGAAATCCGAGTAGAAACTGAGGCCCGTTTCGAGGTAATTCGGGCCATAGGTATGCGGCAGCACGGTGATCACCAGGCCTGTGCGGCCGCCTTCCTCGGCCAGGTCATAGGTGACCTTGTCCAGGGTCTCCAGTCCATAGATATGCAGGATGCTGTCCTCCAGCCGGATCTGGTCCATCGGCTTGCCGACCTGGATATCCAGGCGCGCCAGCAGCAGCTTGTCGGAATACCTGGACTTGTTTTGCAGCCTGACGAATTCAATCACCGGCGGCGTCATGTTGCGCTTGGTCTGCGCGGTCAACTGCAATTGGTAATCGGCGCCGGGCCGGGCCAGGGCCGTCAGCTTTCCGGCCAGGGCCGGCATCGCCTTCTGTCCGATCGCCAGCGCCTCGGCGACCTTGCTGAAATCGCCGGTGCTGACGGCATCGCCGAAGTCCGGCTGCACCAGGATATCGCGCGGCCCGAGGCTGGCGATCGAGGCCTTGGTGTTGCGCACCGTCAGCAGGCCGGTCATCTGCTCGGCGAAGCTGAGCAGGGAGGCGCTCTCATCGAGTTTTGACAATGGCGTGCCCACGTCCACTGCAATCACGATGTCTGCGCCCATCGCACGTACCACGTCCACCGGTAACTGGTTGGCGATGCCACCATCGACGAGGATCTTGCCCTCCATCGTGACCGGGCGGAACAGCGCCGGGATCGACATGCTCGCGCGCATCGCCTCGCCCAGGTTGCCGTGATCAATCACCACCGCATCGCCGGTGTTGACGTCAGTCGCCACTGCCCGAAAGGGAATCGGCAACCGGTCGAAATCCTCGATCCGCGCCACCGGCTGGGTCATTCGCTCGAGCAAGAGCTGGATGTTCTCGCCAGCCAACAGGCCCGGCGCCAGCCGTACACCCTTCGAAGACAGACCGGGCTTGGCCGACAGCAGGCTGAGGTCATCGTCGCGCTTGCGCCGGAACGAGCGCTCCGGGCGCGCCAGCGAATCGTCGAGCGCCCGGGCCCAGTCCACCGAGGTGACCAGGGTCTCGATCTCGGACGCGCTCATGCCCGACGCATACAGGCCGCCAACCATGGCGCCTGCACTGGTGGCGGCGATGCAGTCCACCGGGATGTGCAGGCGCTCGAGCTCCTTGAGCACACTGACATGGGCGAAGCCACGCGCGCCACCGCCGCCAAGGACCAGACCAATGCGCGGGCGCGCACTGGCTGCGTCGTGCTGGCGGCAGGGCAGGACGTCGGCACGCGAGAGCATTGGCGACAGCGCAAGCAGCACCAGGACGAGCGGTCGAAGTGGCGAAAAACCCATGGCCGTGCATTCCTGGAAAAAGCGCGACCGATGCGGTACTGCCGCTTGCCGATGGATGATGGACCGACCAGCCTGAACCTTGCGGGAGCCACTCAACGGCGGCTGGTTCGCGATCGTCGGCCGTCCACCGCTCAGGCCAGCGGCAACTCGAAGGTGAAGCTGGACCCACCGCCAATGCGCGGGTCGAACCACAGGTCGCCGCCCATCGCGCGCGCCTGCTGCTTGGCCAATGCCAGGCCCAGTCCAGTGCCGCTCTCCCCGGCCGTTGGCGCAGAGGCTGTCCTGCTGAAGCGCTGGAACAACTTCTGCCGCTCGGCGCCATTGATGCCCGGGCCGCGGTCCATGACATTCATGCGGCCCTGGGTCGCATGCGAGCTCGCCGAGATCCTGATGCGGCTGCCACACGGGGAGTATTTGATGGCATTGGACAGCAGGTTCTGCAGTACCGCGGCGGCGCCGGTGCGCAGGCCCGAGACGATGATGGTCGGGTGCGCCCGCAGCTCCAGGGTGATGCTCCTGGCGCGGGCACTGCTCTCGAGCAGGTCCACAGCATCGCATAGCAACTGACCCACCGGCAGCGGCTCGATCCCGACGCCACCAGCCTCCTGCTCCTGATGTTCCAGCAGTGCGTGCAGGAACAGGAAACCCGAGTCCGCCGAACTTCGGATCGAGCGTGCCAGGCTGACCACGCCAGCGTCGACGGCCGGCAGACTGGACAACAGTTCGGCGGCCAGCGTGATGTTGGAAAAGTAGTTGCGCATGTCGTGCGCAATCCGTTCGGCCATGTCCTGCTTCTCGCGCGCGAAACGTTGCAACTGGTCGCGCGATATTTTCAGGTCGATCTGCATGCGCACGCGCGCAAGCAGTTCGCGCAGGACGAAAGGCTTGGTCAGGTAGTCGGTGGCGCCGGCGGCGAAGGCGCGGATCAGGTTCTCCTGGTCATCGTCAGCGGTCAGGAAGATGACCGGGATGTCCCTGGTGGCCTCGGCCTGGCGCAATTGCTCCAGCACCTCGAAGCCATCCAGGCCAGGCATTCGCATGTCCAGCAGTACCAGGTCCGGCGAAGCCACCCGGATCATGGCCAGGCCTTCGGCGCCGCTCGCCGCCGAGCTCACCTGGTAGCCGCAAGGAAGCAGCAGCGCCGTCAGCAGGCGGATGTTGGCAGGATGGTCATCGATCACCATCACGGTCGGCGCCGGACTGGCATCCTGCGCGGCGGGGATGTCGAGGTTGCGTTCGATGGTCACGGGATCGACGCTATGCGCTGACGACGGGTTGTGCAGGTCTGGCCAGCAGGGCATCGATTGCAGCGTACAACTCCAGGTAACGCAGCGGCTTGGCGATATAGCCGTCGCAACCGGCGGCGATGCTTTTCTCGCGGTCGTCCTTCATCGCCATCGCGGTCAGCGCCAGGATCGGGATCGCGGTGGTCGCCGGATCCTTCTTGAGCAACGCGGTGGCGGTCAGTCCGTCCATGGCCGGCAGCTGGATGTCCATGAGGATGAGGTCCGGCTGTCGAGTGCGCGCCAGGGTCAGCCCGGTCTCGGCATCGGCGGCGGTGATCGACTCGTGCCCGGCCTTGCCCAGCAGCAACACGGCCAGCTTCATGTTGGCGGCGTTGTCTTCGACGATCAGGATGGTGGCCATGGCGACTCCTCAGTGCGGCAGCAGGGCGCGGCGGATTTCGGCGATGAAGGCCGAGCGATTGAAGCCGGCCTTCTCGATGATGCGGATTTCCTTGTGCGGGTTGGCGTTCAAGGCCTCGCGGTCCTTCGCGGTGACTTGCTTTGCGGTCACCACCAGAATGGGAATGCGGTCGGTATCGGGGTCGCTTTTCAGCGCCTCCACCACATCCATGCCGTTGACCTCGGGCATCATCAGGTCAAGCAGGATCAACTCAGGCAATTCGCGCCGCGCCATGTTGATCGCTTCGCGACCTCCGAAAGCGCGAATCACTTTGTACGCCGGCGCCGGCAGGAAGGCGGCGATGACCTCGACCGCCCTCGGGTCATCGTCCACCACCAGCACGGTGTAGGTGTGTTCTACGGCCGGGTGCAATCCAAGCGAGGCAAGCGAACTCTTCAATCGGGCGCGGCTGATCGGCTTGGTCAAGACGGCCGACGCGCCACCGGCAATGGCGTGGTCGGTATCAAACTCACCGGCGATGATCACCACCGGCACCTGGGCCAGAGCCCGGATCCGCTTCAGGAACTGCCAGCCATCCATGCCGGGCAACTGCAGGTCCAGGGTGATCAGGCTGAGCGGCTGCTCGCCAACCAGTTCCAGCGCCTGCTCGCCCGAGCGCACGTGCAGAACGGTAAAGCCTTCGGCCTCCAGCATCAGGCGGATCAGGTCGGCCGCCTTGACATCGTCCTCGATTACCAGCGCAAAGCGCTCCATTGGGTCGATGGCGCCAACCGGTACGTGCCGCAACACGCTGGCCAGTCCGGATTCACGCACTGGTAACCAGACCAGCACGCTGGTGCCCTCGCCTTCCTGGCTGTACACCGCCACGCTGCCGCCGTGCAGGATCGCCAGCTGCATGACCATGGCCAGGCCCAGGCCAGTTCCTTCGAATTTGCGCGCCAGTCCGCTGTCAATCTGGGTGAAGGCCTGGAACAGCTTGGGCAGGCTGTCACTGGGCATACCGATGCCATGGTCGCTGACCCGGATTTCCAGGAAGGACTTGAAGCTGTTGTCGGGCTGCGGAAAATTCCGCGCGGGCCAGGTCCCCGGCAGGGTGCCCACCTGGGCGCGCAGGACCCGGCGCACGGCGAGCACCACATGGCCGCCCGGGGCACTGAACTTCACTGCGTTCGACAGCAGGTTGTAGAGGATCTGCCGGGTCTTGCGCAGGTCCAGTTCTAGCGAGCCCAAGCCGGCTTCGGTATCCAGTTCGAGGCGGATGTGCTGGGACATGGCCCTTTCGCGAACGATGGACAGGCTGTTGGCCAGCATGCTGTTCACGTCCACCTGCTCCAGCTCCAGTGCCATCATGCCGGCTTCGACCTTGGACAGATCGAGGATGTCGTTGATCAACGCCAGCAGGTGCTGGCCACTGTTGAAAATGTCGCCGACATATTCGCCCTGGCTGCCGTTCATGGGGCCGACCAGTCCATCCTTGAGCGCCTCGGAAAATCCAATGATGGCGTTCAGCGGCGTACGCAGTTCGTGCGACATGGTCGCCAGGAACTCCGACTTCATGCGGCTGGCGTGTTCGAGCTCGATGTTCTTTTCCTGCAGTGTCTGCTCGAAGCGCTTGCGCTCGGTGATGTTGCGGGCGGCGGCGAACACGCCCTGCACCTTGCGCTCGCGATCATGGTAGGTGGCGGCGTTGTAGGACACGACCGTCTCGTCGCCATTGCTGGCGCGCACGGTCAGCTCGTAGTCGCTGACCTTGTTCTCGGCCAGTACCCGCGTGATCGCTGCGTCGGCCCGGGCCGGGTCGGTGAAGAAGTTGCGGCAGGGCGCGCCGATCAGCTCGTCGCGGGTCCGCCCGGTCAGGGCGATCATCTGTTGGTTGACGTCGGAGATGATGCCCCGCGGGTCGGTGGTCATCAGCGCGTCGATGTTGGATTCAATCAGCGAGCGGGTGTAGAACTGCTGGTCGCGCAAGCGCTGGTCGAGCACGGTGCGCGCCTCCTCGATCTGCTTGCGCGCGGTGTTGTCGGTACCGATCAGCAGGTAGCCGATGATTGCGTCCTGCGCGTCGCGCAGCGCCGTGACCGATACCACCGCCGGAAACCGGCTGCCGTCCTTGCGGATGTAGGTCAGCTCGTAGATGTCCTCGATTCCGCGCGAGGCCTTGAACACCAGTGCATCGAACCCAGGTTCAATCGGGGTCGCGAGTTCGACGGAGAGCGCCCTGGCACGCGCGATGACTTCCTGCGGATCGGAAATCTCGGCCGGCGTGAACTTGTTCATCACTTCGGCGGCGGTGTAGCCCAGCATGCGTTCGGCGCCGACGTTGAAGATCTGGATGACACCTTTTGCGTCGGTGGCGATGCTGGAGAAGTTGGCGCTGTTGAAAATCGCGCTTTGCAGGGCCCCGGCCTTGAGCAGGGCCTCTTCGGCCTGTTTGCGCGCGGTGATATCACGGGCGGCGGCGAAGACGCCCAGCACGTTGCCACTCACGTCCTTGTAGACGGAGGCGTTGTAGAGAACGTCGGTCAGGCGACCATCCTGGTGCCGGATGGTAAGCGGGTAGTCGGTGACGAAGCCCTTTGCGAAGACCTGCTGGTAGCCCTCGCGCGCCTTCTCCGGCTCGGTGAAGTAGTTGGAGAAGTCGGTGCCGATCAGCTTCTGGCGCGCCACGCCGGTCACCTTGATCGAGCCCTCGTTGACATCGGTGATCTTGCCTTCGGCGCTGATCGTGACCAGCGGGTCGAGGCTCGCCTCGAGCAGGCTACGGGCGTACTGGGAGGCCTGCTTGCGCTCGGTATTGTCGGTACCGATCAGCAGGTAGCCGATGATTGCGTCCTGCGCGTCGCGCAGCGCCGTGACCGATACCACTGCCGGAAACCGGCTGCCATCCTTGCGGATGTAGGTCAGCTCGTAGATGTCCTCGATGCCGCGCGCCGCCTTGAACACCAGCGCCTCGAAACCCGGCGTGATCGTCGTGGCCAGCTCGACGCTCAGTGTCTTGGCGCGCAGGATGACTTCCTGCGGATCGGAGATGTCGGCCGGGGTGATCTTGTTGACGACCTCGCCTGCGGAATAGCCGAGCATGCGCTCGGCGCCGACGTTGAAAATCTGGATGACACCCTTCTCGTCGGTGGCGATGCTGGAGAAATAGGCGCTGTTGAAGATGGCGTCCTGCAGGGCACCCGTCTTGAGCAGGGTCTGCTGCCGCCGGACCTCGACGGTGAGCGCCAGGCCTCCATCGGAATGTCGATCCAGATCGTTGATGGCCATCGTCCTCGCGCCGCAGTACTGCATCGGCTCGCATGGATGGCGGGGTCGGTGCCTGTTCGGGCTCACTGGCTGCCACGCGGATCGCCCGGGAAGGCGAAGCTGTCGGTGGCAATAACGACGAGATAGGCGGCCACAGTAGCAGAGGCGATCTGGTCGGCGCGAAGTCTGTCAAGCTGGCGTTCATGTTCGCGAGTTGCGCCAGATCAAGGTGAACGCCGGGCGCGAGCCTACACTGCAATTCCACACATGCAAGCGTCGCCGAGTCTTCAAGTCGGCCGCCCTGGAGAGTCCATGGACACCCGTATTCGCGAACTGCTGGGGCAGATTGATGCGCTGGAAGGCGAATTGCGCACTGCCCTGCACGAGCGCGAATCGCGGGTGTTCTTCACCCTGCGCGGCAAGCGTGTCGAATTCGAGCAGTCCATCCGGCAGATGCACCAGAGCGTGCGGCGCAGCATCCCCAACTGGCTGCTGACTGACCGGCCGCAGAACTTCATTCCGCTGCCGATCATTTACGGCATGGCGGTTCCGCTGGCGCTGTTCGACCTGTGCCTGGTGCTGTACCAGGCGCTGTGCTTTCCGATCTACCGCATCGCCAAGGTGCGCCGCGCCGACTACATCGTCTTTGACCGCCACCACCTGGGCTACCTGAATATCTTCGAGCGCCTGAACTGCGAATACTGCGCCTATGCCAACGGCCTGTTCGCCTATGCCAGCGAGATCGCGGCGCGCACCGAGCAGTACTTCTGCCCGATCAAGCACGCGCGCAAGGTACTGGGCAGGCACGCCCGCTACGAGCATTTCCTCGACTATGGCGACGCCGCCGATTACCAGGCGCGCGCGGCGCAGTTGCGGGCCGCCTGCGCGACGGTGCCCGGGCCGGTCGAGCAAGCGGCGCCTGTGGGTTCAGCGCGCCCTGACGGACGAGCGTAGCGGTTGAGCCTTGCCGCTCAGGCGCGCGCCAAGGGCAATCAGTTCGGGAGCCATCCGCACGGCAGCAGATGCGACCCTGGCAGTGCGCGGGCGCATGAACAGGTGCGCATAAAGCGCAGCCATGTGCAGGCGCGAGGAGAAGTTTCTGCGCCAGGCCGCCTCGTAGTCCAGCAGGATCGATTCGAGCACGGCGTCGGCAGCCGCATTCGCTTTCCTGCCGAGCAGCAGTTCGCACAGCAGGTGCGCCGACTGCATGGCCATGCTGATGCCCTCGGCAACGATCGGGTGGGCTTCGGCGACGGCATTGCCAACGGCGAAAATACGACCCTTGCCGAACGAGCGGATCCCCGTGCGCAAGGGACCCGCGGCCAGCCACGGGCCATCGCGCCGTGCCTGCGCCAGCGCCTGCGCGACGCCCTCGCAGTGTGTAGTGATATGCACCTGCAGCGCCTCTCCAGCACTGATCCCTGGTGATTGCTTCCGGCATTGCTCCAGGGTGTCGCGCCTGACGCAACACGACAGGCTCATGCGGCCGTCATCGCTGTGCACCATGCCGCCATAGCCACCGGGGAATGCGATCAGCGGCATCAAATCCTGCGGCAGCGCGCTGTCCTTGAAATGCGCCTTGAAACCGAACAGATCCGAGGCACGCGCCCGGCGGTGAAACGTCTGCGTCGGCAGCACACCCATTTCCCAACTGCCGTGAGCGGCGATGATCAGCGTCGCGCGACAATCCCGGACGCGCCCTCCGGGCTTTTCTGCGAGCTGGCACTGGTAGTGATTGCCGCAGTCGGTGAACCCGGCAAGCGTCCACGGCTGCAGCACCTCGGCCCCGACCGTGGCCGCGTGGCGCAGCAGGACGGTATCAAGGTATTCGCGTCCCAGGGCGCGCCCACCTTCCCCGGCGACTGCCTTGGCACCGGGCAATGCGGCGGTGTGTGTCGAGCCCTCGACGAAGACGCCAACGCGCCGCACAATCGGTCCTGCAAGCGCGCGCAACTCGTCGGCGACGCCGAGGCGCTGCAGCAGCGGCCAGGTGGTTTCCGAGATGAACTCGCCGCAGACTTTCCTGCGCGGGAAGGCTTTCTGTTCGACCAGCGCCACCTTCCAGCCCGCCTCGGCCAGCAGCGCTGCTGCGGTTGCGCCGGCCGGACCGCCGCCGACGACGAGGACGTCGTAGTTCCCGCTCATGCGGACGCGCTCATGTGGACGCGCTCATGCGGACGCGCTCATGTGGACACGCTCATGCGGATGCGCTCCGGCGAACAGCAACAAAGGCGTGGCCGAACAGGCCAGCCCGATATTCGCGCAAGTGCCAGTTCGCCGGATCCGGCCACAGCGCCGAAAGCTCCTGCGCCCGGAATCCGGCGTGCACGCTGAGCACCGCGTCCTGCCGCGTCACCGCGTTGGCACCGAGCAACGCAACCAGATGACTGGCAGCCAATGGCAGCGTCTCCCGCCTCGGCTCGCAACACACGAACACCCCGGTGCGCGAGGCAATTCCCGCCAGCAGAAGGCGCAGCTCATCGCTACGGAAGTGATGCAGGAACAGGTTCGCGCAGATGACGTCCCACGGCTGCGCGACCGGTGCCTGCAGCCAGGCGAACACATCCATCGGCAGCGCCCGGGCAGACCAGCCGAGCTGGCGAAAGGACGCGAGCGTGGCTTCGTCGACAAGATCGAGTCGATCGAGCAAGTCCAGACTGACCCCGTGCCAACGCGGCGCTTGCAGCGTCGCCAGGCGCAACATCAGCGAGCCATCACCGGCGCCGAGTTCGAGCATGCGCCGAGGAGGCGATGCGACCGTTGCGACGTCCAACGCCCGCTGCAGGATGGACAAGGTCGACATGGCGCGATGGATGCGGCGCAAGTCCAGCCGTGATCGTTGCGCACGCGGATCATCGGCCGGCAGGTCGTCGAGCAATTCGGGTTCAACCTGGCGCGGCAAGCCGCTGGCGAAGGTCATGTGCGAGTGCCTGCCCTCAGGCAACCTTGAGCAAGGCGCCATGGCAACAGAAGCCGGCACCGAAGGACGACAACCACCACCAGCCAGGCGGGGCATCGTCAGCGAGCGCGGCCTGCAGCACGAAGTACACGAAGGCGCTGCTCATGTTGCCGTACTCGCGCAGCATGGCGGCGCTGTAGCGAAGGTCGCCGTCGTCGAGCTCAAGTTTCTTCTGCAGTGCAAGCAGCACGTCTCGGCCACCGGCGTGCACGATCCAGGCGCCGATATCCGCGCGCTCCAGGCCGGCCTCGGCCAGCGCCACCTGCAAGACCTGCGCGGCGTGCTCCGCCGCCAGGCGCGGCACGGGCAGGGTCAGGATATTGCGCAACATGCCGTCGCGTGTCTCGAACATCAGCGCGGCGCGTTCATCGGTATTGGTCAGCGTTGCGAAGTTTTTCCACTCGATACTGCGCTTGTCCGGACTCGCCTGCCGGGACAGCACCGCAGCGCCAGCGCCGTCACCGAACAGGCAGGCGCTGACCAGGACGCCGGGGTCATTGTCCAGGTACATCGCCGCGCTGCTGACCTCCACGCAGATCGACAGCACGTGCTGGCAGCTTCCGGACTCCAGCAGCGCGTCGGCCATCCGCATGTTTGGCAGTGCCGCGGCGCAGCCTTGCCCGACCAGGTCGAAGGCCATGACATTCGCGCGCAGCCCGAGCAACTCGATCACGTAGCTGCTCAGCCCGGGGCACAGATAGCCGGTGCAGGTGCTCACCACCACCGCATCGATCTGCTGTGCGGCCAGGCCGGCCTGCGTCAGCGCAGCCTCGCCCGCCTGGGCGGCCAGAGCCGGTGCATTGGCCAGGAAGCGGGCGTGCAGTGTGTCCGGATCGATCTGGAATGCTTCGTCCATTGTGGCCAGGGCGAGGTGGCGGGTCTCGATGCCGTTGTCCCGGCCCAGCACGGCGTCGGCAATCATGTGTGAACGCCGGTCCAGCTTCTGGAACCAGTCGGATGCCTTGAAGCCTGCCCAGCAATCGGACTTGGAATAGCGCTGCGACGGATTTGCCGTGCCCAGGCCGGTGACAAACATTCGAACTCCTTCGCCCGGGCGACGCTTGCGGTCGTTTGTGGCAAGATTGAATCTTGAATGACCCTGCCTGCCGGCAGGATGACAGGAGCTCCGGATGAGCCAGGATACCGAACAGCAGGTCTGCGACATCATCGGCAAGCATTGCCCACCGGGCGCGCCGACGATCCTTCCGTCTTTTACTCTAACGGACATCGGGATCGACTCGCTGAACGCCATGGAAATACTTTTCGACATCGAAGATCATTTCAAGATCGAGCTTCCCGATCGCGATCCTTCTTTCGATAGCGATTCCGTGCAGGGCCTGGTCAATGCAGTCACCGATGCCCTGGCCGCCAAGGCAAGCGCGGCGCAAGCGCCGAGTGGACAAGCTGACGAGCTGGCGAGCTGACGCGCGGCCAGCCGACGAGAGACAGGCCAATGCCACGACGTGTCGTGATCACCGGCATGGGCGCGATCAGTGCGCTCGGCCTGGGCGCCGATCCGCTATGGCGCGGCATGCTGGCCGGACGCAGCGGCATCGTGCCATTGCTGTCGCCCGACCCGACAGTCGAAATCCGGATGAAGGTGGGCGCAGTGGTGCCCGGGTTCGATCCGTCGCTTCACTTCGACCGGAGTCGGTTGCTGTTGCTCGATCGCGTCTCGCAATTCGCGCTGGTCGCAGCACGCGAAGCCGTGGCCCAGGCCGGAATCGATTTCCGTCAGGACGGCGCCGGAGCGCGCAGCTGCGTGGTGGTCGGTACGGGCGTTGGCGGGGAGACCTCACGCGATGAGCAATCGCGACGGATCTATCGCGACAACGCCGAGCGTGCGCATCCGATGACCATCGTGCGCACCATGTCCAATGCCCCGGCCAGCCACCTGAGCATGGAGTTCGGCCTGACCGGTCCGACTTTCGCGGTATCGAGCGCATGCGCATCGTCCAATCACGCGCTGGCGCAGGCTGCGCTGATGATCCGGCATGGCCTGGCCGACCATGCATTGGCGGGCGGCAGCGAAGCCTGCTTCAGTTTCGGCGGCATCCGCGCATGGGAAGCGATGCGGGTGGTATCCGATGACACCTGCCGGCCGTTTTGCGCACAGCGGCGCGGTCTCGTGCTGGGCGAAGGCGCGGCAATCTTCGTGCTGGAATCTCTCGAGCATGCGCAGGCTCGCGGCGCGAAGATTCTCGCCGAACTGGCTGGTTTTGGCATGAACGCAGATGCCACCGACATCGTTGCCCCGTCCGCCGAGGGAGCTGCGCAGGCGATGCGCCTGGCCCTGGCTGACGCCGGGCTGCAGGCCTCGCAGGTGGGATATATCAACGCCCATGGCACCGGCACTTCGGCCAATGATCCAACCGAGACGCGGGCGATCCGCCAGGCCTTCGGCGCGCATGCCGATCGCCTCGCGGTATCGTCGACCAAGGCCGTGCACGGTCATGCGCTTGGCGCGGCGGGCGCGCTGGAGCTGGTCGCCGCCATCGGCGCCCTGAGCACCGGCACGCTGCCGCCGACTGCGAACTTCCTCGACCCGGATCCCGAATGCGACCTCGATTACCTGCCCAACACAGCCCGTGCGTGCACGGTCGAGGCCGTCCTGTCGAATTCATTCGCCTTCGGCGGGCTGAACGCCGTGCTAGCCCTGACCTCGCCGTGAAAACCCGGGTCAGAGTCGACTTTTACCGCCGAGTTCACCAGGCCGCGCAGCAACCAGAAAAAGTCGACTCTGACCCGGGTTTTTGGAGTGTGCCGATTGCCGCATTCGAAGGCCACCGAAGGTAATTGCTGCAGCGCCCAGGATGCGCTGGCCGATCGATCGATTGGCCAGCGTCTGCATGATCTGGCAGTCGCCGATTTGCTGGCCGCCGAGGCGCAACTGGCGCGATCGGGCGTGGATCGCCATGAAGGTGTCCACCAGGCGCGCAAATGCTTACGCCGCACGCGCGCGATCCTGGCCTTGGCCCAGCCCGGCCCGGGTAGTCGCGGCGACCTCCTGGGCGCAGCACTTGCCCGCCTGTGCCGGGGCCTGTCGACGCTTCGCGACGCCCAGGCCTTGCTGGACATGCTGGCCCGCTTCGGCCAGGAGGGAGCCCAGATCCCCGCCATGCTGCCCGACGCCATCGCTGCCGCCAAAGTGCAACGCGATGCCATGCTGGCGCGCTTCCTGCTTCGTGATCCCGATCTGCTCGCGCGTCGGCAACGGATCGCCGGCTTTCGCGCGCAGCTTGAGCGGCTGGACTGGAAGCGCAGCGGCGATAACGATGTTGCACGGGCGATGGCGCGCAGCGCGCGACGCGCGCGCAAGGCCGGACGACAGGCGCGCAAACATCCCCGGGACAGCAAGGCCTGGCATCGCTTTCGAAGGCGCCTACGCCGTCTGAATCAACAAAACAGCGTGCTGGCCGAGGTGGCCCCCGGCCTTTGCCTGAGATTGCCGGCGCTGGAACACCAGGCCAAGGCCTTGGGCGAAGCGCAGGATTGCCAACTGTTGCTGGCCCGTTGCGCGCGTCGCTCGCCGTTCGCGCCGGCGCTGCGGCCGGCGCTGCGCCAGCTTGCCCGGCAACGATTGCAACAGTTGCGCCACGACAGCCCGGGTGATCGATGAATTTCCTGGCCAGGCATCTGCTGCGCAAGCCAGCGGCCACCGACCGACCGCTGGCCGCGTCGAGTGCGTCCTGGAACCTGGCGCCGGAACAGCTGATGGCCAGTCTGCACGCCGACCCCAAGGGACTGACTGCGATTGAGGCCGAACGGCGGCTTGGGCAGTACGGGCCTAATGCGCTCGACACTACGCGCCAGGCCAGCGCGCTGGGCTTGTTCGCGAGCCAGTTCAAGAGCCCGCTGGTGCTGATCCTGATCTTCGCCTCGGTCGTGTCCCTGGTGGCGGCTGAGTGGATCGATGCCGGTGTCGTCCTGGTCATCGTGTTCGGCAGCACGGTGCTGGGCTTCATCCAGGAATACGTCGCCAGCAATGCAATCGCGAAATTGCGCTCGCAAGTCACCATCAGCGCCAACGTGCTGCGCGATGGACAACTGCGCAGCCTGCCGTCGGCCCAGGTGGTGCCGGGCGACATCGTGCAACTGGCCGCCGGCAGCCTGATCCCGGCCGATGCCATCGTGATGGAGGCCAAGGATTTCTTCGTCAATCAGGCGGTGCTCACCGGCGAGACATTTCCGGTGGAGAAACGGCCCGGCGTGTTCGCCGCCGACGCCAGCCTGGCCGAGCGCGGCAACAGTGTGTTCATGGGCACCAGTGTGCGCAGCGGCAGCGCGCGGGTGTTGGTGGTGCAGACCGGCAAGGCGACCGAGTTCGGCAAGATCGCCGGCAAGTTGGCGCTGCGACCGCCACTGACCGAGTTTGAGCGGGGGATCAAGCGCTTCGGCTACATGCTCACCCGGCTGATGCTGGTGATGGTGGTTGCGGTGCTGGCAATCAATATCCTGCTGGCCAGGCCGCCGATTGCCTCGCTGTTGTTTGCCCTGGCGCTGGCGGTGGGCCTGGCGCCGGAATTGTTGCCG
>JBBRZU010000065.1:0-14526 GCA_038236425.1 Lysobacterales bacterium
CACGCAGATGTTGGCCAAGGGCCACGACTTGCCGCGCCTGACTCTGGTGGTCGTGGTCGGCGTGGACGAAGGATTGTTTTCCGCGGACTTCCGCGCCGGCGAGCGGTTGGCACAGTTGCTGGTGCAGGTCGCCGGGCGCGCAGGCCGTGCAGCCTTGCCAGGCGAAGTCCTGCTGCAGACGCACCAGCCGGAGCATCCGCTGCTCACCACCCTGCTCGCAGGCGGTTATCCGGCGTCAGCAGCGCTGGCGCTGGCGGAGCGCGAGGCTGCTGGATTTCCGCCCTACGCGCACCTGGCGATGCTGCGCGCCGAAGCGCCACACGAAGCCGAGGTGCAAACCTTCCTCGCGCAGGCGCGCGAACTGGCCGGCGCGCCGGCCGGTGTTGAGGTGACCGCGCCGATGCCCGCGCCGATGGCACGCCGCGCCGGCCGCGCACGCGCGCAGGTTTTGCTGAGCGCCGCGCAGCGTCCGGCGCTGCAATCGCTACTTGATGCTTGGATCCCGGCCTTGTATGCACTCAAGTCCGCGCGCCGCGTGCGCTGGTCGATCGATGTGGACCCGATGGACCTGTACTGAGCGCCGGGAAAGGCTGTCCAACGGCGAGGCTATCCAAAGCTTGGCTTGCGCAGGCTGGAATGCTTCAGTCGTCGCGCGGCGCGCCGGGGCGCGCCGCGGGGTTGGTCAGGCGGCGAACAGCGCCCGCATTTTCTTCAGGGCGTTGGCCTCGATCTGGCGCACGCGCTCGGCGGACACGCCGTACTCGTCGGCCAATTCCTGCAGGGTCGCCTTCGGCTCGCCCAGGAAACGACGCTTGAGGATGTCGCGGGAGCGCGCGTCCAGGTCGGACATGCTCTCGCGCAGCATCTCGAGCTGGCTTTCCTCGTGGGTGTGGCGCTCGTAGCTCAGGGCCGGATCGTCGTTGCGATCGACCAGGTAGCTGGCAGGCGACGGTGGCGAATGGTCGTCATCGTTGTCGCTGGGCGCATCGAAGCCGACATCACGGCCGGACAGCCGCGACTCCATCTCCAGCACCTCGCGCTCGGACACGTTGAGGTCCTTGGCGACGGCGGTGCGTTCGGCCGCGCTCATCCAACCCAGGCGCTTCTTGGACTTGCGCAGGTTGAAGAACAGCTTGCGCTGCGCCTTGGTGGTGGCGACCTTGACGATGCGCCAGTTGCGCAGGATGAACTCGTGCATTTCGGCACGCACCCAATGCACGGCAAAGCTGACCAGGCGAACGCCCTGGTCGGGATCGAAGCGCTTGACCGCCTTCATCAGGCCGATATTGCCTTCCTGGATCAGGTCGCCCATGCCCAGACCGTAGCCTTGGTAGCCACGAGCCACGTGCACCACAAAACGCAGGTGCGACATGATCAGGCTCCTGGCGGCATCGAGGTCTTCGTCGTCACGATAGGCGCGGGCCAGGGCCTGCTCCTGTTCGACAGTAAGGACGGGCACCTGGTTGACTGCCGAAATATAGGCGTCAAGCGAACCCAGCGCGCTGGGGATCGGCAGGTTGTTCGGGATCAGGGCAGTGCTGGACATCGGATTCTTGCTCATGGGGGCCAGTTTACCACCCGCGATTTGGCCCTATCGACAGGCCTGCGCGGAAGACAGCGTTCCGTTCATGGAACGGTCGTTCAGACAGTTCTGGGGGCGACTCGGTTCCCTTCAAGCCCCCTAGAACCCTGAACGGGGCCGGTTCCTTCACGCGCGGGACCGCGGTCGCTCCGAAAGGGGCCGGTTCCTTCACGCGCGGGCAGAAAAGCGGAGCGGTAGCCAGGCTCTCAAGCCCGCGTGTGAAGGAACCGGCCCCGACCGTCGCGGTTTCAAGCCCGCGTGTGAAGGAACCGGCCCCGACCGTCGCGGTTTCAAGCCCGCGTGTGAAGGAACCGGCCCCGACCGTCGCGGTTTCAAGCCCGCATGTGAAGGAACCGGCCCCGTTCAGGGTTCTAGACAGGGGGTAGCGACCAGTCGATTGGTGCCAGGTGCCTGCCGGCCAGCCAGCGGTTGGCGGCCGAGAAATGCCCACAGCCGATAAATCCGCGGTGCGCCGACAGCGGCGACGGGTGCGGGGCCCGGAGCACGCAGTGGCGGCGGGAATCGATGATCTTGCCCTTGGCCTGCGCGTAGCTGCCCCAGAGCAGGAACACCAGGCCGTCCCGCTCCCGATCGAGGGTTTCGACAATGTGGTCGGTGAACCCCTCCCAGCCCTTGCCCTGGTGCGACCCGGCCCGGCCAGCCTCCACCGTGAGCACCGAGTTGAGCAGCAACACGCCCTGCCGCGCCCACGGCATCAGCCAGCCATGCGCAGGCCGGGGCAGGCCCAGGTCGCGTTCGATTTCCTTGAATATGTTCTGCAGCGATGGCGGCACGTCCGTCCCGGGCTGCACGGAAAAGCACAGGCCATGCGCCTGGCCGGGGCCGTGGTACGGATCCTGGCCGAGAATCACCACGCGGGTCGCGTCGAAGGGCGTGGCGTCCAGCGCAGCAAACAATTGCGGGCCGGGCGGATAGATCTGCTTGCCCTTGGCCTTTTCCTCGCGCAGGAACGCCGACAGCGCCTGCATCTGCGGTTGCTGCAGGTAATCGCCGACGCGTTGCTTCCACGAGGCGTCGAGCTGGACGCGCGAGTCCGGCACCGTTGGGCTCAGGCGACGCCCGCGGGCCGCAGCGGGGGAACGCGCTTCTCGCGCATCAACCGGCCGACCCGCAACTGGAACAGCAGCTTGGTCACCAGCAGGCGTTCCTCGATCGGCTTTTGCACCAGGTCGTTGGCACCGGCGCGCAGCAGGTCGGTCTGGTTGGCTGGATTGGCATCGCCGGTCATCACCAGCACCGGCAACAGACCCTTGGGATAGCCGAACACGTTGCGGATCGAGTTCACCAGGTCTTTACCGGTGAGGTCGCCCTTGAGATAGACATCGGTCAGCACGACGTCGGGGCCGGGGATGCGGTTCTGCGCCTTCATCGTTTCCAGGTGCGCGACGGCATCCTCGACGCAGGTGCAATGGATCACCTGCAGGCCATGCTTTTCCAGCATGCGGCGCGTGGCCAGGGCCACGACGCGGCTGTCCTCCACGTACAGCACTTCGCCACCCGGCTCCGATTCCGGCGCGACATAGCCCTTGATGAAGGCGGCCAGCGCGTTGAAACCAAGCGACTTGTCGAAGTAGTCGGTGACGTTGTCGTTGAAGCTGCGGCTCTCGAGCCGCTCTTGCACGTCGCCGGAAACGACGATGATCGGGATGTAGGCCTGCGGCGTGTGCTCGCGCAGGTGCCGGGCCAGGGCCAGGCCATCCATGTCGGGCAGGCGCAGCGCGGTGGTGACCAGGCTGAACGCGCCCGATTGCAGCGCCTTCTTGGCTTCCTCGCCGGTTTCCACGCCGATGAATTCCATCGTCGGCAACTGCTGGCGCAGCACGCCTTCGATCATCTTGCGCACGACCTTGGAACCGTCCACCACCATGATGCGCGGTGCGGTCGTTTCAGTCAGTCGAAAACCGGCGTTGCTGCCCATGTGCGTGCTCAAAGCTCCGTCGGTCGAGTCTGCCTCAGATGGTGGCCGCAGGCGAGCCAGGCACCCAGCCAACCGAGCGCGGTTGCGACAACCAGCACACTACCCACGCCCACCACGCCCGGTCCGCGCCAGGCGAAGTCGCTGCCGTAGCTTGCAACCAGCGCCGATAGCGTCGGCTGCAGCAGTGCCTCGGAAATCGCCAACAAGCCGAGCGCCAGGGCGCCGGCTCCCAACCCGTACCATGCCCCCAGGTAAATGAACGGCCTGCGAATGAAGCCGTCCGTGGCGCCCAGTTGTTGCAGCACCGCGATCTCGTCGCGCCGGTTTCCAATCTCCAGGCGCACGGTGTTGCCAACCACCAGCAGCACGCCAAGCCCGAACAATCCGGCCAGCACCCAGGTGAACTGGGTACCGAAGGCGAGCCATGCCGACAGCCGCCGACGCCAGGTCGCGTCGTGCTGCACCAACTCAACCCGCGGCTCGTGGCGCATCGCCTCGGCCAGCGCGGCGCCATCGTCGCGCGGCGTGACCAGCAACACGCTCGGCAACGGATTGTCGCCGACCAGTGCCAGTGCACCGGCCAGGTCGCTCATGCTGCGGAATTCTTCCAGCCCCTGCTCGGGCGTCTTCAATTGGACCGATGCCACATCGCTGCGCTTGCGCAATTCGTCGGCCAGCGTGCCGGCCTGCGCCACGCCGACCTCGGTATTGAGGAACAACCCGACTTCGCGCGATTCCTGCACCGAGCCGGACAGTCGCTCCAGGTTGGCCAGGCCCAGGCCCAGCCCAATCGGCAAGGCCAGGGCAACCGACATCACGCCGATGGTCATCAAGGTGGCGAACGGGCGTTGCCCGACCCGACCGAGGCTGGAGACCAGCGACCACAGGTGCTGGTCGCGCCAGGCACGCAGGCGTGCGCCCATGCCGGGCCGCTTCACGCGGGTGGCAGCTGCAGCTTTTGCCGCCGGCTCGGGTGCGCCGCCGGGCAGGTCGGGCGTGCTCATGCGGCGAGATCCTCGGGCGCGATATCGTCCGCCAGCTTGCCGTGGTCGAGCACCAGCACGCGTTTGCGCAGCCGACGCACCAGGGCCAGGTCGTGGCTGGCGATCAGCACGGCGGTACCTTGCGCCTGCAAGGCGGCGAACAGCTGCATGATCTCGGCGGCCAGGGTCGGATCGAGGTTGCCGGTGGGCTCGTCGGCAAGAAGGATCATCGGCTGCGCGATCATCGCGCGGGCAATGCCGACGCGTTGCTGCTCGCCGGTGGACAACTGCAGTGGCCGCGATTTTTCCCGCGCGCCCAGGCCAACCTTGTCGAGCATCGAGCGCACGCGGCGGCTGATCTCGGCCGAGGGCAGGCCAGCGATGCGCAGCGGCAAGGCGACGTTGTCGAACACGCTGCGCTCGACCAGCAGGCGATGGTCCTGGTGCACGACGCCGACGCTGCGCCGGTGCAGCGCGACCTGTCGGCCACGCAACTTGGCCAGGTTGCGATCGGCCACCAGCACGGTGCCGCGCGTGGGGCGTTCGCTGAGGTGGATCAGGCGCAGCAGGGTGCTCTTGCCGGCACCGGAGTGGCCGGTGATGAACAGCATCTCGCCTGCATCAACGGAAAAGCTGACGCCCTCGAGCGCTTGCTGCCCGCCCGCGTAGCTCTTGCCGACACCATCCAGTCGCAACAGGCTCATGCTGTTTCCCTCGCGCGGTCCCGGTTGGGAGTGTGCCGTGCGCGGCTCAGGATTTCGACGGGGCCACCAGCGACTTCACGCCGCGGGCGAAACGCTTGAGGAAGCTTTCCTTGGACACCGTTTGGCTCGGCGCCGGCGCAGGCCGGGCGGCCGCGGCCACGGCGGCTGCGGCCCCGTTGCCGTTGGACGACTGGCGCGCAGCGATATTGACGTTGGCCGGGTCACCCTCGCGACGCGGGCCGCGACGGCGATGACGGCGTGCGTCGCCCTCGTCCTGCGGCGCATTGGGATCGCGCGGCGGACGCGGCGGACGCGGCGCGGCGGCCGGTTGCTCGGTGCCAGCGGCGGGCTGGGCGGAAGCGACGGCGTCGGCGGGTCGGTCGGCGCGCGGTTCGCGCGGCGGACGTGGCGCGGAGCTGCCTTCGCGGCGCGGGCCACTGCCAGTGCCGCTGCCACCGCCACTGCGCGAGCTGCTGCCGCTGCGCGGGCCGCTGCTGCTGCCACTGCGCGGGCCACTACGGCTACCGCCCGGGCCACCACGACCGCGGCCGCTGGCCTCAGCTTCGGCGCGGACCTCGCGGAACAGGTCGGCGATGCTCTCGACCGGCTCGCCATCGGCGCTGACCACTGCCTCGCGCGCGGCGCGCGGAAGCGCGCGCAGCAATTCCGGAGTGACCGCAGCGACCGGGATCTTCTGCTCGATATAGGTTTCGATTTCCGGCAGCGACTGTGCGTAGATCTCGCAGGCGAAGCTGACTGCATCACCCTCCATGCCCAGGCGCGCGGTGCGGCCGATGCGGTGCACGTAGTCCTCGGCGTCGAAGGGCAGGTCGAAGTTGTAGACGTGGCTGACTGCGTCGATGTGCAGGCCGCGCGCGGCGACGTCGGTGGCGACCAGCACTTCGAGTTCTGCACGCTGGAAACGCGCGAGGATGCTCTGGCGCTTTTTCTGCGGCACATCGCCGGACAGTACGCCGACGCGATAGCCAGCCCGCTCCAGTGCCCGGCCGACGCGCTCGACCCAGGCCTTGGTATTGACGAACACCATGGTGCGGTTGGCATCGGTGCGCGACAGCAGCCCCAGCAGCAGCGGCAGCTTTTCCTCGTTGGACGGGAAGTACACGACCTGACGCACCCGCGAGGCGGTGATCGTCTCGGTTTCGACGATGACCTTCTCGGGCTCGTTCATGTGCTCGTAGGCCAATTCGAGCACGCGATGACTCAGCGTGGCCGAGAACATCAAGGTCTGGCGCTCTTCGCGGCGCGGCAGCTTGCGCAGAAGGAAGCGCAGGTCCTTGATGAAGCCCAGGTCGAACATGCGGTCTGCTTCGTCCAGGATGCACACCTCGCAGGCATGCAGGTGCACCACGCCCTGGCGCACGTAATCGATCAGCCGACCCGGCGTGGCGATGATCACGTCGCAACCCGACATCAGCTGCGCGCGCTGCTTGTCATAGTCCACGCCGCCATAGATGAGCGCGAACTTCAGGCCGAGCCCGGCGCAGAATTTCTCGGCGTCCTTGTGGATCTGGATGGCAAGCTCGCGGGTCGGCGCAAGGATCATGGCGCGCGGGTCGGCGGGGCCACGATTGGCCAGGGCGGGGCGCGACATCAGCCGCTCGACCAGGGTGATCAGGAAGGCGAGGGTCTTGCCGGTGCCGGTCTGCGCCTGGCCGGCGACGTCGCGTCCGCCCAGCGAGATCGGCAGGGTCATGGCCTGGATCGGGGTGCAGCGGGTGAAGCCGGCGGATTCCAGGCCGGCGAGCAGGGCCGGTTGCAGGGCGAAACTCGAAAACGCGATATCAGTCAGAGGCTTATCAGGGTTCTGGGTGGTCATCTTGGCTCATTCGCGCGGCCCGGCCGCGCTTGCGTGCCCGGCACTGCGGACGCACACTGCGTCGGTAGCCTGGGGCGGTCGCCGGAATTGATTTCGGCGTGGTCAGCCCCCAGTTTAACTCAATCGGCGGCCGGCCCGGCCTTGCCCTTCAGTAGAGAAATCAGGAGTTTGCCCGTGAGCGACCAGGTAACCCATGTTGGCGATGACGACTTCGATGCACAGGTGCTGCAGTCCGATACCCCGGTACTGGTGGACTTCTGGGCGGAGTGGTGTGGCCCGTGCAAGATGATCGGCCCGATGGTTGATGAGCTGGCCGGCACCTATGCCGGACGGGTCAAGGTGGTGAAGATCAATATTGATCACAACCCCAAGGTGCCCCGCCAGTACGCGGTACGCGGCATCCCGACCCTGATGATGTTCAAGGGCGGCCAGGTCCATTCGACCCAGGTGGGCGCCGTCGGCAAAAACGCCCTCGCTTCGTTCGTGGACAAGGCGGTCGCCTGAAGGGCCGGTCCCCACCCCCAAGAAAGCTGGGTACTCGCCTCAGCGCCGACGGGTGGGCACCGGCCCCGCTCCAAGATTCAACTCCCTCCGCCCTCACTCCCTCAGCCCCCGCCCACCCTGAACGCCCATTCCCCCGCCCGCTTGTGATTTCCCTCCACCCGGGTTAGCGTAACCACCAGCCTCGCGTCACCGACGCGCGCTCGATCTGCAACCTCTCCTTCCCCTCACTCGCATTCGCGAGGAACTCTGTGTCCGAAAATGAAACCGAAACCGGCGTAACCGCCGAGAAGCGCGTGCGCAAGCCGCGCACTGTCGTCAAAGCCCGCGCCGATGCGCCCGCCGACGCCCCCGCACCTGCTGCCGCCCCACCCGCTGCCGAGCGCAAGCCCGCCGCACCGGCGGAGCGCAGCGAACAGCCGCGAAGCGAGGAGCAGCCGCGCAACGATCCGCCGCGTGGCGACCAGCCGCAGCGAGAGGACGCCCAGCAGGACGACCGTTCGCAGGGTGGCCAGAACCCGCAAGGTGGCCAGAACGCGCAGAACCAGAATCCCGGCGGCCAGCAAGGCCAGGCCCGTGATGACGAGAGCGGCCAAGGCCGCAACCGCCATCGCCGCGACCGCTTCCGTGAACGCCGCGATCGCCAGGGTGGCCCCAATACCGGCCAGCCGCGCGACGATGCCGGCGGCGCCGGTGGCGACGGTGGTGCTGGTGGCAACAACCAGAACCAGCCCTATACCGGCCCGCAGCTTCCGCCCGACTTCCCGTCCTACTCGCTGACCGAGCTCAAGCGCATGCCCGCGCACAAGCTGCTCGAGATGGCCGAGCTCCTGAACCTGCACGAAGGCGTGGCGCGCATGCGCAAGCAGGACGTCACCTTCGCGTTGTTGAAGGTGCTCTCGCGCCACCCGAATGGGGTTGCCGCCGACGGCGTGCTGGAAATCCTGCCCGACGGCTACGGTTTCCTGCGCAGCGCCGACGCCAGCTACCTGGCCGGCCCGGATGATGTGTACATCTCGCCCAGCCAGATCCGCCGTTTCAACCTGCGCACCGGCGACGAAGTCACCGGCCGCATCCGCAGCCCGAAAGATGGCGAGCGCTACGTCGCACTCAACACCCTGGACACGCTCAACGGCGAGCCGCTGGAAGCGTCCAAGGGCAAGGTGCTGTTCGAAAACCTCACCCCGCTGTTTCCGCGCAAGCGCTTCACGCTCGAGCGCGGCAATGGTTCGACCGAGGACATCACCGGCCGGATCATGGATCTGATGGCGCCGCAGGGCAAAGGCCAGCGCGCCCTGATCGTCTCGCCGCCGAAAGCCGGCAAGACCATGCTCATGCAGAATGTTGCGCAGGCAATCGTGCACAACCATCCGGACGTGCACCTGATCGTGCTGCTGATCGACGAGCGGCCGGAAGAAGTGACCGACATGCAGCGCACCGTGCGCGGCGAAGTCATCTCCTCGACCTTTGACGAGCCGGCCGCACGCCACGTGCAGGTTGCCGAGATGGTGATCGAGCGCGCCAAGCGCCTGGTCGAGCACAAGCGCGACGTGGTGATCCTGCTTGACTCGATTACTCGATTGGCCCGCGCCTACAACATGGTAGTGCCGAGTTCCGGCAAGGTCCTGTCCGGCGGCGTCGACGCCAACGCCCTGCACCGCCCGAAGCGGTTCTTCGGCGCGGCGCGAAATGTCGAAGAGGGTGGCTCGCTCACCATCATCGCCACAGCCCTGGTCGATACCGGTTCGAAGATGGACGAGGTGATCTACGAAGAGTTCAAGGGCACCGGCAACTCCGAGGTGCACCTGGATCGCCGCATCGCCGAGAAGCGCATCTACCCGGCGATCAACATCAACCGCTCCGGCACCCGAAAGGAAGAGCTGCTGATCGAGCCGGATCTGCTGCAGAAGATCTGGATCCTGCGCAAGCTGCTGCACCCGATGGACGAGCTGAGCGCGATGGAATTCCTGCTCGACAAGATGAAGACGACCAAGTCCAACGACGAGTTCTTCTCGTCGATGAAGCGGGGCTGATCCGGCCCGCGCATCGTCGCGCAGCGTTGCAACGAAACAGGCCCGCAAACGCGGGCCTTTTTTCTTGGGCAGGCTTTGCCCGCCCTCAGTTGACCTGCACTGGGTGGAATGCCGAATCCAGCGCCAATTGCCGCGGCGCGTCATCGCTTGCGGCCATGGCCGTGGCGCAGGCTGGCGAGGCGGCAATGCGTTGCGCCTGTTGTTCCGCTTTGATGCGTGCGGCATCCCGTTCGGAGGCCCGCTTGGCATCGGCCAGCGAAGAATAGGTGCGGGTGGTCCTTGGACCACTGCGGAACTCCACCGGGTAACTCACGCGCGTCGCCACCGGTTGCCCATCGAGCTGCTCGGGCAGGTAGTGCAATTGGCCAACCCACTCGGTAATGGACTGCTTGAAGTCGCGAGCCCAACGCGTCGACCCCTTGGTGAGCGTGGCATTCTCCAACTCAGCCGCACCGGTTGCCAGCACGCGATAGGTCACGCTAACCGTTGCGGAGGCGCCGGCGCGCAATGCATCCGGCGGGTACCGCGGCGCCGGAAACCCGTTCGACTTGGGGCCGTTGCCGCGATAGCGGATGGCCAGGCGAAACGTCCCACCGTCCAGCGCGGCACAGGCCTCCTGCACCACGTAAGTGATGCCGGGAACAGCGTGCCCCTGCTTCATCGGTGGCGCGAAGTGGATCTTCCGCGCATTCGCCTCGAGCGCCGCATTGATCGCTGGTGACAGCGTCGTCGTCGGTTCGACATCCTGCACGATGCCCTCGGCGTCCACGGAAACGCGCGACACGACACTGAAAAGGCGCGGGGCCTCGACCTTCGCGGGTTCGGGCGCCGTCGCGGCAGCCGGGCCGACGACGCAAATCGCAAGGAAGATTGGAACCAACCTGTGGCGCATCAATGCCTCCGCTCAAGTTTGGGATATGGGCCTAGGCCCGCGTACTACATCACCACGTTGCCGTTGACCGGCGTCAGCAGCCGATAGGGCGACTCAAGTCCGGCAATCGAGCCAGCGCCGCCGCTGCCCGACACCGCCGCGTCGGCGCGGTCCCGGGGCAGCCAGTCGATGGTGCGGCTCGGCGCCCGTTGCACCGGCACCCACTGCCCGGCCACCATGGTGTCGTACTGGATGAGGTACTCGACGTCAGTCGCGACCGTCATTGCCTCCGGTCCCCGCTCGGCACGGCCGGGCGGGACATTGAAGGTCCAGCGGCGCGCCGCGATGATCGCATTGCGTTCGAACACACGGATCGATTTGCGCGCGACGGACTCGGGCTCCCGCCCCCGGAAATCAAAGGCCAGCGACTGTGCGGCCACGACGTCTTCCACATGGCCGTCGGCCGCGATCCGGATCACCAGGCGGACCCGCCCGGTCTTGCCGGACATCATGAGGTCCTGCGGATAGGCCGGCGGCGCCATGCGCTTGGCGGTGATCGGCGCCGACACGCCATCGGGCACGACCGCATTGTTTGCATTGCCGCCGTCGAAATTGGTGCCGTCCAGCCGGACGACGAAACTGTCACCGACTTTTTGCGCCGCAAGCCGGACGTCAAACCCGGTTTCGGCGCGCCGTGCCTCGCCCCCGACCCGAATCGGGGCGAACTTCCAGTCGCGCATCTTCGCCTCCAGGCCGGCGCGCACGGCGGGATCGAACGTCGAGGTGAAGGTGACGTTGCCGACGTGGCCATCGGGCTCGATGGCGAGAGTTCCGGTTACGTGCATCAACACAAGGTGCTCGAGGGAACCCGGCGCGTCCCCAGGCGACTGCGATGCGCCAAGCGCACACAGCGAAAGGGCGATGCCGGTGAAGCGGGTGAGCAGGCGCATGGCGACTCCGTGGTAGCCGGGACAGGGCCTGGGTAGTCGGGCCATCCTAGGCGAACGAGAGGCATAATCCCACGGAAGAAATTCACAGGGCGCGCATGCACCAGGGTAATCTCGAGCTGTTCCTGATCTTCCTGCTGGCCGCTGTGGTCGCGGTGCCGCTGTTCCGGCGCCTGGGACTGGGCGCGGTACTGGGTTACCTGATCGCCGGCCTGCTGATGGGACCGTTCGGCCTGCGCGTGGTCAAGGATCCGGCCGCGGTGCTCAGTTTTTCCGAGCTTGGCGTGGTCATGCTGCTGTTCGTGATCGGCCTGGAGTTGTCGCCATCGCGCTTGTGGGTCATGCGGCGCCAGGTGTTTGGGCTGGGCGGCCTGCAGGTGGTGTTGACCGCCGCTGTGCTTGGCGCCGCCGCAGCGATGCTGGGCCTTGGCTGGAAGGCGGCGCTGGTGGTTGGGCTGGGCCTGGCGTTGTCGTCCACGGCGGTGGGTCTGCAACTGCTCGCCGAACGCAAGGAACTCAACACCGGCTTTGGCCGCGCCAGTTTCGCCATCCTGCTGTTCCAGGATCTGGCCGCCATTCCGCTGCTGGCGATCATCCCGTTGCTGGGCACCGCCAAGGCGGCCCAGTCAGGCGTGCAGTTGGACGCGGTGTTCAAGGCGCTGGGCATGATCGCGCTGGTGGTGGTCGGTGGCCGCCTGGTGCTGCGGCAACTGTTCCGCGCCGTCGCCTGGACCAAGATGCCCGAGGTGTTCACCGCCACCTCGCTGCTGGTGGTGGTTGGCACCGCGTGGTTGATGCAGTTGGCCGGGCTGTCCATGGGTCTGGGCGCCTTCCTCGCCGGCCTACTGCTGGCGGACTCGGAATTCCGGCACGAACTCGAGGCGCAGATCGAGCCGTTCAAGGGCCTGTTGCTCGGTCTGTTCTTCATCGCGGTCGGCATGAGCATCGACATCAAGCGGGTGATGGCCGAACCGCTGCTGATCGCCGAGGGCGTCGCCGCGCTGATGCTGACCAAGGCGCTGCTGTTGCTCGCACTCGGCTGGCGGCCGGGCCGATTGCGGGTGCGCGAAGCGCTGATGCTTGGTGCGGTGCTTGCGCTGGGCGGCGAGTTTGCCTTCGTGGTGTTCGGCGAAGCGTTCAAACACGGACTGATCGACACTGTCCTGCGCGATCGCCTGGTCGCGATCGTCGGCGTGTCCATGGGCCTGACGCCGCTGTTGGTCATCGCGGTATCGCGCTGGCTGCTCCAGCATCCGGAGGAGAAGATCGAGCGTGCCGCCGATCCGATTGACAACGAAACACCGCGCGTGATCATCGCCGGCTTCGGGCGCATGGGACAGATCGTCGGGCGCATGTTGCGCGCCCAGCGGGTGCCGTTCACCGCCCTCGAGCACAACGTCGAACAGGTGGAGCTGTCGCGCCGCTTCGGCAGCATGATCTATTTTGGCGACCCGACCCGCGCCGATCTACTGCGCGCGGCGCATGCCGATCGCGCCGAAGTCTTCGTGGTCACCACCGACGATCCCGAGACCACGATCCGCACCGTCCGCCTGCTCAAGCGCCTGTATCCCCATCTGAAAATCTTCGCCCGCGCACGCAACCGCCAGGCCGCCTTCCGGCTGATGGACCTGGGCGTGGACGCAGTGATCCGCGAGACCCTGCACTCGAGCCTGGAGCTGGGCCAGCAGGTGCTGGAAGCGCTTGGCGTACCGCCAGCGACGGCTGCCGATCGCCGCGAGCGCTTCCGCCAACACGACGAGCGCATCCTGCGCGAGCAGCACCTGGTGTACGACGACGAGGCGGCGCTGATCACGTCGTCGCAGCAGTCGTTGCGCGACCTCGAACAGCTCTTCGAGGCGGACGAAGCGCCGAAGTCCTGATCGCTGCGTAGTGCGAATCGCTCCGTACGGACTGGCGCGCGCCGCGAATCGCTGCGTATGAACTGGCGCGCGCCACGATCACGGCACCCCTCCGCCCGCGCACTCAGACGTCCATGTCTGAGTGCGCTAGCGGGCCATCCATGGCCCTTGGCGGAGGGGTACCGCGCTCGCGGCGACCTCGTTCGAGCGCAACGCTTCGCCCCACTACCCCGTTTCGCCGCGCTCGATTTACCCGCCGCACGTCATCGCCACGCTTCGTCGCACCGCGGCAACATACACCGCGGTGCACTGCTGTCGCTGTCGCTGCTGCTGCTTTGCTGTTGCTTTGCTGTTGCAGCGACGAGCGGTGGGCGTGCGGCCTGACGCGCGACGCTTCGAAGCCCCAGCCACGCGGAAGTTTTCCGAAGCGTTGCGCACGAACGAGGTCGCGCGAGCGTGCGGGGGGTCCTGCCAAAGGCCATGGATGGCCGATTAGCCCACTGGAACATGGACGTTCGAGTGGGCGGGCAGGACCCCCCGTACGATCGCGCGCGCGCCAGTTCCTACGAAGCAATGCTTCGAAGAACTTGCACAGTTCGCGGAGTTCGCGGGATCAGCGCGGTTCGCGCAGGAAGCGCGCCAGCGACGGCGCCGGCCGCGTCGGCTCGAACTCCGCCGCAATATCCACATACCCACGCAGCAGCGCCAGGTCATGCGGCGTGCGGCCGAGAATGTCGCGCAGGTTGCGGCTGGCGCCCTCGCGCAGCAGGCGACGCACCACCGCAAGCAACCCGTGCATCGCCGCCAGATGCAACGCGCACAGTCCGCGCTGATCCTGCACGTCAAGCGAGACGCCTTCGTTGAACAGGCGCTCGAGCAACGCGAGCAGCAATTCTTCGTCGCAGGCAGCGCCCGCTTCCGCGCGCGCCCCCAGCGCCAGCAGCAGCGGTGTCTGGCCAAGATTGCTGGCCAGGTCGGCACCGGCTTCGCCCATCAACAGCAGGTCGAACAGCGCCAGCACACGCTGGCGATCACGCGCGCTGAATGCATGCAGGGCGGCGCAATGCAGCGCAGTCAGGCCCTGGTCGTCGATGGCATCGAGCGTCGCGCCCTGCGAGAGCAGGCGGCCAGCGATCTCGGGCAGGCCGAGCGCAGCGGCAAGCATCAGGGGCGTCACGCCGCCGGGCAGTGCCAGGTTGGCATCGGCGCCGGCCTGCAACAGGGCGTCGACGACGCCTGCATGACGCATGCTGATCGCCGCCGACAGCGG
>JBBRZU010000066.1:0-14458 GCA_038236425.1 Lysobacterales bacterium
GGCGGCTGTCACCGAGTTCTTCGGCAAGGAACCGCGCCAGGACGTCAACCCGGATGAAGCCGTCGCCATCGGCGCCGCGATCCAGGGCGGCGTGCTCGCCGGTACCGTCAAGGACGTGCTGCTGCTCGACGTGACCCCGTTGTCGCTGGGCATCGAAACCATGGGCGGCGTGTTCACCAAGATCATTGAAAAGAACACCACCATTCCGACCAAGGCCTCGCAGACCTTCTCCACCGCCGAGGACAACCAGAGCGCAGTCACCGTGCATGTGTTGCAGGGCGAGCGCGAGCAGGCCCGCTACAACAAGTCGCTGGCCAAGTTCGACCTGTCTGGCATCGATGCGGCACCGCGCGGCATGCCGCAGGTGGAAGTGGCGTTCGACATCGACGCCAACGGCATCCTGCACGTGACCGCCAAGGACAAGAAGACCGGCAAGGAACAGCGGATCGAGATCAAGGCCGGGTCGGGCTTGAGCGAGGAAGAGATCCAGCAGATGGTGCGCGATGCCGAAGCCAATCGCGAGGAAGACAAGAAGTTCCACGAGCTGATCACCGCGCGCAATGCAGCCGACGGCCTGATCCATTCGACCCGTACGGCGATCAAGGAGCACGGCTCCAAGGTCCCGGGCGAGCAGCTGGGCGCCATCGAGACGGCACTTGCCGACCTCGAAACGGCGATGAAGGGCGAGGACAAGGGCCAGATCGAGGCCAAGACCAGCGCCCTGCAGCAGGCCGCGCAGTCGCTGTACGCGGCAGCTTCCGCAGGCGCAGGTGGCGGGGCGGGCGAGGGCGGCGAGCAGCCGGCCGCCAGCCAGGAAGACGTGGTGGATGCAGAGTTCACCGAGGTCAAGGAAGACAACAACAAGTAAGATGCGGCGCGCGCGGCTCCTGCGCCGCGCGCGGTTTCCGCCGAATGTCTGTAGTTCCGGCCTGCGCCGGCACGGCCCAAACCGCCGCGCGGGTGCGGGCTTTTCCTTGACCCTGCTGGATGCATGATGAGCAAGCGCGACTATTACGACCTCCTTGGCGTGGCGAAAACCGCCAGCGAGGAAGAACTCAAGAAGGCCTATCGCCGCCTGGCGATGAAGCACCATCCCGACCGCAACACGGCCGGCGACAAGGATTCCGAAGCCGCATTCAAGGAATGCAAGGAAGCCTACGAAGTCCTCGCCGACCCGGCCAAGCGCCGGGCTTATGACCAACATGGCCACGCCGCGTTTGAACATGGCATGGGCGGTGGTGCTGGCGGTGGCCCGGGCTTTGGCGATGTCGGTGACATCTTCGGCGACATCTTTGGCGACATCTTCGGTGGCGGACGCCAACGTGGTCCGCGTCGTGGCGCCGACCTGCGCTACGTGGTCGAACTGGATCTCGAAGAAGCGGTCTTCGGCGTCGACAAGCAGATCGAAATCCCGACTCTCGTGGCCTGCGAGGAATGCGATGGCAGCGGCTCCGAGGATCGCAAGGTGGAAACCTGCAAGACTTGCGCCGGCCGCGGCCAGGTGCGCATGCAACGCGGTATCTTCTCCGTGCAGCAGCCATGCCCGACCTGCGCCGGTCGCGGCCAGACCATCGCCAAGCCTTGCAAGCCCTGCCGCGGCAATGGCCGCGTGCAAAGCGAAAAAGTGTTGCAGGTGAAGATTCCGGCCGGCGTGGACAACGGCGACCGGATCCGCCTGGGCGGCGAAGGCGAGGCCGGTCCCGCCGGTGCGCCGGCTGGCGATCTGTTCGTCGAGGTCAACGTGCGCGAGCACGACATCTTCAAACGCGACGGCGACGATTTGTATTGCGAAGTGCCGATCCGCTTTTCCCAGGCCGCGCTTGGCGCCGAGCTGGTGGTGCCCACCCTCGACGGCGAAGCACTGATCAAGGTTCCGCACGAAACCCAGACCGGCAAGCTGTTCCGACTGCGCGGCAAGGGCGTCAAGTCGGTACGCAGCCATTCCCATGGCGACCTGCTCGCGCGCGTGGTCATCGAGACCCCGGTCAACCTGACTGTTGCCCAACGCGACTTGCTGAAGGATTTCGAAGCGACCTTCGAGGGCGAGGAGGGCGCACGCCACTCGCCGCGTTCGAGCAGCTTCCTCGATGGCGTCAAGAGCTTCTGGGACCGGATGACCTCGTGATGTCGGCCGCCTGGCGCTTGCGTCGGGCCGGCAGCACCGTTAGCTTGCGGTCATGATCAACTCCCCACTGCGCCTGCTGGTGCACGGTGCCTCCGGACGCATGGGTGGCGCGCTGTTGCGTCTCGCCGCGGACGCCCCCGATCTGCAAGTCGTCGCTGCGGTATCGCGCGAGGGTATTGCTGGCGGCGCGATCGGCTTGCCGACCGGGGGGATGGATCGCGCCCCGGATTTCGACGTGGCGATCGATTTCAGCTTGCCGGAGGCATTGCCTGCCGTGCTTGCCCTCTGCCAGTCGCGTGGTCGGCCCCTGATCTGCGGAACCACCGGCATCGGCGCGGTCGAACGCGCGGCCCTGCAGTCCGCCGCCGGGACCATCCCGGTGCTGTGGGCGTCGAATTTCAGCCTGGGCGTGGTCGTGCTCGAGGATCTGGTCGAGCGCGCCTCACGCGCGCTGGCTGGCTGGGAGATCCGGATGTCCGAGACCCATCATGTGCACAAGAAAGATGCGCCCTCCGGCACTGCGATCACGCTGGCCAGGGCTGCCGAGCGCGGCAGCGGGCGCCTGCCGCCGATCGAATCGATCCGCGAGGGCGAGGTCGTCGGCAACCACGAGATCGAGTTTGTCGGACCTGGCGAAACACTCCGACTGGCGCACCACGCGGAAAATCGCGATATTTTTGCCCTGGGCGCACTGGAAGCGGCTCGACGGCTCGCCTCTGCGCCCCCCGGATGGCACCGCCTGGCGGACCTGCTGCTGACCGCGTAGAACAGGCTGCCCTTGCCCGATTGACTGCGGCAGCGTGACATCGCCCGTCCGCGCGGCTAAAATTCTCCCTCGCCTGAACCCCTTTCTCGCACACGGACCCGGCCCTTGCCGCGGTTCGCGGACAGTCGCAACTGTCCGAGGGCGTTCACCCTACCAAGGCGAACCATGTCCCATACCGCCATTCTTGCCCTCGAAGACGGAACCGTATTCGAGGGGCGTTCCGTTGGTGCGCCCGGCCTGTCGGTCGGGGAAGTCGTGTTCAACACGGCGATTACCGGCTATCAGGAAATCCTCACCGATCCGTCCTATGCCCGGCAACTGGTCACCCTGACCGCGCCGCACATCGGCAATACCGGCTGCACCGACCAGGACGACGAGGCGGCTTCCGTGTTTGCCGCTGGCCTGATCGTGCGCGACGTGCCGCGCCGCCCGAGCAGTTGGCGCAGCCAGGTGCCCTTGCAGGATTGGCTGCAGGCGCGCGGCGTCGTCGCCATCTCCGACATCGACACCCGACGCCTGACCCGGCTGCTGCGCGACCGCGGTTCGCAGAACGGCGCGCTGATGGCCGGCGAGATCGATGCAGACAAGGCGATCGAATGCGCGCGCAAGTTCCCCGGACTGAAGGGCATGGACCTGGCCAAGGAAGTCTGCGTGCGCGAGCCCTACGCATGGACGGAGGGAACGCTCAATCTCGACAGCGGTGTGTTCGCGCAGCTCAATGCACGCTTCCATGTGGTGGCCTTCGACTACGGCGTGAAGCGCAACATCCTGCGCATGCTGGTGGATCGTGGCTGCCGCCTGACCGTGGTGCCCGCGCAGACCAGTGCCGATTCGGTGATGGCGCTCAAGCCCGATGGCGTGTTCCTGTCCAATGGCCCCGGTGATCCGGCGCCATGCGACTACGCGATCGCGACGATCCGTTGCCTGCTCGAACTGAAGGTGCCGACCTTCGGCATCTGCCTGGGGCACCAGTTACTCGCACTGGCGACGGGTGCGACCACATCCAAGATGAAATTTGGCCACCATGGCGCAAACCATCCGGTGATCGACCTCGACAACGGCCGCGTCATGATCAGCAGCCAGAACCACGGCTTCATGGTGGACGAGGCAACGCTGCCCGCGAACGTTCGTGTCACGCACCGCTCGCTGTTCGACAACAGCAACCAGGGCATTGCCCTCACCGACGCGCCCGCTTTCAGCTTCCAGGGGCACCCGGAAGCCAGCCCCGGTCCACACGACGTGGCCAACCTGTTCGACCGCTTCATCGCCTCGATGGAACCCGCTGCGCCCGGAAGCGCTGCCCAGCAACATGCGTCCATGGAGGGCCGCTGACATGCCACGTCGCAACGACCTGAAAACCATCCTCATCATCGGCGCCGGTCCGATCGTCATCGGCCAGGCCTGCGAGTTCGACTACTCCGGCGCGCAAGCCTGCAAGGCCTTGCGCGAAGAGGGCTATCGCGTGGTCCTTGTGAATTCCAACCCGGCCACGATCATGACCGACCCGGACATGGCCGATGCTGTGTACATCGAGCCGATCACCGCGGCGGTAGTCGAACGCATCATCGCCAAGGAGCGGCCGGATGCATTGCTGCCGACGATGGGCGGCCAGACCGCATTGAACTGCGCGCTCGAACTGGCCGATGCCGGCACCCTGGAAAAATACGGCGTCGAGATGATCGGCGCATCACGCGAAGCCATCCGAATGGCCGAGGATCGCGAGTTGTTCCGCATCGCGATGGCGGAAATCGGACTGGAATGCCCGAAGGCGGAAATCGCCCGCTCGCTCGACCAGGCTCTGGAAATCCAGACCCGCGTCGGCTATCCGACCATCATCCGGCCGAGCTTCACGCTTGGCGGATCCGGTGGCGGCATTGCCTACAACCGCGAGGAACTGGTCGAGATCACCACCCGCGGTCTGGAGCTCTCGCCGACCGGTGAAGTGCTGATCGAGGAGTCGGTCCTGGGCTGGAAGGAATTCGAGATGGAAGTGGTCCGCGACACCGCGGACAACTGCATCATCGTCTGCTCGATCGAGAACTTCGACCCGATGGGCGTGCATACCGGCGACTCGATCACCGTCGCCCCGGCGCAGACCCTCACCGACAAGGAATACCAGCGCCTGCGCGACGATTCGATCAAGGTGCTGCGCAAGATCGGCGTGGATACCGGCGGCTCCAACGTGCAGTTCGGCATCAATGCCCAGGATGGCCGTGTCGTGGTCATCGAGATGAATCCACGCGTGTCGCGCTCGTCGGCGCTGGCCTCCAAGGCCACCGGCTTCCCGATCGCCAAGGTGGCGGCAAAGCTTGCGGTCGGTTACACGCTTGATGAATTGCGCAACGAGATTACCGGCGGACGCACGCCGGCCTCGTTCGAGCCGACCATCGACTACATCGTCACCAAGATTCCGAGGTTTGCCTTCGAGAAATTCCCGGCCGCAGACAATCGCCTGACCACGCAGATGAAATCGGTGGGCGAGGTGATGGCGATGGGCCGCACCTTCCAGGAATCGCTGCAGAAGGCCTTGCGTGGCCTGGAGATCGGCAAGGTCGGCCTCGACCCGACCGGCAATGCCGCACAGGGTGAAGACGGGCTGCTGAAGATCCGCCGCGACCTCAGGGAACCCGGCGCCGAACGTCTCTTTCAGGTCGCCGAGGCGTTTCGTGCCGGGCTCAGCGTGGAGGATGTCCACGGCCTCAGCTTCATCGATCCCTGGTTCCTGGACCAGATCGAGGAGTTGATTTCGATCGAGCGCGACCTCGAGGCCGACGGCCTGTCAGCACTCGATGCAGCACGCCTGCGCGCCCTCAAGCGCAAGGGCTTTTCCGATGCACGCATCGCCCAGCTCACCGGCACCGACGAGTCGGCAATCCGTGCCCTGCGCCGTGCCTTCAACGTGCGGCCGGTGTACAAGCGCGTGGACAGTTGTGCCGCCGAGTTCGCCACCGACACCGCCTACCTGTATTCGACCTACGAGGACGAATGCGAGGCCAACCCGACCGACCGCAAGAAGATCATGGTGCTGGGCGGCGGGCCGAACCGGATCGGGCAGGGCATCGAGTTCGATTATTGCTGCGTGCATGCCGCGCTTGCCCTGCGCGAAGATGGTTACGAAACCATCATGGTCAACTGCAACCCGGAGACCGTCTCGACCGACTTCGATACCTCCGACCGCCTGTATTTCGAGCCGCTGACGCTTGAAGACGTGCTGGAGGTGATCGATCTCGAAAAGCCGGTCGGCGTGATCGTGCAGTACGGCGGCCAGACCCCGCTCAAGCTGGCGCGGGCGCTGGAAGCGGCGGGTGCGCCGATTATCGGCACCTCGCCTGATTCGATCGACCTGGCCGAGGACCGCGAGCGCTTCCAGCAACTGGTCGAGAAGCTCAACCTGATCCAGCCACCCAACCGCACCGCGCGTACCGCCGAGCAGGCGCTGGCGCATGCGGCGGCGATCGGCTATCCGCTGGTGGTGCGTCCGAGCTATGTGCTTGGTGGCCGCGCGATGGAAATCGTCTACAGCGACGAAGACCTGTCGCGTTATATCCGCGAGGCAGTGCAGGTCTCGAATGATTCGCCGGTCCTGCTCGACCGCTTCCTGGACAACGCGGTGGAAGTGGACGTGGACGTGATCTGCGACATGGACGGCCAGGTCCTGATCGGCGGCATCATGGAACACATCGAGGAGGCGGGCGTGCATTCGGGCGATTCGTCCTGCTCGCTGCCGCCGTACACGCTGGGCAAGGAGATCCAGGACCGCCTGCGCGAGCAGATGGCCATGATGGCGCGCGAGCTGAAGGTCATCGGCCTGATGAACGCCCAGTTTGCGATCCAGGGCGATACCATCTTCGTGCTCGAAGTGAATCCGCGTGCTTCGCGCACCGTGCCGTTCGTGTCCAAGGCGATCGGCGTGCCGCTGGCCAAGGTTGCAGCCCGCTGCATGGTCGGCCGTTCGCTGGCCGAACAGGGCGTGACCCACGAGGTCATCCCGCCCTATTTCTCGGTCAAGGAAGCAATCTTCCCGTTCGCCAAGTTCCAGGGCGTTGACCCGATCCTCGGCCCGGAGATGCGTTCGACCGGCGAGGTGATGGGTGTTGGCCGCAGCTTCGAGGAGGCTTTCAGCCGTGCCGAGGAGGCTGCCAACATCAAGGCTCCGCCGCTGGGGAAAGTGTTTGTTTCCGTGCGGGACGGCGACAAGCCGCGGGTATTGGACGTCGCGAAGACCCTGATCGAGCGTGGGTACACCTTGGTCGCCACCAGCGGCACGGCGGCCTACCTGTCCGGCCAGGGTCTGGTGTGCGAGCGGATCAACAAGGTGCTGGAAGGGCGGCCGCACATCGTCGACCTGATCAAGAATGGCGAGGTGACCTATATCGTCAACACCACCGAGGGCAAGGCGGCGATCGCCGACTCCTTCTCGATCCGTCGCGAAGCACTGCAGCATCGGGTAACGTATTCCACTACCGTCCCCGGCGCCCGCGCCCTGATCCAGGCGATCGACAGCCGGAACCATCCGCGCGTCTGGTCGCTGCAGGAACTGCACAAGGAACTGAACACATGATTGCCCCGCTCACCACCGTCGGCGCGCAGCGGCTGCGCGAAGAGCTCGAGCAGCTGCGTTCGGTGCAGCGGCCGGCGGTGATCCATGCGATCGCCGAAGCGCGTGCGCATGGCGACCTGAAGGAAAACGCCGAGTACCACGCCGCGCGCGAACAGCAGGGCTTCATCGAGGGCCGCATCCAGCAGCTCGAATACGCGCTGTCGCATGCCCAGTTGATCGATGTCGCGCACCTCAACGCCGGCGACAAGGTGGTGTTCGGCGCGACGGTGGTGCTTGCCGCGGCCGACACGGACGAGGAAGTGACCTACTCGATCGTCGGTGACCTGGAATCGGACATCAAGCAGCGTCGTATCGCGATTTCCTCGCCAATCGCGCGCGCCCTCATCGGCAAGCACGAAGGCGACACCATCACTATCGACGCGCCGGGCGGCCAGCGCGATTACGACATCATCGCCGTCCGTTACGGCGGCTGATCCGGCCATGGGCAAGGGCCCGGGCCTGCGCGCGTTCCTGCTTCCCGAGCGGCATCGCCTGGCCGGGGAGCCGTCTGCCGCCTTGTCGCGAACGCTGGCCCGGGCAAACGTGCCGGAGGCGGGCGCCGCCGGCGAACAAGCGCAGTTGCAACGCTGGTTCAAGGCGAGACCCTCGGGCTGGCCACTGGCGGCATTGCAGCGACAAGCTGAAGCGGTCGATGCGGGAGCCGCTTGCTGGTTGCGCGCCGACCCGGTTCATGTGCGTGTCGAGATGTCGGGTGCCCGTCTGCTTGGCTGGAGCAATCTCGGGCTTGATGCCGCCGAGGCAGACGCGCTGATCCTCGCGCTCTCCGACCTGCTCGCCGAAGACGGCATCGATATCGGCCGCACGACACCCGAGGCCTGGTATCTGCGGCTGCCACCAGACACCGTGGTGCCCGACGCAGTGGCGCCGGGTGATGCCTTGGGAGACGATCTGCTTCCACATCTTCCGGCCGGCGACGCGGGGCGACGCTGGCGGCGCCTGCTCAATGACGCGCAGGTCATCCTGCATTCGCACCCGGTCAACGCAGCCCGCTCCGCGCGCGGACAGATGGCTGCAAATGCCCTGTGGTTGTGGGGCGGGGGCACGCTTCCGCAACAGGTATCGAGCACGGCATCGTGCTGCCGGAGCGATGAGCCAGCGCTGCATGCACTGGCGCGGGCAGCATCCATCGACCCCGGCGATACGCCTGCATCCGATGCCGGTGTGACGTTGCTCGATCTGCGCCGACTGCGCGACTGGACCGCGCTGGAAGCGCGATTGCGCGACTGCAATGCGGCCCGGACGTCTGGCGGCCCGCGGCTGCTGGATTTTGCCGACGGCACCTCCTTGCTGCTGCATCCCGCGCCACGCTGGGCATTCTGGCGCCGCGGCGATGCCTAGCCGCGCGGGTGCCGCGCTATAATCGCCGGCTATATCGCCTGCCACGCATGAATCCCACGATGGAACTCAATCTCGACCGCCTACGCATCGCCGACCTCAGGAGCAGGCTGGATTCGCTCAGGGGGTATCTTTGACTTCGATGTGAAGGTGGAGCGGCTCGAGGAAGTCGGGCGCGAGCTGGAAAACCCGACCATCTGGAATGACCCCGAGCGCGCGCAATCGCTGGGGCGCGAACGCGCCACGCTGGAAAAGGTCGTCCATGGCATCCGCCAGAACGGCGACGGCCTGGCCGAAGCGCTCGAACTGATGGACATGGCCGAGGCCGACGACGACCAGGAAACGGTCGATGCCGTCCTCGCCGATGTCGAGGCGATCGCCGCCCGGGTCGAGGCGCTCGAGTTCCGGCGCATGTTCTCCGGCGAGCTCGACTCCGCCAACTGCTTCGTGGATATCCAGGCCGGCGCCGGCGGCACCGAAGCGCAGGACTGGGCCGAGATGCTGCTGCGCATGTACCTGCGCTTCTGCGAAAACCGCGGCTGGAAGACCGAGCTGATGGAAGCCAGCGCTGGCGATGTTGCCGGCATCAAGAGCGCGACCTTCCGCGTTGAAGGCGAGTACGCCTTCGGCTGGCTCAAGACCGAGATCGGCGTGCACCGCCTGGTGCGCAAGTCGCCGTTCGATTCCGACAATCGCCGGCATACCTCGTTCACTTCGGTGTTCGTCAGCCCCGAAGTGGACGACGACATCGAGATCGACATCAATCCCGCCGACCTGCGCACCGACGTCTACCGCAGCTCCGGTGCCGGTGGCCAGCACGTCAACAAGACCGAATCGGCGGTACGCATCACGCATATCCCGACCAATACCGTGGTTGCCTGTCAGACCGGGCGCAGCCAGCACCAGAACCGCGACACCGCGATGAAGATGCTCAAGGCCAAGCTGTACGAACTGGAGGTCCAGAAGCGCAATGTCGAGAGGGACGCGCTCGAGGCGACCAAGTCCGACATCGGCTGGGGCAGCCAGATCCGTAGTTACGTGCTCGACCAGAGTCGCATCAAGGACCTCAGGACCGGCGTGGAGCGGACCGATACGCAGAAGGTGCTGGACGGCGACCTGGATGAATTCGTCGAAGCCAGCCTGAAATCCGGACTCGCCGCAGGCGCCAAGCGCATCGACGCCGCCTAGCGCGGGAGCGGCTTTTGTGGGAGCGGCTTCAGCCGCGATACAGTACTTGAAGATCGCGGCTGAAGCCGCTCCCACGAGCCGCTCCCACAGTCGCCTAACTCAGATGGCCGCAATGACCGAAACCAGCCACGACGAAAACCCGCTGATCGCCGAGCGCCGCGCCAAGCTGACGGCGTTGCGCGAGCACGGCATCGCCTTCCCGAACGATTTCCGTCGTGCCGACTACTCGGCCGACCTGCAGGCGGAATTCTCCGATGCCGAGCACTGGACCGCCGAGGCACTGGAAGCCACCGGCCGCAAGGTGCAGCTGGCCGGGCGGCTGATGGCCAAGCGGGTGATGGGCAAGGCCAGTTTTGCCCAGTTGCAGGACATGGGTGGAAGGATCCAGCTCTACCTCACCGCCAACGACCTGGGCGGGGCCTACGACGCCTTCAAGGGTTGGGATGTTGGCGATATCGTCGGCGTGACCGGCACGCTGACCCGGACCCGCACCGGCGAGTTGTCGATCAAGGCGGCTTCACTGCGCCTGCTGACCAAGTCGCTGCGCCCGCTGCCGGACAAGTGGCATGGCCTGGCCGATGTCGAGCAGCGCTATCGCCAGCGCTACGTGGACCTGATCGTGACGCCCGAGGTACGCGAGGTGTTCGTGCGCCGCTCGAAGATCGTGTCCGCGATGCGCGGCTGGCTCGACGCCCGGCGCTTCCTCGAAGTCGAGACGCCGATGATGCATTACATCCCCGGCGGCGCTGCGGCCAAGCCGTTTGCGACCCACCACAACGCGCTGGGCCTCGACCTGTACCTGCGCGTCGCACCCGAGCTCTACCTCAAGCGCCTGACCGTCGGCGGCCTCGAGCGCGTGTACGAGATCAATCGCAACTTCCGCAACGAGGGTGTATCGACCCGGCATAACCCCGAATTCACGATGCTGGAGTTGTACGAGGCCTACGCCACCTACGACGAAATCATGGACCTGACCGAAGGTCTCATCCGCGATACAGCGCAACAGGTCCTCGGCACCACCCAGTTGCAGTGGGAGCACATGGCGATCGACGTGGGCCCGGCGTTCCGCCGCTGGCCCATGGACGAAGCCGTGCTCGAGCACAACCCCGGGATTCGCCGCGAGGAACTGCGGGATCTTGTCGTGATGCGCGCGCATTGCCAGCGCCTGGGCATCCGCACCAAGGACAGCTACGGTTGGGGCAAGCTGCTTCTCGAGATTTTCGAAAAGACCGTCGAGCACACCCTGGTGCAACCGACCTTCATCACCATGCATCCGACCGAAATCAGTCCGCTTGCGCGCGCCAATGACCTGGATGCCGAGGTCACCGACCGATTCGAGCTGTTCGTCGGCGGCCGCGAGCTGGCCAACGGCTTTTCCGAGCTCAATGACCCGGAGGACCAGGCGGCGCGGTTCCAGGCCCAGGTCGAGGCAAAGGCAGGTGGGGATGACGAGGCCATGCACTACGACGCCGACTATATCCGCGCCCTCGAAGTGGGGCTGCCGCCGACCGGGGGACTGGGTATCGGCATCGACCGGCTGGTCATGCTGCTGACCAATTCGGCATCGATCCGCGACGTGCTGCTGTTTCCGTACATGCGTCCCGAAAGCGGCGGCTGAGTGCCGTTGGCCGGCCCGGTCCGTGTCCGGTTGCACCTTCCGGCCCCGTGGTTGGGAGTATGCTCCGGCGTAAACAGGGCAGGAGCGCCGGCATGAACGTGCTGATCGTCGATGACCAGGCCTCGCAACGGGCCATCCTGCGCCACCTGGTGCAGGACATCGATGCAAACATCCGGGTCACCGACTTCGCCGATCCGGTGCAGGCCCTGCTGTGGTCGCAACAGGAACCGCCGGACATGGTGATCCTGGATTACCGCATGCCGAAGATGGACGGCCTGGAGTTCGCCCGGCGCTTCCGCCGGCCGCTGTCGCAGCGCGATGTCCCGGTGATGCTGGTGACCGTCGTCGGCGACGAGCCACTGCGCCAGGCTGCGCTGGATGCCGGGATCATCGATTTCATGGTGAAACCGATCCGGCCGCGCGAATTGCGTTCGCGCTGCAAGAACCTGCTCGACCTGCGCCAGCGCCAGCAGGCGCTCAAGTCGCGCACCCACGTGCTCGAGCACCAGTTGATTTCGGGCAGCCACGAAATGGCCCGCAGCGAACTCGAGCTGCTGTTGCGCCTGGCGCGCTTGGCCAGCCTGCGCGAGGGCGCCGATGCGCACCTGTTCGACCGGATCGCCGGCTTCAGCGGGGTGATCGCGCGTGGTGCCGGACTGGACGAGGTGGCCGCGCAGAGGATCGAGCAAGCAGCGCGCCTGCATGACATCGGCAACATTGGCATCGCCGACGCAATCCTGCTTCAGCCCGGCCCGCTCACAAGCGAGCAACGTCGGGACATGGAGCAGCACACCGTGCTGGGACATGATGCCCTGCGCGGCGGCAGCGACTTGTTGCAGCTCGGCGCCGATATCGCCCTCCACCATCATGAGCGCTGGGATGGCGGCGGCTACCCGCGCGGGGTCGCCGGGCCGGATATTCCGGTGGCTGCCCGCGTGGTCGCCCTGGTGGACACGCTGGATGCCTTGCTCAGCCCGCGGCCTTGGCGCCCGGCATGGACTGTCGACCGCGCCCTGGATCACGTCCGGGCCGGCGCAGCGACGCAGTTCGACCCGACCCTGGTGGATGTCCTGGTTGCCCGCAGCACGGAGTTGCGCCTGGTGCATGCCGGCTATTCCGGGTCATCCCGCGAGCAAAGCGGGGCGTGAACCCATGCCGCTGATTTCCAGCTTTCGCGCAATCAGGCTGCGCTTCCGTAATCGCCTCGACAGCGAGCATGAGCAGGCGCTGGTGCGCCTGGTCATCGCGGTCCTGATCCTCGCCTACCTTTCGGGGTTGCACTGGTTTGATTCCGGCTCGGCCGGCGGTGTTGGACCGATGATGCTGGTGATGCTGACCGAGAGCCTGATCGGCTTGGGCCTGGTCGCATCGATCCTGATCCGGCCCGAGATTTCGGCGATACGCCGCTGGGTCGGCATGCTTGCCGACTACGGCACCTTGACCGCGCTCATGGTGCTCAGTCCGGTCGAGCTGGCGCCGCTGTACGTGATCATCCTGTGGGTGACGATCGGCAACGGCCTGCGCTACGGAGGCACCTACCTGGCGTCGGCGACCGGGCTGGCGGTGGTCGCATTCTGCGTGGTGATCATCGAGGGGCCGTCCTGGCGTGCCCAACCCTTTCTCAGTGCAGGCTTGCTGATCGGCCTGGTCGCGATTCCCTGGTACATGTCGTCGCTGATGCGGGCGCTGGGCCAGGCCATCGACGAGGCGCGTCGCGCCAATGCCGCCAAATCACGCTTTGTCGCCACCATGAGCCACGAGTTCCGTTCGCCGCTGAACGGCATCATCGGCATGTCCGAATTGCTGCATGACACGCGCATGGGCTCCGAGCAACGTGAGTACGCCGAGGTGATCCACGCATCGGCGCAGACCCTGCTGCTGCTGGTTGACGACGTGCTCGACATTTCCGCCATCGAGGCCGGCAAGCTGCAGCGTCGCGACGGTGATTTCAACCTCGACGACGTGGTCAACCGCCTGCAGCGCATGGTGCTGCCCGTGGCCAACGAAAAAGGGCTGGTACTCAGCGCCCGGATCGACGAAGACGTACCCCTGCGCCTGCATGGCGATGGCGCCCATCTGACCCAGATCCTGCTCAATCTGGTCACCAATGCGGTCAAGTTCACCGAGCATGGTTCGGTCGCCTTGCGGGTGGTCATGGGCGGCGCCGAAAGCGGGCGGTTGCGGCTTCGCTTTTCGGTTCGGGATTCGGGTATCGGGATTCCGGAGGAGGACAAGGAACGCATCTTCCAGGCATTCGAACAGGTGGATTCGGGTCCGACCCGCCGCTACGGTGGCTCCGGCCTGGGCACCACGATCGCCAAGACCCTGACCCAACTGCTGGGCGGGCAAATCGGCCTGGAGGACAACCCGGGCGGCGGCAGCCACTTCTGGGTGGATGTGCCGATGCGTGCCCAGGACAATGTGGTTGCGGCCGATGCGGCTGCCAGCAACAACGTGGTTTCCTTCGACGATCCCTTTGTCCGGCACAAGGCGAGGATGCGCCCGCTGCGCGTCCTGGTCGCCGATGACCAGCCGACCAATCGCCTGGTGCTGTGCCGCATGCTCGAGCGCGCCGGCCACAAGACCCGGCAGGCCTGCGATGGCGAGCAGGCGCTCGACATCCTGGAAGTCGAGGACTTCGACCTTGCGATCGTGGACATGCACATGCCGCGCTTCAGCGGGCTGGATGTGATCCGCCAGTTGCGCTACATGCAGGCCGGCGGTCCGATCACCCCGGTCATCGTGCTGAGCGCCGATGCCACCGCGCAAGCCGCGCGCAATGCCGAGGACGCGGGTGCGCCGGCA
>JBBRZU010000067.1:0-14253 GCA_038236425.1 Lysobacterales bacterium
GGGGCAAACAGGGTCTTGAGCACGTTCTGGCCTCGGGGGCGGCTGGGGGCTGCCGGGGGGCGGCGCGTGCATTCTAGCCAGACCCACGGCAAGTCCGCCAGAGAAACCTGCGCACGGATTGGACAGGACGTGCCGGAAACCGAGAAGACGCGCACGCTCCCTTGCCCGCCGGGGCTGTCCCGGGGAACCTGCCGGCCCGTGATTGGGTCTATTGCGGCAGCGCAGCATGCTAGGCTCCTTTGTATTACGCACTGGCGCCCACGGCGGCATGCCCCTTTACCTCGGCGGGACGCAAAATGTCGTTTGAAATTCGCTGGGCCGATAGCGTGTTGAACCAGCTGGAGCGACTGTCAGCTACCGAGTTCAACCGCCGCACCGCCTTCGCCTGCGACCTGACCATGGCCGTGGTGCCGGTCGGCGCCGCGCTCGCCATGCGTGACCTGCGCGCCGTGCCCGCGCTGATGATCTTCCTGTCAGGCCTGCTGCTGTTCACTTTGATCGAGTACAGCTTCCATCGCTGGCTGTTCCACGGCCCCGACCAGGCCATGCAGCGCGGCCACCTGCGCCACCACCAGTATCCAAACGGTGCCGACACCCTGCCCTTCTTCATTCCCCCGGTGGCGCTGATGCTGCTTGCCGGCCTGTTCGATGCCCTGATGCCGCTCGCGGCGGCGCTGTTGCTGACCGGCGCCATCGGCTGCGGCTACCTGGCCTACGGTGAGTGCCATGCGGCGATCCATCGGATGCGGTTCCGGAATCCGCAAGTGCGGCGCTGGGCAGGTCACCACCACGTGCACCACCATCACCTCGAGCACAACTTCGGGGTCACCACGGCGCTTTGGGATGTGGTCTTCGGCACCCGCTATGTGAAGCGCCGCAACAAACGCTGACCGCTGCTCGCCCGCTATCGGGCAGTGGCCAGCCAGCGCGCTTCCCCTAGCCGGGCGTGCCTGCAGCCGCTTCGAGTTTGTCCGCGATCGCATTCAGCGCAAGATCGAATGCCGCCCCGGCCTGGCGCGGCCGCAACCGGCCTTCCAGTTCCATGGCCGCCAACTCCTGCGGCGATGCCACCAGGATGCGTTGGCCGCGCCGATTGCTCAGGATCCGCTTGCCGCTGATCGGACTGGTCCAGCTGATGCGCGCGGAACTGACCCGGCCATCGTCGCCCACGAAATCCAGCCAGGCGCCAATCGGTGCGTCCACGTAACGCTGGACCATGTCCGCCGGGAGCGGCTCGGCCTGCCCGGTGACGACAGGCACAGCCTCATCGGCGGAATCGCCATCTGCGGCGGGCGCCGTCGCCAGCGAGGCAAGCGCCGCCGCCTGGGCTGCCTCGGCAGCGGCGACCTGGTTCGCGTTGCGCTCTTCGTCTGCCTGCACCGAAAATGCAAGCGAGAGTTCGGCCAGCAGGCCGTCCACCGATTCGACCGAGTGCCCGGAGCTGTGCACGACCTGGTCGAGCCGCCCGCGCAAGGCCGCGGTGTCGCCAAGGTCGCATTTGTCGAATGCCTTGAGCAGGTCGCGCAGCAGGCTCCGGTTCGCCTGCACGCCTTCGCCGGCCTCGCCTTCGCGCAGCAGCAGGATGTTCTGGTGGTGCTGCCAGCGTCCGCAAAGGAAGTCGAGCAAGGCCGGAGGCAGGCGCCGGCTGCCGATCGCGGATTTCAACCACTCGGCGACCGATTCGCGTGCGGCCTGGCGTCGTTCCTTGCCATCCTGGGCCTTTGCCGCCCGACGCTCCGACAGATCGGCGCGGCGGTGGCAGATGTCGATTTCCTTCGCCAAATCCTTTTCCAGGGACTCGAACAAGGTCAACTCATCGCTGAACTCGCTCAAGATCCGCTCGATGGTGGTGAACCCGAGCTCGCGTAGCGTCGCGTACTGGGGCACATCCGGGCCGGCGGTTTCGAAGGCCTCGACCAACTGATTGAGCACGCGCCGCGCCGGATGACTGCTCTGCATGAACATGCGGCGATCCAGCATGGCCACGCGCACATAGGGCACCACGAGGCTCGAAAGCTGGCTGCGCGCCTTCTTGTCCAGGCGGCGGCCATCAAGCAGCGCTTCGAACAGCATGCTGACCAGCTCGAGCAGATCCTGCGCGGGCGCAGGCATCGCCTGCTGCGCCGCGCCCGACAGGCCGAGCTGCGAGGCGGTTGCGCTCATCGCCTCCTGCAGCCGGGACAGTGCGACCGCTGCGCCAGCCGCCGGACTCTGGTTGGCCTGCATCAACGACAGGATCGAGAAAATGTCAGCCTGGCTCCAGGGCGCGACCGGCGCCGCGGGTGCTCCGCCTTCGGTTGCAGGCATGCCACCGCCAGGCATCGCAAAGCCACCACCCGGCATTCCGCCACCCGGCATTCCGGAGGGCATGAACCCCGGCGCCATTGGCACGCCCTGCATCGGAACAAAGCCGGGCGGGTACCCCGGCGCGCCACCGCCAGGCATCGGCATGTAGCCGGGCTGCGGTCCATAGCCCGCGGGCATGCCATAAGCTGGCCACTGTCCGGCAACCTGCTCCGGACCGCGGCGCGCGCTCAACAGCCCGAACAATCGGTCGAGCGCGGCACTGCCTTCATCCACCGGCGGTGGCGCGCCGTCGCCCGTGGGCAGCGACTGGGTCACCTGGTCGACCAGGTCGGGCCGGTACTCCTGCGAATTTCCGCCGCCGGCGCCGCCACCCACGCTGTCGCCGGACGCACGCGCCATCCCTCCCCCGCTGCGGCCATAGCGCGAGGGGGCGACGACACCCGATGCCTGCAGTCGTGCGGTGAGACCCGAATAAAACGTGCCGATGCGCGCGGTCAGCAACTCGACCAATCGTTCCATCAGCCAGTCACGCTCGGCCTGCGTGCAGTTCATCAGGCGCATGCCGCCGCGCAGGCCTTCGGCCCAGGCTGTCGGTGACAGCGGATTGGCGCTGCGGTCGTCAAAGCCGTCGCCCGACAACGCCGCCAACTGCCGGTCCAACTGGTCGAGCGGATCGCGCACGTTGTATGACACTTCATTGACGAAGCGTTCGCTCAACACCTGTTGCAATTGCTCGTCTTCCGGCAGCAGGTCAAGCACCTTCCCCTGGGGCCGCTCACGCTTGGCGCGCGGGTCGGCCTCGAAGCGCTCGCGCCAGCCCTCGGCCAGGCGCTGCTCGGTCTGGGTGATGAGCTTTTCCCAGTTGCCGATGCTCTTGAATGCCTCCGGAACTTCCTCGTCGGCCACGGCTGAGGCCAGCACTTCGGACAGCAGGCCGCGCAGCTCCTTGAAGGCCTGGATCCTTGTGCGTTCCATTTCGGACGCGGAGATTGGGGAAGTCGGGGCGTTCACGGCGCCGCCAGCTTAACGTTAATCAGTTCAGTATGAAGGTGCGCCATGGCAACTTTTCGGACACGACTGTTATGCTCAAACGCAATGTGACACCGGAGTCAGCCATGCATTTGAAAACTGTGTCGGCCATCGCGCTTGCCTGCGCCATCGCCAGCCTGCTCCCTGGCTGCTCGACCGGCCCGAAGAAGGTGGTCAATCCGCCGCGCGCAAGCATCCAGCAACTGCAGGTCCGGACAGACGGCCAATGGCAACTCAGCGTGCGCCTGCAGAATTTCAGCAATATCCCGACCACTTTCACCGCGATGCAAGCCCAGCTGACGGTCGGTGGCCAGGATGCCGGCGCGCTGGACATCTCCCCGAACATCCGCATCGGCCCGGAGTCTGCCGATGTCGTGCAGGCCTCACTGCGCCCGGCCCTCGGCGCCAAGTTGGCGATTGCATCCGCCCTCGCGGCCGGGCAGTCCGAGCGTTACTCGCTCAAGGGCACCATCACCACCGTCGAACCAAAGGGCAGCTATCCCTTCGTGTTTGACAGCTCGCTCAATCCCGCGCCGGGCCTGCCCGGCGTGATGCGCTAAGGAAACCCGATGCCCAGCAGTTACAAGGCGCCGACCGACGCCATTCGATTTGCCCTGTTCGATGTCATCGGCGCCGAAGCGGTATACGCACGGCTTGGCGTGGCCAATGCCACCCGCGATGTCATGGACGCCGTCCTTGATGAGGCCGCCCGCTTCGTCGAGACCGTGCTGTCGCCGCTCTATGAAGTCGGCGACCAGATCGGCTGCGCCCACGACAAGGCCACCGGCGAGGTCACCACGCCGCCCGGCTTCCGCGCCGCCTATGACAAGTTCGTGGATGGCGGCTGGACCGGCCTGACCGCACCCGAGGCCTTGGGTGGACAGGACATGCCCGAGAGCCTGGGCGCGGCGGTCAAGGAAATGCTCGACGGCGCCAATCTTGGCTGGGCCAACTATTCGCTGCTCTCGCATGGCGCCATCGAGGCGCTCAAGCACCACGGCGAGGACTGGCAGAAGGCCGCCTTCCTGGCACCGATCATCGCCGGCACCTGGACCGGCACCATGTGCCTGACCGAGCCACAAGCCGGCACCGACCTTGGCATGCTGCGAACCCGCGCCGTGCCCTCCGCGTCCGGCGATGGTACCTATGCCATCAGCGGCACCAAGATCTATATCACCGGCGGCGAACACGACCTCACCCCGAACATCATCCACCTGGTGCTGGCGCGGCTACCGGATGCGCCCGCCGGTACCAAGGGCATTTCCATGTTCATCGTGCCCAAGTTCAAGGTGGACCGCGACGGCGCGATGGGCGAGCGCAATGCGCTGCGCTGCGCATCGATCGAACACAAGATGGGCATCCACGGCTCGTCCACCTGCGTGATGAACTTCGACGGCGCCCAGGGCTACCTGATCGGGCAACCGAACAAGGGCCTCAACGCGATGTTCACCATGATGAATACCGCGCGGCTGGCGGTTGGCCTGCAAGGCCTGGGGCTGATGGAACGCGCCACCCAGAACGCCGAGCACTACGCCAGCGAGCGCCTGCAGGGCCGCGCCCTGTCCGGCGCGAAATTCCCTGACAAACCGGCCGATCCGATCAATGTGCATGGCCCGGTGCGCAAGCTGCTCGCCACCTGCCGTACGCTCACCGAAGGCAGCCGGATGCTGGCCCTGCACGCCGCGCTTCAGGTGGACATCATCGAGCGCACCAGCGACGACACCGAGCGGGCAAACGCGGAGGCTCTGCTCGGCTTCCTGACGCCAATCGTGAAGGCCTGCCTGACCGAATGGTCGGTCGAGGTGACCTCCGACGCGCTGCAGGTATTCGGCGGCGCCGGTTACATCCGCGACACCGGCATGGAGCAGCTCGCGCGCGACGCACGCATCACCACCATCTACGAGGGCACCACCCAGGTGCAGGCGATGGACCTGCTCGGGCGCAAGATCCTGCAACTGCAGGGCGTCGGCATGCGGCAGTTCCTGGGCATGATCCAGGCATTCTGCGAAGAGCAGGCCGGCAATGTCGAGATGCATTCCTTTGTGCTGCCGCTGGCCGAAGCCACCAAGCGCTGGGGCGAGCTGACCATGGACATCGCCCGCCGGGCCGGCAGCGATCCGGAGGTGGTCGGCGAATGCGCGGTCGATTTCCTGTTCTATTCCGGCTACGTCGCCCTCGCCTACTGGCATGCCCGCGCGGCGGCCCAGGCCGGCGCAGCGGCCGACAATCCGCACGTGCGCGATGCCGCCGCTTATTTCGCCCGGATCCTGCCGCGGACTGCCACCTTGGCAGCGCTGCTCAAGCCTGCGTGACCGCCTAGTTCAACGCTACTAGTCGCGGCCTGCCATCCGCCGGTTCGCGCTGCGCGAGTCCGCGGGCCGCGCCTGAAGCGCCGCGCGGATGCTGATAGCATTGGGCTTCCGCCGCGAGGGGGTGCGCATGCAGCAAATCCCAGGACTGCCGATCGAGCGACTCCGCGAGTCGCTGGACCAGGCTTACGTCATCGACCGGGAACTGGGTCGTGGCGGCATGTCGGCAGTGTTCCTCGCACAGGATTGCAAGCACGATCGCGCTGTCGCGATCAAAGTGCTGCATCCCGAGCTTGCGGCCAGCCTTGGCCCTGATCGCTTCCTGCAAGAGATCAAACTCGCGGCCAAGCTCAATCATCCGCACATCCTGCCGCTGTTCGACTCCGGCAATGCCGACGGCATGCTGTATTACGTCATGCCCTATGTCGAAGGCGAATCCCTGCGCGAGCGGCTGGACCGCGAGCAGCAACTCGGCATCGAAGAAGCCATCCACCACGGCCGCGCAATTGCTTCCGCGCTCGACTACGCCAACCGCCATGGCATCGTGCACCGGGACATCAAGCCCGAGAACGTGATGTTGTACGAAGGCGAAGCCATGGTCATGGATTTCGGCATTGCCAAAGCGCTGAGCGCCGCAGGGTCCGAGACCATGACGCAAACCGGGATGATGGTCGGCACGCCGGCCTATGTCAGCCCCGAACAGGCCGCCGGCGAAACCAATCTCGACGGCCGCAGCGACCAGTACAGCCTGGGCTGCATGCTGTACGAAATGCTCACCGGCGAGCGTCCTTTCAGTGGCCCGACCGCGCAAGCGGTGATGGCCAAACGCTTTACCGAAACGGCAAGGCCGCTGCGCGCGGTGCGTGCCGCGATACCCGAGCATGTCGAGCGCGCGGTATCCAAGTCCATGGCCACCGATCCGGCGCTGCGCTTCAACAGTTCCTCGCAGTTCGCGCAGGCCCTGGCCACCACGGGGCAGCACACGCCGGTCAATACCGTGGTGATGCCGCAGGCCGCCGTGTCCCTGGCCAAATCGGTAGCGGTGCTGCCGTTCGCCGACATGAGCCCCGAACTCGACCAGGGCTATTTCACCGATGGCATGGCCGAGGAAATCATCAACGCCCTGTCCAAGGTGCAGTCTTTGCGGGTTGCCTCGCGCACCTCGTCGTTCGCCTACAAGGGCAAGAACGAGGACATCAGCGAGATCGGCAAAAAGCTGAAGGTGTCCACGGTGCTGGAAGGCAGCGTGCGCAAGATGGGCAACCGCCTGCGCATCACCGCGCAGTTGGTCAACGTGGCCGACGGATATCAGCTGTGGTCGGAGCGCTATGACCGCGAGATGGAGGATGTGTTTGCAATCCAGGACGACATCTCGCAGGCCATCGTCAAGGCTCTGCGGCTGATCCTGAGCGACGACGAGAAAAAGCAGATCGAGAAAGCGCGCGCGGTCAATATCGAAGCCTACGACTTTTACCTGCGTGGTATGCAGCACGTGCACCAGCTACGTCGCAAGAGCCTGGAATACGCACGGCAGATGTTCAACAAGGCGATCGAGATCGATCCGACCTATGCACGCGCCCATGCCGGCGTCGCCAATTGTCATTCGATGCTGTACAGCTTCTTCGATGCGAGGGATTTCAACCTGCGCCAGGCCATCGCCGCCAGCAGCAAGGCACTGGAACTGGAGCCGGACCTGGCCGAGGCGCATGTTGCCAAGGGCATCGCCACTTCGTTGAGCAAGCGCTACGACGAGGCCTCGGCGGAGTTCGAGGAAGCGATGCGGCTGGACCCGAACCTGTTCGAAGCGCCCTACCACTACGCCCAAGCCAAGCTGTCGCAGGGCAAGTACGAGGAAGCCTTTCGCCTGGGCGAGCGCGCGACGGTGCTGCGCCCCGAGGACTACCAATGCCTGGCCTTCGTTGGCCTGGCGCTGAAGTCGCTCGGCAAGCACGAAGAGGCACAGGTCTATTACCGTCGCCAGGCCAAGTTGATCGCGCACCACCTCGAGCAGCATCCCGATGACGCCCGCGCCTGCATCATGGGCGCGAGCGCGGCTGCAAATGTCGGCGACGAGGAACGCTCGGCCTATTACGCGGCGCGCGCAATGGCCGTGGATCCGGAAGATCCGATGGTGCTGTACAACGTCGCCTGCGCGTTCGGCATCCTGGACCGCAAGAAGGAATGCATCGACGCGCTGGAAAAAGCAGTCAACCAGGGTTGGGGCGACAAGGATTGGGTCGAGCACGACAGCGACCTGGATTCAGTGCGTGCCGAACCGCGATTCAAAGCTTTGCTCGAGGCCATGTAAGGCACCAGCCACGTCACGCACCAGCCACGTAACGCACTGAAGGATTTTGTCTGATGTCGCACGTCCCAGCACTGCCGATCGACCGCCTGCGAACTGCGCTGGAAAATTCCTACACCATCGACCGCGAACTGGGCCGCGGTGGGATGTCCTCGGTGTACCTGGCGCAGGACTGTCGGCACGACCGCTTCGTGGCGATCAAGGTGCTGCATCCGGACCTGGCCGCCAGCCTCGGGCCTGATCGCTTCCTGCAGGAAATCAAGCTGGCAGCGCGGCTCAGCCACCCACACATCCTGCCGCTGTTCGACTCCGGCAACGCCGACGGCATGCTGTTCTACGTGATGCCCTATGTCGAAGGTGAGTCGCTGCGCGAACGCCTCGACCGCGAGCGCCAGTTGAGCGTCGAGGAAACCATCAAGCACGGCCAGGCGATCGCCTCGGCGCTGGATTATGCCAATCGCCAGGGCGTGGTGCATCGGGACATCAAACCCGAGAACGTGATGCTGTACGAAGGCGAGGCCATGGTGATGGACTTCGGCATCGCAAAGGCCGTCAGCTCGGCCGGCTCCGAGACGCTGACGCAGACCGGGATGATGGTGGGTACGCCCGCCTACGTCAGTCCCGAGCAGGCCGCTGGCGTCGAAAGCATCGATGGCCGCAGCGACCAATACAGCTTGGCCTGCATGCTCTACGAAATGCTCACCGGCGAGCGCCCCTTCACTGGCAGCAATCCACAGGCTGTCATGACCCGCCGCCTGACCGAAACCGCGCGTTCGATGCGCGCGATCCGCTCGGCGGTGCCGGATGGGCTGGAACGCGCGGTGTCCAAGGCCATGGCCATCGACGCTGCGATGCGCTTCGCTACCACCGGGCAATTTGGCCAGGCGCTGGCCTCGGGCAGCATGAGTACGCCGTTTGACACGATGGTCATTCCGACACCCGTGGTCTCCGCTGCCAAATCCGTCGCGGTGCTGCCATTCGCCAACATGAGCAACGATCCGGAGAATGAATACTTCACCGATGGCATGGCGGAAGAAATCATCAACGCGCTGTCTAAAATCCAGGCGCTGCGGGTGGCCTCGCGTACTTCGTCGTTCGCCTTCAAAGGGAAAAATGAAGACATCGGAGAGATCGGCCGCAAGCTCAAAGTCTCGACCGTGCTCGAAGGCAGCGTGCGCAAGATGGGCAACAAGTTGCGCATCACAGCGCAGCTGGTGAACGTGGCTGATGGCTACCACCTGTGGTCGGAACGCTACGATCGCGACGCCGAGGATGTATTCGCCATCCAGGACGATATCTCGCAGGCCATCGTCAAGGCGCTGCGCGTGATCCTGAGCGAAGACGAGAAAAAACAGATCGAGAAGGCGCGCGCGGTCAACCTCGAGGCTTACGAGTTTTACCTGCGTGGCCGCCAGAGCTTCCACCAGATGCGTCGCCGCAGCATGGACCACGCACAGCAGATGTTCGACAAGGCGATTGCACTGGACCCCGGGTATGCCCTGGCCCATGCGGCGCTCGCGTTGTGCTACTCCGAGCTCTACGGTCGATTCGACTCGCGCGAGTACAACCTGCGCCAGGCTGAGGCAGCCAGCAGCAAGGCGCTGGCGCTGGAGCCAGACCTGGCTGAGGCGCATTTGGCGCGCGGCATGGCCGTGTCGCTGAGCAAGCGCTTCGAAGAAGCCAGGCAGGAATTCGAGCGCGCCATTGCACTGGATCCGAAGTCCTTTGATGCGCTGTTCTGGTACGGCCGCAATGAGCTCTCGCATGGACTGTACGAGCATGCGATCAGCCTGTTCGAGCGCGCGGCGCAAGTGCGGCCGGACGACTACCTGCCCGGCAAGTTCATTGCCCAGGCCCTGCGCTCGCTGGGACGCGAGGCCGAGTGCCTGGATGTTTGCCGCCGGCATATCGTGTTGGTCGAACGTTTCCTGGAGCTGCACCCGGAAGACTCGCGCGCCTTGATGACTGCGGCTGCGCTCTACGCGACCGTCGGTGACCAAGAGCGCGCGATCGACTACGCGAACCGCGCCATGGCTGTGGACCCCGACGACCCCCGCATGCTCTATAACGCCGCCTGCATGCTCGCCTGCTCCCACAAGGTTTCCGAAGCGCTCGACGCGCTTGAACGCTCGGTGGCCAACGGCTGGGGCGACAAGAGCTGGCTGGAGCACGACAGCGATCTGGACCCGATCCGCAACGACCCGCGTTATGAAAAACTGCTGAGAGCGATGTAAGCATGAGCGCAGCGCCCATCCTGCCGATCGATCGACTGCGCAATGCACTCGATGGGGCCTACACAGTTGACCGCGAGCTCGGCCGCGGCGGCATGTCCGCGGTGTTCCTGGCGCAGGACTGCAAGCACGGCCGCTCCGTCGCGATCAAAGTCCTGCATCCCGAACTGGCTGCGAGCGTCGGCCCGGAACGCTTCCTGCAGGAAATCCAGTTGGCCGCGCGGCTGAACCATCCGCATATCCTTGGTCTCTACGACTCCGGAAATCTGGACGGCATGCTGTACTACGTCATGCCCTACGTCGAAGGGGAATCGCTGCGCGAGCGCCTGGACCGCGAACAACTGATGTCCATCGACGAGGCCGTGCACCACGGCCGCGCGATTGCATCGGCGCTCGACTACGCCAACCGGCAGGGCGTCGTGCATCGCGATATCAAGCCGGAAAACGTGATGCTGTACGAGGGCGAAGCGATGGTCATGGACTTCGGCATCGCCAAGGCCATGAGCGGCGTCGGTTCCGAAACATTGACCCAGACAGGGATGATGGTCGGCACGCCCGCCTACGTCAGCCCCGAACAGGCCGCCGGCGACTTGAATCTGGATGGTCGCAGCGACCAGTACAGCCTTGGCTGCATGATGTACGAGATGCTGACTGGCGAGCGGCCTTTCAGTGGCGCCACGCCGCAGGCGGTGATGACCAAGCGCTTCACCGAGAAGCCGCGGCCAGTGCGCGACCTGCGTTCCGCCGTGCCTGAAACCATCGAGCGCGCCGTCATCAAGGCCATGGCCATGGAGCCGAACGCGCGCTTCAACTCGACCGGGCAGTTCGGCCAGGCATTGGTATCAGGCAGCCTGAGCACGCCCAACGACACCACCGTCCTGCCGCAGCCACCGGTGTCCATGGCCAAATCGGTGGCGGTATTACCGTTCGCCAACCGCAGTACGGACGAAGAGACCGACGCCTTCAGTGACGGCATGGCCGAGGAAATCATCAACGCGCTGACCAAGATCCAGGCGCTGCGTGTAGCCTCGCGTACGTCGTCGTTCGCCTTCAAGGGCCGCAACGAGGACATCGGTGAAATCGGCAAGAAGCTGAAGGTCTCCACCGTGCTGGAAGGCAGTGTGCGGCGGATGGGCAACAAGCTGCGCATCACCGCGCAACTTGTAAATGTGGCCGACGGGTACCACCTGTGGTCCGAGCGCTACGACCGCGAGATGGAGGATGTGTTCGCGATCCAGGACGATATCTCGCAGGCGATCGTCAAGGCGCTTCGGGTGATCCTGAGCGAGGGCGAGAAGAAGCAGATCGAGAAAGTGCGCGCGGTCAATGTCGAGGCGTATGACTACTACCTGCGCGGTCGGCAGTACTTCCACCAGCATCGGCGCAAGAGCCTGGACTACGCGCGGCAGATGTTCAACAAGGCGATCGAGATCGATCCGGAGTACGCGCTCGCCTATGCTGGCGTGTCGGACTGCTATTCGCTTCTGTACACGTACTTTGACGCACGGGACTTCCACCTGCGGCAGGCCGATATCGCCAGCAATCGGGCGCTGGAGCTTGCCCCTGACCTCGCAGAGGCGCACTTGTCGCGAGGTATCGCGGTTTCGCTGAGCAAGAACTTCGAGGAAGCCAAGCGCGAATTCGAGATCGCAATCGAGCTTGATCCGAAGCTGTTCGATGCGGTCTCCTGGTTTGCGCGTATGCATCTGTCGCAGGGCAACTATGAAGAGGTGATCCGGCTGTTCGACCGCGCCATTGCGCTGCGGCCCGAAGATTACGAGATTCCGCGCCTGCAAAGCCAGGCACTGAAGTCGCTCGGACGGGAGAACGAAGCCGAGGCCGCCAACCGTCGCGCCGCCAAGCTTGTCGAACAGCACTTGGAGCTGAATCCGGACGATGCTCGCGCCTTGATCCTCGGCGCAACCGCCCGCGCGGTCATCAACGACCCGACCCGTGCCACCGAATATGCCGCGCGCGCCATGGCAGTGGACCCGGAAGATCCGATGCTGCTGTACAACGTGGCCTGCACCTACGGTGTACTTGGCAAGATAGACGAATGCCTTGACGCACTGGAGCAAGCGGTGAGCAAAGGCTGGGGCGACAAGGACTGGCTGCAGCACGACAGCGACCTCGACGCCATCCGTTCCGAACCGCGCTATCTGGCCTTGTTGAGGGCAATGTAAATGGCACAGCCGGCTGCACTTCCGATCGAAACCCTGCGCTCCGCATTGGAGGGCTCGTACACCATTGACCGGGAACTGGGCCGCGGCGGCATGTCCTCGGTGTTCCTGGCCCAGGACTGCAAGCACCGGCGCGCAGTCGCGATCAAGGTCCTGCATCCAGAACTGGCGGCAAGCATGGGCGCCGAGCGCTTCCTGCAGGAAATCGAAGTCGCAGCGCGGCTGAGCCATCCGCATATCCTGCCGCTGTTTGATTCCGGCAGCCTGGACAAACTGCTGTACTACGTCATGCCCTACGTCGAGGGCGAATCGCTGCGCGAACGGCTCGATCGCGAGCAGCAGCTCAGCATCGAGGAAGCCGTGCACCACGCGCGCGCCATTGCCGCGGCGATCGACTACGCCAGCCGCCAGGGCATCGTGCACCGCGACATCAAGCCCGAAAACATCATGTTGTACGAAGGCGAGGCGATGGTGATGGACTTCGGCATCGCCAAGGCCGCCAGCGCGCTCACTACCGCCACGCTGACGCAGACTGGCATGGTGGTCGGCACTCCCGCCTATGTCAGCCCCGAGCAGGCAGCGGGCGAAGTGAACCTCGACGGTCGCAGTGACCAGTACAGCCTGGCCTGTGTGCTGTACGAAATGCTCACCGGTGAGCGGCCTTTCACTGCTGCCACGCCGCAGGGGATGATGTCGAAGCGTTTTACTGAAACTGCGCGGCCCTTACGTGCGGTGCGCGCGAATGTCCCTGAAGCTGTCGAGCGCGCTGTCGCTCGCGCGATGTCCTTGGAACCGACGGGGCGTTTCGCAACGGCGGGCCAGTTTGCCCAGGCACTGATCTCCACCAGCATGAGTACGCCGAGCCAGACCATTGCACTTCCTTCGGTGGTATCGGCGGCCAAGTCCGTCGCCGTGCTGCCCTTCGCCAACATGAGCACCGACGCCGACAGCGAATACTTCACCGACGGCATGGCCGAGGAGATCATCAACGCGCTGTCCAAAATACAGGCGCTACGCGTGGCCTCGCGTACCTCGTCGTTTGCGTTCAAGGGCAGGAACGAGGACATCAGCGAGATCGGCAAGAAGCTCAAGGTGTCCACGGTGCTTGAAGGCAGCGTGCGCAAGATCGGCAACCGGCTGCGCATCACCGCCCAGTTGATCAATGTGGCCGACGGCTATCAATTGTGGTCAGAGCGCTATGACCGCGAGATGGAAGACGTCTTCGAGATCCAGGACGACATCTCGCAGGCAATCGTGAAGGCGCTGCGGGTGATCCTGAGCGAGGGCGAGAAAAAGCAGATCGAGCGCCCGCGCGCGGCCAATGTCGAGGCCTATGACTACTACCTGCGCGGTCGCCAGCATTTCCACCAGTTGCGCCGTTCGAGCCTCGAACAGGCGCGGCTGATGTTCAACAAGGCGATCGAGGTCGACCCGAACTATGCCCTCGCCCATGCCGGCGTGGCCGACTGCTATTCCCAGCTCTACACCTACTTCGACGCGCGCGAATTCAACTTGCGGCAGGCCGATGCCGCCAGCAGCCGTGCGCTTGAGCTGGAGCCGGACCTCGCCGAGGCGCACTTGTCGCGTGGCCTGGCGATCTCACTGAGCAAGCGCTTCGATGAAGCCGAAGTGGAGTTCGAACAGGCCGTCAAGCTGGGACCGCAGTTGTTCGAGGCCTTCTACTGGTATGGCCAGGCCAAACTGTCGCAGGGCAAGTTCGTGGAAGCCATCAAGCTGTTCGAGCGCGCCGCCGTACTGCGACCGGACGACTACCAGATCCCGAATTTCCTCGGCCTGTCGCTGAAGGCACTTGGCCGCCCGGAAGAAGCCATGGCGATGTACCGCAAGCAATTGCGCCTGGGCGACCAGCATCTGGAGCAACACCCGGACGA
>JBBRZU010000068.1:0-13941 GCA_038236425.1 Lysobacterales bacterium
AACGGGCGCGACGCACCGGGCCAAACTGCTAAAGTTGGGCAGACCTGCGCCAGAACCAGCCCGGACCCACGCATGATCGCTGTCGCCAGCCCGAACACCACTGCCAATGCCACCGCCGATGCCGACCAGCGCATTGCCGCCACCTTGCTTGCGCGCGGGCGACTGAAAGACGTTGACCTGGCGCGGGCCCAGCGCCTGCAGGCGGACGCCGGCGGTTCCCTGGGCGCCCTGCTGGTCCGGCTCGGCCTGGTGTCGGAGCGGGACATGGCCGAGGCGGCGAGCGAGGTGCTGGACCTGCCCTTGCTGTCGTCCAAGGACTGCCCCGACTCGCCGCCCGAAAACCTGCCGCTGACCCTTCGCTTTCTCAAGCAGCAGGCGGTGGTTCCGGTTGGTGAGGATCCATTCGGCCTGGACCTGCTGGTGGCCGATCCGCAGGACCCCTATGCCGCCCAAGCCGTGCAGCTCGCGACCGGTCGTGCGATCCGGGTGAAAGTCGGGCTGCGCTCGGAAATCGCCGACCTGATCGAGCGCTACTACGGCCAGGGCCGCAGCGCCATGGGCACGATTGTCGAGAACATCGGCGATGACACTGCCGGCGACGAAGACGATGTCGAGCATCTGCGCGACCTCGCCTCCGAAGCGCCGGTCATCCGGCTGGTGAACCTGGTGATCCAGCGCGCGGTGGAACTTCGCGCCTCGGATATCCATATCGAGCCGTTCGAGAATCGCCTGAAGGTGCGCTACCGCGTGGATGGGGTGCTGGAGGAAGCCGAATCGCCGCCAGCCAACCTGACTGCAGCGGTGATCTCGCGCATCAAGATCATGGCCAAGCTCAACATCGCCGAGCGCCGCCTGCCGCAGGACGGCCGGATCATGGTGCGGGTGCAGGGCAAGGAGCTGGACCTGCGCGTGAGCTCGGTGCCGACCGCGCACGGCGAAAGCGTGGTGATGCGCCTGCTCGATCGCGAGTCGGTGGTGCTGGATTTCCGCGCGCTCGGCTTCACCGACGAATTCCTGCAGAGCTTCATCGACGTGCTCGAGCAGCCGCACGGCATCCTGCTGGTGACTGGCCCGACCGGTTCAGGCAAGACCACCACGCTGTACGCAGCGCTCAGCCAGCTCAATACCCCGGACGTCAAGATCATCACGGTCGAGGACCCGGTCGAATACCAGATCGAGGGCATCAACCAGATCCAGGTCAAGCCGCAGATCGGGTTGGATTTCGCCCACGCGCTGCGCAGCATCGTCCGCCAGGATCCGGACATCATCATGATCGGCGAAATGCGCGACGTCGAAACTTCGCGCATCGCCATCCAGTCGGCGCTGACCGGGCATCTGGTGCTTTCGACGCTGCATACCAACAACTCCGCCGGCGGCATCACCCGCCTGATGGACATGGGCGTGGAGGATTACCTGCTCACCTCCACCATCAACGGCATCCTCGCGCAGCGCCTGGTGCGCCGCCTGGAACCGACCCACGCCGAGCGTTATGAAGCGCCGCCGGAAGTCATCGAGGAATTCGGCCTGCGCCGCTTCCAGCCCGAGGGCACCATTTACCTGTGGCGGCCGAAGCCGTCGCCGCTGTCGCTGACCGGTTACCTGGGCCGCGGCACGATCATGGAATTCCTGGTGATGAACGACACCTTGCGCCGGATGGTGATGCAGCATGCGGGCATGGCCGAGCTGGAAGAGGCCGCGCGCGCCTCCGGCATGCGCACCATGTACGAAGACGGCCTGGTGAAGGCGATGCAGGGCATCACCACCCTCGAGGAAGTCCTGCGCGTTACCCAGGAAGCCTGACCCGATGGCGCTGTTCCGCTACAAGGCGCTCAGCGCCGCCGGCGAAGCACTCGACGGCCAGATGGAAGCGGGCAGCGCGGACGAAGTGATCGCCAAGCTGCAGGACCAGGGTTACCTGCCTGTCGAGGCGCGGCGTGCGGAGGAGGGCGGCGAAGGCTTCAGCTTCTCCAAACTCGGCCAGCGCAAGACGCTGGGCAACGAACAGATCCTGCAATTCACCCAGCAACTGGCGACGCTGCTTGGCGCCGGGCAACCGCTTGATCGCGCGCTTGGCATCCTGCTCGAGCTGCCCGAGACAATCGAAGCGCGCAAGGTGATCGAGCGTATCCGCGAGGCGGTCCGCGGCGGCGCACCGCTGTCCACCGCGCTGGAACAGCAGCACGGCCTGTTCTCGCGCCTGTACGTCAACCTGGTGCGTGCCGGTGAATCCGGTGGCGGACTCGATGGCGCGCTGCGCAGGCTGGCGGATTACCTTGAGCGTAGTCGCGAACTGCGCGCGCGGGTGGTGAACGCGCTGATCTATCCGGTCATTCTTGTTGTGCTGGTCGGCGCCTCCATTTTGTTCCTGCTCACCGCCGTGGTGCCGCAGTTCCAGGAAGTCTTCGTCAGCCTGAATGCCGACCTGGCCTGGTACACCCGCGCAGTGATGGCGGCCAGCAACGGAATCCGCAAGGGCTGGCCACTGCTGCTGGCGGTCGCGCTGGTGCTGGCGTGGTGGCTGAACGGCCGCATCGCCGATCCCACATGGCGGCTGCGCATGGACGAGCGCCTGTTGCAGTGGAAGCTGACCGGCAGCCTGGTCGCACGCCTGGACACGGCGCGCCTGGCGCGCACGCTCGGCACCCTGGTCGGCAATGGCGTGCCGCTGATGAGCGCCTTGAACCTCAGCCGCAATGTCCTGTCCAACCGGGTGCTGGCCAATGCGCTCGACGAAGCCGCGACCGAGGTGAAGTCGGGCTCGGGGCTTGGCTATGCGCTCGGCCGGCAGAAAGTGTATCCGCGCCTGGCCGTGCAGATGATCCAGGTCGGTGAAGAGTCGGGCGAGCTCGACACCATGCTGTTGAAGGTGGCCGACACCTTCGATATCGAAACACGCAATGCGATCGACCGGCTGCTGGCGGTGATGGTGCCGGCGTTGACATTGGCGATGACGGCCGTGGTTGGTGCGGTGATTCTTTCGGTGCTGCTGCCGATCTACGACATGACAGGAAACCTCGGATGAAGACGATGCCCCGCAACCGCCGTGCCCAGGGTTTCACCCTGATTGAAATGATCGCCGTGATTGCACTGATCGCCGCGATCGCCGCGCTGGTCGGCGGCAAGATCATCAGCAACCAGAAGCGCGCGCAGTGGAACCTGGCCAAGACCCAGATGCAGAACCTCGCCAACGAAGTGGACCAGTACCAGAGCGACGTGGGCCGCTATCCGGAATCGTTGCAGCAACTGCTCGCCGCGCCTGGTGACGCCGACGGCTGGCTTGGGCCTTATGCCAAAGCGAACGATCTCAAGGATCCCTGGCACCGCGACATCAGCTACAGCGCCAGTGGCGACAATGGCTTCGAGTTGCGCAGCCTGGGTGCCGATGGCAAGCCCGGCGGCGACGGCGCCGACAAGGACCTGGTCGCGCCGACGCCCTGATCGCGCCGCGACCCCTGCCCATGCGCGCCGCGCGCGGCTTCACCTTGCTCGAGATGATCGTGGTGGTCGTGCTGTTCGCCGCGATCAGCGCGCTCGCCGCGTCGGTGGTGTCGCGCAACCTGCCGGCGCAACAATTGCAGCGCGCCACCAGGGAAATCGCCGCGCAGTTGCGCTATACCCGGGCGCGGGCCATTTCCACCGGGACCGCGCAGGTGTTCGTACTCGACACGCGCACCCGCGCCTGGCGCGCGCCCGATCGACACCATGGCGAGGTGCCTGCTTCGATCCAGGTCGTCGCGACCGCGGCGAAGGGTGAGCAGGAAGGTGACCAGACTGCGGTGGTCCGATTTTTCCCCGAGGGCGCCGCGACGGGTGGGCGCTTCGTGCTGCGACGCGATCGCGCGGCCTGGCAGATTGATATTGAATGGCTCACCGGCGAAGTCCGCGTGACCCGCGCCGGCGCCGAGCGATGATGCGGCCGGCACGCGGCTTCACCCTGATCGAGGTGTTGCTGGCCTTCGTCATCCTGGCCGCAGCGGCAGGACTGCTGCTGGGCATGTTGTCCGGCGGCCTCGGACAGGTCGCGCGTGCGCGCAGCGAGACCGAGGCCAGCCTGTACGCGCAAAGCCTGCTTGATGGCATCGGCATACTGGAGCCGATCGCGCCCGGGTCGCGCGACGGCGAGTTCGACTCGGGGCGCTACCACTACCGGTTGCAGATCGCGCAGGTGGATGATCCCGTGCCGGCGCCGCCCACAGCACAGGCGGCCGGTCCAGCGCCGATATCCGGCCAGCCCCTGGCGACATTCTTCCGCGTGTCCCTGGTGGTGCGCTGGGGCGATCGGCCGACGCAGCAGCTTTCGCTTTCAACCTTGCGGGCACGGGCCGCCACGCAACAGGTGTTGCTGCCTTGAGCACACGCGCCCGCGGCTTCACCTTGCTTGAAGTCGTGCTGGCCACCAGCCTGCTGGCGGTCGGCATGGCGCTTGCCTTCGGCATCCTGCGCGGCACCGCGCGCGCGACCTCGGGCGCCGAAGCAAGCGCACAGCGACATGAGCGCTTGCGCGCCGTGCAGGGATTCCTGCGCACACAGGTAAACACGGCGCTGCCGATCGGATTTGAATTCGACGCCGAGTCTGGCGAGGCGACTTACTTCCGGGTCGAGCCGCGCAAGCTCGAACTGGTGGCCAGCATGCCCGGCTACCTGTCGCGTGGCGGCCCATATTTCCAGAGCTTCGAACTGGTCGACGGTCCGGACGGCCAGCGCCTGCTGTTCCAGGGCCGCATGCTGACGCCGGATGGTCCGGCGCAGGTGGATCGCGCACCGCTGGTCCTGCTTGATGGCATCGCTGACGCGAGCTTCGAGGCGCAGACCCTGGACCCGCAGGGCCAACTCGCTGGCTGGGGCAACTGGACCCAGTCCGCGCAGCTGCCTCCCCTGGTGCGCCTGCGCGTCCGTTTCGTGGATGCTCGACGCTGGCCGGAGTTCGTCGCGGCGACGCGGCTGTCGGCGCTTCCCGTGCCCCTGGTACAACAGGCGCAGGAGGTGACGCGATGAACCTTCGCGTCATGCGCCGGCGCGCCCATCGCCATCGTGGTGCTGCCCTGCTGATCGTACTGTGGGCGGTGGTCCTGCTGACCGGCATGGTCACGTTGTTCGCCATTACTGCGCGTACCGAGGGACTGCAGGGCAGGACGCTGGCACGATCGACCGCGGCGCGCTACGCCGCCGAGGCCGGGCTCGAAGTCGCGGCCGTGCACCTGCAGGGCGGCGACCTGCCGACCCGCTGGTTGCCCGATGGCCGACCCCAGCGTTTTCCGTTCGCTGGCTACACGGTCGAAGTGCGCGCCGTGGACGAGTCCGCGAAGGTGGACTTGAACGCGGCGCCGCCGGATGTCCTCAGCGGCCTGTTCATCGCGCTGGCGATCGATCCCGACCGCGCCCGCGCACTCGCTGGCGCGATCACGGACTGGCGCGACGCCGACAACCTGGTGGCGGGAGAAGGCGGCGCGGAAGATCCCGACTACGCGCGCGCCGGCTTGCCCTATGGCGCCAAGGACCGCCCTTTCGACACCGTGGGCGAGCTGCGCCAGGTACTTGGCATGGATGCGGCGACCTTCGAGCGCGCCCGTCCCTACCTGACCATCTACACCGGGCAGGCGCGGCCAACACCTGCCTTCGCGGCGCGCCCCGTGTTGCAGGCGCTGGGAATGTCGCCCGAACAGATCGCCGAAGTGCTGGTGCAACGCGGCGACGTCGAGCCCGGGCAGCCGACCGCGTTGCCGGGCCAGCTGGCCACCCTCGCAGCGCAGGGGACAGGCACGTATAGTATTTCCAGCCAAGCAACCCGTGCGGACGGCACGCGGGTCAGGATCCAGGCCGTCATTCGCATCGGCGGGGGCGGCGGTTCCGGGCAGATGTACCTGCCCCTGTCCTGGCGTGTTGGAGAGACCGACTGATGCCTGCAAGCGACACCGTGTTCGGAGCCTTCGAACCCCTGCGCCTGCGCTATCTCGACAGTCCGCTGCCGGAGTGGCTGCGCCGAGCGGGCGAGGCAGTGCTGTCGTTGCTGCCGGTCGCACTGCGTCGCCAATTGGGCGCCGGTGATCGTCGCCTGCTGATCGGCCTGGATGGGGCGCAATTGCAGTTGCATGCGCTCGACGACAGCGGCAGCCACCCGATCGGGACGCTGCCACTGGGCGATCCCGCCTTGCTCGAGCAGCTGCGGCTTCGGCTCGATGAATCCTCGTCGAGCGTGCCGCGCTGGCTGTTGCTCGACGCCGGCCAGACCCTGCGTCCGGTGCTGGCGGTGCCCGCCACGGCGGAAGCGCGGCTGCGCGACGTGATGGTGCACGAGATCGACCGGCAGACGCCGTTTGCGCCGGAGCAGGTCAGCTTCGAAGCGCGCGTGCTTGCCCGCGATGCCGCAAGCCGGCAACTGAAAGTCGAACTGGTGGTGCTGCCGAACACGCGCCTGCAGGCTGCGCTTGCGCGCCTGGGTCCGCTCGCCGAGGGATTGGCTGGCGTGGATGCCGTGGACGAACAAGGCCATCGCCTGGGCGTCAACCTGCTGCCCACGCCCGGACGCACGCTGCGCCGGAATCGCGCGCGCAGCCTCAACCGCTGGCTCGCCGTCGTCGCCATCGTCGCGCTGTTTTCCTCGATGTGGCTGGCGCTCGGCAACCGGCAGGATGCCTTTGCCGAAACCGATGCGCGTGTCGCCGCGACCCGCGTGCAGGCCAAGCAGGTCCGGCGCCTGCGCAGCGAACTCAAGGCGTCAGTTGACGCGTCCAATTTCCTGGCCCGCAAACGCGCCGGGCAACCGACCATGCTCGAGTTGCTCAGTGACCTGACCGCGCGCATTCCCGACAGCACCTATCTGGAAAAAGTCACGTTCAGCGAAGGCAGCGTCGTGCTGATCGGGCAGAGCCAGCAGGCATCCGCCCTGGTTGGCCTGCTGCAGGGGTCAGCGCTGATCCGGCGGCCGACCCTCACCGGCTCGGTGCAGACTGATCCGCGTACGGGCAAGGAACGCTTCACGCTCACCGCCGTGGTCGTCGGCAGCGACAAGGAAAAGGAGGCCAATGATGCCGCCGCTTCCCGCTGATCGTTGGCGCATTCTCGGTGGCCTGCTGCTGGCGATCGCGATCGCCTACATCGTGCTCGTGCACTGGTGGTTCACCGCGCCGATGCTGTCGCTGGGCGATGACATCACCGGTTTGCGCGACGAAGAGCGACAGTTGCTGGCCGAAGTTGCGCAGCGCCCGCAGATCGAGGCACGGCTGTCGCAGGTGCGGCAATTCGAAGCCCGCAACCCGGGCTTCCTGCCCGAAGGCAGCCGCGAACTGGCCAGTGCCGGCCTGGTACAGCGCCTGCAGCAGGTGGTCGCCAGCGCCAGTCCTAATCCGAACGCCTGCCAGATCACTGCGCAGACGCCCACCGATTCGCCAAGCCCGGACCGCTATCAACGCGTGCTGGTGCAGGTCCGGCTGCGCTGCGGCATGACCGAGCTCGCCGGTGTGCTGCATGCGCTGGAAGGCGGCAGCCCGCAGTTGTTCATCGACAACCTGGACATGCTGTCGCGGCGCAGCTACCTGCAGGGCGCCAGCGAAGGCGTCGGCCAGGACGTGAGCTTCGACCTGTACGGTTACTTGCGCACGCCGCAGGCCGGGAGCGCCCGCCGTGGCTGATACTTTGCGCCCCGCCAGCATGCTGATTGGCGCCGTCTGCCTGTGGGCGGTGTCGGTCCTGCTGCTCGCCCTGGCCGGCCTCGGTTCGCGCGTGTCGGAGTCCGGCTTGGTTGCCGTGCCGCCGCCGATTCCAAAAGTGTCCCTGGTCGCGACGCCATCGCGCCTGGGACCCTTGCCTGACTACGCGCAAGTGGGCCAGCGTCCGCTGCTCAACCAGGATCGGCGCGAGAGCCTGGCGCCGGCTGCCGATGGCGGTACCGACGAACTCGATGTCGTGCTGACCAGCGTGCTGATCACGCCGCGGTTGCAGATGGCGATCCTGACCGATGCCAAGGATGCCTCGACCCGGCGGGTGAAGGTCGGGGAAAACGTGGAAGGCAGCAACTGGCACCTGGCGCGCCTTGAGCCGCGCCTTGCCGTGCTCGAAGGCCCGGCTGGCCAGCGCAGCCTGGTGTTGCGTGTGTATGACGGGCAGGGCGGGTCGCCACCCACCGTACTCGGCGTCAGCCCGGCCGCGCAGGCAGCCAATGGCGCGGCCAATGGCGCGGCCAATGCGCAGCCAGTCGCCGGCAGCGATAGCTCCGGCGATGCGGCCGACGCCGCGCGCGGCAGCATTGCAGCGTCGGTCACGCCAGAGGCCGCACGCCCGCCGGTCGCGACCAATTCGGTGCGGCCCATCCAGCCAGCGCCGGCCGCCACGCAGCCAGCACCTGCGTCGCAAGACGCACAGATTGAAGCCATCCGCCGTCGCATCGAGGCCAGGCGCGCACAGATGCGCGCCGAAGCCCAGTCGGCCGGATCCCAGGACCACTAGATTGCCGCAGAAGATCAAGCCCATGAACTTTCCGTTCCGCAACACGTTCCTGCTTCCCGTCGCACTGCTTGCCCTGCTGGCAGGTTGCGTGACGCCGGCCACGCCGGTGATGAAGCGCAGTTCCGAACCCCTGGCGACAGCCATGCCTGGCACGGCCGGCCGATCCCCGGATACCGGGATCGGAAACGGCGCCGACAACGCGCGGCGCGAACCGGCACGAATCAGCCGCGGCACCGGCCAAGTGATCAACCAGCGCGCCGCCGCACTGCCGCCCCCGGCGTTTGGCGGCGGCGGCGAAGCGACCTTCAACTTCGAAGGCGAATCGCTGCACGCAGTGGTCAAGGCGATCCTGGGTGACCTGCTGCAGCAGAACTATACGATTGCGCCCGGCGTGCAGGGCACCGTCACTTTCGCCACGCCGCACGGCGTGAATCCGGCGCAGGCGTTCTCGCTGCTGGAGATGGTGCTCGGCTGGAACAATGCGCGCGCGGTGTGGAACGGCGGCCAGTGGAACATCGTCCCCACCGACCAGGCGATCCAGGGCAATCTGTCGCCGCGTACTGGTTCGGCCGGCAATGCCCGCGGCTACGAGGTGCGTGCGGTACCGCTCAAGTACATCTCCGCCACCGAGATGGAAAAGCTGCTCAAACCCTATGCCCGCGGTGGCGCCGTGGTGCAGGTGGACAATGCGCGCAACCTGATCGTGCTCGCCGGCACCCGCGCCGAACTGCAGAACTACCTGCGCACGGTCGAGATCTTCGACGTCGACTGGCTCGCAGGCATGTCCGTTGGCGTGTTTCCGCTGCAGTCGGCGCAGGCCACCAAGGTGGTTTCCGAACTGGAGAAGGTGTTTGGCGAAGGCGGCAAGACACCGCTGGCCGGCATGTTCCGCTTCATGCCGCTGGAAGGGCAGAACGCGGTGATGGTGATCACCCCGCAGGCGCGTTACCTCACCGAGGTGCAGAGCTGGATCGAGCGCATGGACGCCGGCGGCGATGGCGCGCGGCTGTATGTGTACGAAGTGAAGTACGTCAAGGCGACCGACCTGGCCGAGCAGCTCGGCAATGTCTATGGCAACCAGTCGAGCCCACAGGCCAGCGCGCCGTCGCTGATGCCCGGCCTGGATCCGGTCGAAGTCCGCACCACCGACATGCCTCCTGCCGGCGGCGCGCTTCCCGGTTCGAATGCCTCTGCCTCGGCGTCCGGGGCGTCGGGCAATACCAACACCACCTTGAAAATTGGCGGCAGCGATGTCGGTATCAGCGCGGTCGAGGAAAGCAACTCGCTGCTGGTCCGCGCCAGCCCCGGGCAATGGGAATCGATCCGCCGCGCCATTGATCGCCTCGACAGCATGCCCCTGCAGGTGCACATCGAGGCGCAGGTGGTCGAGGTCAAGCTGACCGGCGAATTGAGCTACGGCGTCAGTTGGTTCTTCGGCAACCAGATCGACGCCGCCACCCAGGGCCAGACCAACTCGCTCACCAACTGGCGCAATTCCGGCACCAGCATCCGGCCGGCGCCCAATGGCGCCAACTTCACCTTCCTCGGCCCAAGCGCCCAGGCCATCATCACCACGCTCGACTCGGTGGCCGACCTGCGGGTGCTGTCGGCGCCCTCGGTCCTGGTACGCAACAACGTCGAGGCCGACTTCAGTTCGGGCACCCAGATCCCGGTTGCCAGCACAATCCTCAACAACAACGGCAACACCAACAACGACAACACCTACAGCCAGGTGCAGTTCCGCCAGACCGGCGTCAGCCTGAAGGTGAAGCCGCGCATCAGCAGCAATGGCATGGTGTTCATGGAGATCACCCAGGACGTCAGCTCGCCGAGCGCCTCCGGCCCGACCATCGGCGGCAACATCAGCGTGGACAACCGCAAGTTGCACACTGAAGTGGCCGTGCAGACCGGCGAGACGATCGTGCTTGCCGGCCTGATCAAGACCGAGCAGGGCAAGGGCTCGTCCGGCATTCCCTACCTGAGCCGGATCCCGATCATCGGCGGCCTGTTCGGTACCCAGAACGTGACCAACAACCGCGAGGAAGTGCTGGTCCTGATTACCCCGACCGTCATCCGCGATCCCGCCGGCGCGCGCCAGATGACTGACGAATATGGTGAGCGCTTCCGCGGCCTGGAGCCCCTTCGCACTGGCCGGCCCGCAAGCCGCTGATGCGGCACGGTGGGCTGCCCACGGTTGTGCTGCCGGTTTCCAATGCGCGTGTTGCGCTCGACGCCTGCCTGGCATCGCTCGGGCGCACTTTGCCGCGCGGCAGCGCCGTGCGCATCGTTGACGATGCATCCAGCGACCCGCAGTTGGAGCCGATGGTGCGCGGATGGTGCGAGCGCAGCGGGCTGGATGCGCGTTACCAGCGGCAGCCGTCGCGCAGCGGCGTGTTGCGCGTATTGAAGGCGCTGCTCGACGATACCAATTCGATCGCCGCAGACACTGACGTCGTCATCCTCGGCGCCGACGCCATCACCTGTCCTTCGTGGTTGCAGTCACTGGCCGCATGCGCGCAATCCACCCCCGACGCGTTCTCGCTGGTGCCCTGGTCCAATCGCGATGAACTCGCGGCATTTCCGCAGCTGCGTGCGCCCAATCCACGCCCGACGCAGGCCGATGGCGACGCCATCGCTGCGGCTGCACGCGCGCTGGCGATTGAACCCGCGCTGGATTTGCCGCCCGCGATCGGCGCCTGCGTTTTCCTGCGTCGCACAGCGCTCGATCAAGTGGGTGGACTGGACAGCAACAGTTTTAACGGGACGGCAGGCCTGGACGATGTCTGCCGCCGCGCGAGCGCGCTGGGCTGGCGTCATGCGCTCTGCCCCTCGGCCTATGTCGCGCGCCAGGACGACGAGTTGCCGCGCGATCCCGAATCCGGCGACGACCGCGACCGGCTTTTCGCCCGATGGCCCGACCATCGCGAGCGCCTCGCGCGCTGCTTCCTCGACGATCCGATGCGCGGTTTGCGCGCGAAGCTGCAGGGCGAGATCGACCGCATTGCGGCGAGCGGCCCGCAACGCGACCTTTTCCCGTGAACACCACCGAATCGCGCCACAGTTTCAAGGGCCGGCCAATCGGCGCGGGGCGCGCGCAGCATGCGACCGACGTTGGCGTGGTCGTGGTGAGTTACGCCTCCGCGCGCACCATCCGCCATTGCCTGGAATTGCTGCTGTCGGCGCATAGCGTGGTGCGCATCCTGGTGGTGGACAACGCGTCCGCCGACGGCACCGCAGACCTGGTCGCCGACATGGCCGGACAACACGATCGCATCACCCTGGTGCGCAACGCCGAGAATCGCGGTTTTTCAGCCGCCTGCAACCAGGGTGCGAGCGCATTGGCGACACCGTGGGTGTGCTTCGTCAACCCGGATTGCTACGTGCCTGGTGCTGCCATGGACGGGCTGGTGGAACACGGCATCCATGCCGCCGGCGCCGGGTTGATCGGCGTGGACATCGTTGACGAACAAGGCGTACTCGAGCTGTCGGCCCGTCGCCGCGATCCGTCGCTGCGCGAACTGATTCGCAAGCACGGCAATCGCGAGGATCTTTATCTCGGGCGCGATCCCAACCAGGACCTGCAACAGGTCGAGGCCGTGTCAGGCGCGCTGATGATGATGCCGTTGGGACTGTTCCTGCAGCTGGGCGGTTTCGACGAAGGCTTCCGGCTGCATGTCGAAGACCTCGACCTGTGTCGGCGTACCCGCGAGGCGGGCTACGAAGTGCTGGTCGCGAACGACATCACCGTCGTCCATGTTGGCGGCGTCTCGAGCCGCGCCCGCCCGGTGTGGGTGGAGTGGCAGAAGCACGCCAGCGTGTGGCGCTATTTCCGCAAGTTCGAGGCGGCCGATACCCCGGCGCTGGAGCGTCCGGTGCTGTGGCTGGGGCTATGGGCGCATTTCGCCGTCGCCGCCGCCAAGGCGTTCGCCAAGCCCCTGTGAGCCACACTTACTGTGGGAGCGGCCCTACTGTGGGAGCGGCTTCAGCCGCGATATCTGTAAAGCATCGCGGCTAAAGCCGCTCCCACATCAGCGGTAGCGGTTGATCTCGTCGCGCAGGTCCTGCGCCGCAGCGCGCGCGGCATCGGCGAAGTCCTTGCCGCCGCCGGCGTACAGGATCGCCCGCGACGAACTCACCAGCAGGCCGGTGCCGTCGACAGTCTTGCCGGCCTTCAGCACGGCTTCGACATCGCCACCCTGCGCGCCCACGCCGGGCACCAGGAAGGGCAGGTCGCCGACGATCGCGCGCACTTCGGCCAGCTCCGCAGGCCAGGTCGCGCCAACCACCAGCAGGCAATTGCCATTGCCATTCCAGTCGCGCGAAATCGTTTCCGCTACGCGCTGGTACAGCGGCCGCCCGCCGCAGTCGAGGTCCTGGAAGTCCTTTGCGCCTGGATTCGATGTGCGACACAGCAGCACCACGCCCTTGTCGGCGCGGTCCAGGAACGGCTGCACTGAATCGCGGCCAAGGTAGGGATTGAGCGTCACAGCATCGGCGCCGTAGCGATCGAAGGCTTCGACGGCGTAGCGCTCGGCAGTGCTGCCGATGTCGCCGCGCTTGGCGTCCAGGATCACCGGCACGCCGGGATGCTCGGCATGGATGTGCGCGATCAGTTTTGCCAGCGTGACTTCGGCGCCTAGCGCGGCGAAATGGGCGATCTGCGGCTTGAACGCGCAGGCGAGGTCGGCCGTGGCATCCACGATGTCACGCAGGAAGGTGAACACCGCATCCGGGTCGCCTCGCAGGTGCGCAGGGAACTTCGCCGGTTCCGGATCGAGCCCGACGCAGACCAGCGTATTGGCCCCGACCCAGCGTTCGCGCAGCGCCTCGATGAAGTTCATGCGATCTCCTGCTTTTGTGGGAGCGGCTTCAGCCGCGATCTGCACTGGCAGTGAAAGTTCAATCGCGGCTGAAGCCGCTCCCACAGTCGAAGCCGCTCCCACAGTCGAAGCCGCTCCCACATCCAGATTACTTGAGGGCCTTGAAGCGCAGGCGATGCGGTTTGGCGCCTTCCTCGCCCAGGCGGCGACGCTTGTCTTCCTCGTATTCGCGGTAGTTGCCCGGGAAGAACTCCACGTGCGACTCGCCCTCGAAGGCCAGGATATGCGTGGCGATGCGGTCCAGGAACCAGCGATCATGCGAGATCACCATCACGCAACCGGGGAACTCGAGCAGCGCATCTTCCAGCGCACGCAAGGTTTCGATGTCCAGGTCGTTGGACGGCTCATCGAGCAGCAGCACATTGCCGCCCTGCAGCAAGGTCTTGGCCAGGTGCAGCCGGCCGCGTTCACCACCCGACAGCGTGCCGACCAGTTTCTGCTGGTCGCTACCCTTGAAGTTGAAGCGGCCGATGTAGGCGCGCGACTGGATCTCGACGCTGCCGATCTTGATGATGTCCGAGCCGCCCGACACTTCCTGCCAGACGTTCTTGTTGCCTTCCAAAGCATCGCGTGATTGGTCAACGTAGGCGATCTTCACCGTGTGCCCGATGTTGACCTC
>JBBRZU010000069.1:0-13762 GCA_038236425.1 Lysobacterales bacterium
ACCATCCGTCGCTGGGCAATTTCACGCCGCTCCTGCCATCGCTGATCAGCAAGCACAACGCGCGCGTCGCCAGCGACAAGGAGTTCAGCTGGTGGGCGCAGGACGTTGCCGAATTCCGTGCCCAGCGCGAGAAAAAGGTGATCTCGCTCAACGAGACCGAGCGAGCCGGCGAGCGCGATGCCGACGAGGCCAAGAAGACGGCGCGTGCCACTGAGCGCAAGGCCCTGGGCCTGGCCGATTCAAGCAGCGAAGACGACGACGGATTGCAGGCAGACGAGCGCAATGTCAGCAAGCAGGTGGCCGCCGAGGAAGCACGCAAGAAGCGCGCCGATCCGCTGGTGCGCGAGACCGCCGCGATCCTGTCGGACGCCATCACCATGCTCGACGGCGATCCACGCCTGGCCGCAGAGGTGCTGCCGGTCACCCGCAGCGCCAACGTCTGGCAGTAAACCCTGAACGGGGCCGGTTCCTTCACGCCGCCAAAGTCGGGGCCGGTTCCTTCACGCGGCGGGACAGGACCTAAGCCAGCGCCAAAGTTCACGCCGCCGTGTGAAGGAACCGGCCCCATTCGAGGCGCGTGAAGGAACCGGCCCCGTTCATTTTCGCAAGATGCGGATAGCGGGGCGGGTGACGGGGTCGTAGTCTGGTGGCCATGAACGCGAACGCCACCTCCACCCCCGATCCGCGCCTCGACCAGGCCCGCCGCCTGCTCGATGCCGACGACTACACGCTCGACGCATTGGGCTCGGCCGTTGGCCTCAGCCCCAGCCACCTGCAGCGCCGCTTCCGCGCTGCCTTCGGTCTCAGCCCCGCCGAATATCGCGCGCAGCGCAAGCTGGGCGCGCTCAAGCGCGAGTTGCGCACGCGTGTCGGCAGCGCCAGTGGGAGCGCCAGTGGCGGCACCAGCGCTGTCACCCGCGCCGTCTACGAAGCCGGCTACGGTTCGAGCAGCCGCGTGTACGAGGATGGCGCCGCCCGCCTGGGCATGTTGCCGGCCACGTATCGTCGCGGCGGCGAGGGCCTCCAGATCCGCTGGACCCTGCTGTCCACCGACCTGGGCCTGGCCCTTGTCGCGGCAACCGAACGCGGCCTGTGTTCGATCGCACTGGGCGATGATGCGCAGCTGCTCGAACGCGGCCTGCAGCAAGAATTCCCGGCGGCGCAATTCACCCGGGTCGAAGAGGGCAGCGATGAGTTCCTCGCCCCGCGCGTCCGCCAGGTGGCGCAATTGTTGGCGGGCCGCGTGGCGGTGCTCGATGTCGAACTGATTGGCACCGCATTCCAGCATCGCGTCTGGCAGGCGCTGATGCGCATTCCGCCAGGCGAAATGATGAGCTACGCCCAACTTGCCCAATCGCTCGGCCAGCCCCGGGCGGCGCGCGCGGTCGCCCGCGCTTGTGCGCAGAATCGGGTTGCGGTGGCAGTGCCCTGTCATCGCATCATCCGCGGCGATGGTTCCCTCGGCGGTTATCGCTGGGGCCTGCCGCGCAAGGCGGCGCTGCTGCAGAAAGAGCAGGCGTCGACGCGATAACATCCAGGCATCGCGGCGCTGCCGCAATGCCGCCGCCCGCCACCTGGCAAGGGATCCCTGCGTGTCCAACTTCGCGTGCCGCCACGGCTCAAGCCGCGCCAAGGTCGTGCTCGCCCTGCTTGCCGTTTACGTGCTCTGGGGATCGACCTACTTCGCGATCGTGATTGCGTTGCCGGGCTACCCGCCGTTCCTGCTGACCGCAGTGCGCATGTTCATCGCCGGCGGGCTGATGTTCACCGTCCTGCGCCTGCGCGGCGAACCGGCACCCACGCGCCAGCACTGGAAATCTCTGCTTGTATTGGCCGTATTGCTGACCGCGCTGTCGAACGCGCTGATCAATTTCGCCGAGCAGAGCGTTTCCAGCGGGCTGGTCGCCGTGGGCATCGCGGCGATGCCGTTGTGGGCCGGCGCCTTTTCCGCGATGCGCGGCCACCATCCGAGTCGCGGCGAGTGGCTTGGCCTGGTGGTTGGATTCGCCGGCGTGATCTGGCTCAATCTCGGTGCCAACATGGGTGGTGCCTTGCCGGGTGCGATCGCCGTGCTTGCCGCGCCGGTGTTCTGGGCCTTCGGTTCGATCTGGAGCCGCGACCAGTCGCTGCCGGCGCCGTTCATGTCGGCGGCATCACAGATGCTGGCGGGCAGCGTGATGTCATTGGTGATCGGCCTGGCATTGGGCGAGCGATTCCACGGCCTGCCCGGCGTCGTGCCGACCCTGGCCATGCTCTACCTCGTGGTCGCCGGGTCCATCCTGGGATTTTCCGCGTACATCTGGCTGCTCCACCACGTGCGACCGGCGCTCGCGACCAGCTACGCGTACGTGAATCCGCCACTGGCCATGATTATTGGCGCGCTGCTGCTGGGCGAACGCTTCGACAGCCACGCCATCGGCGCGATGCTGGTGATCCTGGCCGGCGTGCTGATCATCAGCCGCTCGCGCGAGCGCAGCAGCGCCTGAGCCTGCGGCGCGGACTGCAGCGCGGACCGCAGCGCGAACCGCAGCGCAGCCCGTCCTGTGTCAGTGCATCGCCAGTCCGGCGCCAGTCCGGCGTCAGCCCGGCGTCAGCCCGGCCCTTCAGCGCCGAGCAGCTGCGCCAGGCGCCGATACATGCGTCCTCGCACGTGCCACATCACCCAGCCGAACAGCGCGCCACCCAGCGCCCACAGCAGCGCCGACGCAATGACGAATAGCACGGTCAGGTGCGCGCGATGCACCACGAAGGTCATCAACGCGAACAGCGGCAAGCCATAGGACAGCACGCCGTTGACCAGCACGTAGCGCGCCAGCCCGCGGGCGCGAATCCGTTCCCAGCGCAGGATCGATGCAGATTTGGCCACGGCCCCTCAGTCCTGGTCCGGCGCGCCGCCGGGGAAGAATGGGCGGAACTCACGCGCCTCCTCGACGCAGCGCGCCATCGAAGGGCGCGCCAGCAGCCGCGCGCGATAGGCGCGCAGCGCCGCGCAGTCCGCGGGGATCGGTTCCACCCACTCGGCATAGAACAGCGATGGCGCCGCAGCGCAATCGGCCAGCGAAAACCCACCGGCGATCCATTCATGGCCGGCAATGCGGGTGTCCAGCCAGCGATAGCTGGCCTGCAGCAACGCGCGCGCCTCGGTCACGCCATGCGGATCGCGCACGGCGTCGTCGCGACGCAACCGATCACCGACGATCTTCTGCACCGGCGTCATCACGTAGTTGTCGAACACCCGGTCCAGCATCCGCACCTCGAGCGCCCGCACCGGATCCACCGGTACCAGCCGCTGCGCTCCATCATGCTTCTGGTCCACGTATTCCACGATGATGCTGGCCTCCACGAGCACGCGATTGCCGTCGTGCAACACCGGCATCTTGGCCAGCGGCCAGAGCGCGCGCCGGGCCTCCAGCGTTGCCGGATCCATCGGTGTCAGCAGGCGGAACCGGAATGGCACCTCGTGTTCGTAAAGCGCGATCAGCGCCTTCTGGCAGTACGACGAAAACGGGTGCGCGAACAGTTCCACCTAGACCCCCGGGCCGTCCAACTGCACCGCCGTGCCATAACACAGCACTTCGGTCAGCCCGGGCATCAGCTCGGTGGCGTCATAGCGCATGCCGATGATGCCGTTGGCGCCCAGGCCCTGCGCATGCCGGCACATCAGCTGGTAGGTTTCCATACGCGCCTGTTCACACAGGTCGGTGTAGATGGTGATGTTGCCGCCGAACAGCGACTGGATGCCGCCGAAGAAATTGCCGACGATCGAGCGCGAGCGCACGGTGATGCCACGCACCACACCCAGGCTGCGGGCAACGCGGTATCCCGGAATTTCCAGGGCAGTGGTGACGAGGGCGTTATTCATGCAGGTGCTCCAGGCAAATCAGGCGTGCCTGTATTCTCCGGGCGGCTGTTCGCTACATGCAAGCCCCGTGTCCCAAACTCATGCCTCCGCCTGCGGCAACTGCTTGAGCATGTTCACGCCGGTGACGTTGTAGCCGAGCGAGTGATACAGCGCCTGCGCGCCGCTGTTGTGGCCGAACACATGCAGCCCGATGCTGGATGCGCCCAGTTCGACGACCAGTGGCTCCATCGCCTCGAATGCCGCGCGTGCATGGCCCTGGCGGCGGTGCACCGGATCGATCCAGAGCTGGTAGACGTAGGCGCCCCGCGTGCCAGCACGATCAACGATTGCCAGCCAGAGCACGCCGACATCGGCGTCCGCCGACGCATCGCGGATCGCGTACACGCAATGGTCAGGGGTCTCAAGGCCGAGCGGCAACAGCCGGTCGAAATCGAGCCGGGCCAACACCGGCGCATCGGCCGCCAGCCATCGCCCCGACGCAACGCTTTCATCCGCGTAGTCGGCCACCGACAGCGCCAGGAACGACGGGTAGGCATCAGGATGCATTGGCGTCAGGACAATCCTGGCTGCGGCTCGGTTCGCTTCTGAGCTCATGGTCGGGACGGATCTCGCTCGACCACGAAGCGCAGTGTGTCTGCCTCCTGTCCTGGTCCGTCTGCCTGGAAGCCGCAGGCCTGCAGCACCGAGATCGAGCCGACATTTCCTATCGCGGCATGCGCGACAACCTGCTGGACGGCTGGAAACTCGAAGGCGTTGTCGAGCAGCATCTGGACGATCTCGCTGGCATAGCCACGACGCTGCCACGCAGGTAGCACCGAGTAGCCGATCTCCACCCGGCCGTCGGCGCCGGGCGGGCCGAAGTATCCACAATGGGCGACGAGGGCGCGTACCCCGGGGGTTTCGCCACTGCGCACGACGTACCAGCCATACCAGCCTTCCGCCGCCTCACCTTCCAGTTCGAAGCGCGCACGGAAAAACTCCATCGCGTCGCGGTCATACTCCCCGGGTGGCCACTCGGGCGACACCGAGGCATCGAGCAATGCCGCCAGCTTTTCCGGTGCGTCGAGCTCGGTGCGGATGTGTTGCAGCGTGGCTGCGACCATCCGCAGGCGCTCCGATTCAAGACAATCCATGCGATCTCCATGACACGTTGAGGCGAGTGCAGACCAGGGGCTAACCGCGCAGCGCTTCAGTGACCGGCATCCGCGCGGCGCGGATGGCGGGGAAGGCGCCGCCGACGAAGCCGATGAACAACGCCCACACCAGGCCGCGCACCACCAGCGTGGGCGTCACTGCGAAGTTGAAGGCGATCTGGGTGAAGTTGCCACCCAGGGTCGACACCGAGTAGCCATTGAACAGCACGAAGGCGATGCCGGCACCGAGCATGCCGCCGAGCACCGACAGCGCCATCGCCTCGGCCATCACCGAGGCCACCACCGGCAGGCTGCCGAAGCCGATCGCGCGCAGGGTGCCAATCTCGGCAGTGCGCGCGGACACCGCCGAATACATTGTATTCAAGGCTCCGAACAGTGCGCCGATCGCCATGATGATCGTGACCAGGGTGGTGACGATGCCAATGGTCCTGGTGGTGCCCGCCGATTGCGCGCCGAAGAAATCCTTCTCGGTCTGCACGTCCACGTTGAGCTGCTTGTTCTCGGTCAGGCGGGTCTTGAGCGAATCGAAGGCATCGCGCGAGGTCAGCTTCACCAGCACCGAGGACACGCCGCTGCGGCCGAAGGCGTTCTGCGCCGTCTCCAGGTCCGTCCACAGCTCGGAATCGTGCGCATCGCCGGAGCGGAAGCGGCCAACGATGGTCCAGTAACTGCCGCGGAATTTCAGCTGCTGGCCGACGTCCAGGCCAGCGAACTGGTTGTAGGCACCGTCGCCGACGATCACCTCCTGCAGGCCCTGGCGGAAGCGCCGACCGGCCACCAGCTTCAGCTCGGGGCGCAGCGTGAATCCGTTCGGCTCGACGCCACGCAAGGTCACGTTTGCGCCGCTGGTGTCGCCCTTGCGCGGCACTTCGGTGATCACGATCAGCTCGCCCGAGGCCGCCGGCAGGTCATCGGCACCGCGTGCGATTGCCGGGTCCTGCTTTACCAGTGTCGACGATGAGCGGTCCAGGAAACTTGCGAGTTCGCCGTTGGCTCCGCCGCGCAGGATGATCGCGCGGTCCGGGTCACCGGTCGCGGTGAGCGTCTTGTCCAGGCCCGCCGACATCGACAGCATCGCCACCAGCACGCCGACCACGCCGCCGATGCCGATCACGATCACCAGTGACGCGCCCAGCCGCTGCGGGATGCTGCGCAGGTTCATCAGCACGATTTCGCGGACCTGAGTAAGGCTGCTCATGCTCAGCGCCCCGCCAGTGCATCGACGATCCGCAATCGCATCGCCCGCAATGCCGGCGGCAATCCCACCGCCGCAGCGAGGAACAGCACCGCAACACCCGCGAATGCCCAGACGCCCGCGCTCGCCCGGATCGGAAACTCCGGCGGCAGCAGCAACGGCGGCAGGATCGTCGCCAGGATCATGCCCGCGAGCGCACCGATGAAACTCAGCAGCAACGATTCGCCCAGCACCAGGCCGAGCACAGTGCGATCGGTGAACCCCAGGCACTTGAGCACGGCCAGCTCGGGGATCCGCTCGCGCACCGACTGGCTCATGGTGTAACCGGTCAGGATCAGGATGGTGAAGAACACCGCACCGGAAATCGCATTGAGGATGAAGCCGATATTGCCGATCTGCTTGAGGAAGCCAAGCTGGAATTCCTGCTCGCTCTGGGTCTTGGTTTCATCGGCGGAGTTTTCGAACTTGCGGTCGATGGCCGCGGCAATCTTTTCCGACTGCAGGGGATCGTTCACCCGCACCACCCACACACCGGCCAGTCCACGCGCACCGGCCACGCGCGCCTCATCGAACATCGCGTAGTTGAGGTACATCAGGTTGGCGCGCTTGGACCACTCCGCATCGCGCCCGTCGAAAATGCCGACCAGGCGCCACTGCCAGACCCGGGTGCCATCGGTCTTGGTCCAGATGAAGGAATTCAGCGGGATCATGTCCCCGACCTTCCAGCCGTACTTGTCGGCCAGCAGCTTGCCGGCGATGGCACCATCCTGGGTGGAGATGAAGGCGCGCCGCTGCGAATCGGGCAGCACCCATTCCGGATAGGTGTCGAACAGGCGCTGCGGGTTGACCGCGAACTGCGGGAAGAAGCCGGAGTTGTCCTGGTAGGTACCGCCGAAGAACTGCGAGTGCGAGACGTACTGCACGCCGGGGACTGCCTCGATCTGCGGCAGTTGGCGCATCGGCAGCGGCTGGGTGAAGGACGTCTTGGCCTGGGAGATCAGGCGACTGGCGCCGAGGAAATCCGCACCGCCCGACATCACCGAATTCACTGCCTGCAGCAGGCCGATCAGCAGGAAGGCGGTGGCCAGCGAGATCAGGGTGAACGCCGTGCGTGTCTTCTTGCGCAGCAAGGCGCCGGAAATCAGCGGCAGGTATTTCGCCAGCACCTCAGTGCGCGCCCGGGTCGTCGACCAGCGTGCCCTTGTCCAGGTGCACGGTGTGCTTGGCGTACTTGGCTGCCTGCGGATCGTGCGTGACCATGACGATGGTCTTGCCGAAGTCCTCGTTGAGTTTCTGCAGCAAGGTCAGGACTTCGTCGGCGGTGGTGCGGTCCAGGTCGCCGGTCGGTTCGTCGCAGATCAGGATGCGCGGATCGGATACCAGCGCGCGCGCAATCGCCACGCGCTGCTGCTGGCCACCGGAGAGCTCATTGGGCTTGTGCGAAGCGCGGTCGGACAGGCCGACCAATTCGAGCGCGACGCTCGCTCGATATGCTCTCTCCGAACTCGACAAATCCGTCAACAACAACGGCAACTCCACATTCTTCTGCGCCGACAGCACCGGCATCAGGTTGTAACTCTGGAAAATGAAACCCACCGTCGCCGCGCGCCAGGCCGCCAGCTCGTCGCTGGAGTGTTCCTCGATGCGATCGCCATCAATCATCAGCACGCCGCCCGACGGCGAGTCGAGGCCGCCGATCAGGTTGAGCAAGGTGGTCTTGCCCGAGCCTGATGGCCCCATCAGCGCGACGAAATCACCCTCGGGGATGTCGAGGTTGATGCCGTGCAGCACCTCGACCACTTGCTTGCCGCGCACGTAGGCCTTGGTCAGTCCCTGGATTTCCACCAGCGGGCGCAGGCCATCGGCCGCGCGCAGGCTGCTTGCGGTGGTCACGGCTCAGCCTTTCTTGATCGTGACGCGGGCGCCGTCGCGCAATTTCGCCGGCGGCGACAGGATCACTGTCTCGCCGCCCTTGAGTCCCTTGGTCACGAGCTGGTCCACGTCGCGCACTTCGCCCAGGGTGACCTCGATCTTCTGCGCCTTGCCATCGACCACGACGAACACCGTGCCATTTTCCGCCGCTCTCTTGTCAGTCGCGCTCTTGTCGGCCGAGCCTGCGTCAGCCGCGCCCTTGTCGGCTGTGGTGGACACGGCCCGCGTCGGCACCCAGACGCCGGTCGGCTTGGGCGCACCGGGCTTCACCGCTTCCAGGAAGCTCACCCGCACGCCCATGTCGGGCACGATGCGCGTGTCTTTCGATTCAAGCTGGATGCGCACTTTCACCGTCGCCTTGCTGCGGTCGGCAGTAGGGATGATGGCGATCACCGCGCCGGGGATCTTCCAGTCCGGATAGGCATTGAGCACCGCTTCGACCGGCATCTTCGGCTGCACGCGGCCGATGTAGGCCTCGTTGACGTCCACCTGCACCTCGAGCGAATCCATGTCCACCAGGGTGCCGATACCGGTACGGATCGAGCCGCCGCCGCCGGAGATGGGCGAGATCATTTCGCCGGGCTGCGCAGCCTTGGTCACGATCACGCCGGAGAAGGGTGCGCGGATCACGGTGTTGTCCACGCCCAGGCCGGCGATCGCCAGCTGGTCCTGCGACACGGTGACTGCGCGACGCAGCGACACCAGGCGCGCGGCGCGCGAGTCGCGGTCGGCCACGGCGGCATCCAGCGCCGAGCGGGCGATCAACTGTTGCGCGGCCAACTCGCGCTGGCGCTTGAGGGTGCGCTCGGCCAAGGTCAGTTGCGCCTGTGCCTCGGCAAGCTGCGATTGCGACGAAGCCACCTGCGATTGCGCCAGGTCGCGCTGCGCGCTGGCGTCAGCCGGCTCGAGCGTCGCCAGGATCTCGCCTTCCGTGACCCGCTGGCCTTCTTCGATCATCACCTCGCGCACCTTGCCGGTGATCTTCGAGGACACCGTGGCAATGCGCCGCGCGGTGACGAAGCCGCTGGCGTCGAGCACGCTGGTCGGGCCGCCTTCCGCAGCCGAACGTGCGACTGCGGTTTCCACTTCGACTGGCCGCATCGAGCTGACCACCATGAAGATGACCACCAGCAGCACCAGTGCGCCAATCACCCACGGCCAACGCTTGCGCTTCTTCACGCCTGGGCGGCGGTCGATGCGAAGTTCCTTGAGCAGATCGGCGGAAGAAGCCATGTCGGATGGGTCGCAGGTCGGGGAATAGTGCGAAGTGTGGGGGCTGGCACGGTGCGCCACAACCTGCCGGAAGTCAGGAAGCGCTCGGCCTGCACGCGGCCGTCACAAGCAGCGCGAGGTCAGCGATAGCGCGTGCGCAGGAATTCGAACGCCGCGCGCAAACCCTGCGCTTCACCACCAGCCGGCCGGCCAGGCCGCTCGCTGTCGTTCCAGGCATAGCAATCCAGATGCAGCCAGGGCTGGCCCTCGGGCACGAAGCGCTCCAGATACAGCGCGGCAATGACCGCACCGGCCATGCGCGACGGGCTGCCGTTGCTCATGTCGGCGACATTGCTCTTGAGGTAGCTCAGGTAGGGCCGCCACAGCGGCAGCCGCCAGACCCGGTCCCGCACGCGCTCGCCGGCGCCGAGGAATTCGTTCGCGACGGTTTCATCATTGGCGAACAGCGCCGGCACTTCCGGGCCAAGTGCAACCCGCGCCGCACCGGTGAGCGTGGCGAAATCCAGCAGCACATCAGGCTTGCCTTCGGCGGCGTAGCAAAGCGCATCGCACAGCACCAGGCGGCCTTCGGCATCGGTGTTGTCCACCTCCACGCTCAGCCCCTTGCGGGTGACGATCACTTCACCCGGGCGGAAGGCATTGGCGGCGACCGCGTTTTCCACCGCCGGGATCAGCAATTGCAGGTGCACCGGCAACTTCATCGCCATCACCAGTTGCGCCAGCGCCAACGCATGCGCGGCGCCGCCCATGTCCTTCTTCATCCAGCGCATGCCGTCGGCGGACTTGATGTCCAGGCCGCCGGTGTCGAAACACACGCCTTTGCCGACGAGGGCAATGCGCGGATGCCGCTGCTCGCCCCAGGTCAGCTCGATCAGGCGCGGTGCGCGATGGCTGGCGCGACCCACCGCGTGGATGGTCGGGAAATTTTCCGCGAGCAACGCGTCGCCGATGATCGCCCGGCAGCTGCCGCCATGCGCCTTGGCCACGTCTTCGACGGCTGCCTGCAGTTGCTCCGGGCCCATGTGTTCGGTCGGGGTATTGACCAGGTTGCGCACCAACTCGATTGCGACCACCTGTGCCTGCGCGATGTCGTTGGTACCGCCAGCAAGCACCAGTCTCGCCGCCACCCGCGTCGGCTTCACATACCGATCAAAACGATACGCTCCCAGCCCCCAACCCAACTGCAACAACGCCGCATCCGGTCGCAGCAGCGAATCATCCGCCAGCCGATACACGCCCGCCGGCAACAGCGCCGGCAAGTGCGCCAGCGCAAACGGATCGGCGACGTCGGCGATCGCGGCCAGCAGACAACGCGGGCGGCCATCGGCCCCGGGCAGCAACAGCAGGCTGCCTGCGGCAGGCGCGAAGCCATTGGCGTCGATCCAGGTGAGCGTGGTCGAGGCTTGCGATGCGCGCCAGTCGTTCCAGCCGGCGCGATCAACCACGTGGATGGCAATGGCATCCATCGCCTCGGGGGCGTCATCGGCGATGAAACACGCAGGCAGGGTCATGCAGTTTCCTTGAGTTGCGGATGCTGGCTGTCCAGCCAGTCGGCCAGGCCGCCCAGCGTGGTGAAGCTCAGGTCAGGTGCGGGCAAGTCAGCCGGCCACGCATCGTCGCGGCGGTTGATCCAGCAGGTACGCATGCCGGCGCGTGCGGCACCGACGACATCGAGCAGGATATCGTCGCCGATGTGCAGCACCTCGCTGGGGGCGACGCCGAGTCGTTCGCAGGTGTGGTGGAAGATTGGAGCGTCGGGCTTGGCGTGGCCCAAGCTGCGCGCGGTGACACACACGACGAAGCGGTCGGCGATGCCGATTGCACCTAGATCGGCATTGCCATTGGTCAGCGCCGCCACCGGCCAGCGCGCGGCGAGCCGATCAAGCGCATGCAGCGCGTCGGGATAGAACGCGATGCGGTTGCGCGCGGCGTAGAAGGCATCGAACGCGGCCTGCACGTGGATTTCGTCATCACCCGATGTGCGCAGGGCGTGCGCCAGCGACAGCAGCCGCTGCTCGGTGAAATCGTGCGCCAGGTGCGGGTGCAGGCCGGCGATCTCCTCACGCAGTTCGCGCATGCGCGCGACTGGATACTGGGCGGCAGTGCGTGGGCAGCGCTCGATGAGGAACTCGTGCAGGGCTTGCTCGGCCTGCTCAATCACCGGCCAGATTGGCCACAGGGTGTCGTCGAGGTCGAGGCTGAGGGCTTTTGGCGCGATATCCACCCACCGATTTTACCTTGTGGGAGCGGCTTCAGCCGCGAATTCTTTCCAGATCACTATCGCGGCTGAAGCCGCTCCCACAGGGGGCGCTCCCACAGTGGCCTTGTGCTTATTCGATGACGCGGGCCCAGCCGTGCCAGCGCTCCACGCGCTCGGCGACGATCTTCAGGCTGGCCAGCATCGGCACTGCCAGCAGCAGGCCCGCGATGCCCCACAAAAAGCCCCACAGCATCAGCCACAGCAGCATCACCAGTGGCGACAGCGCCATGCGCCGGCCCAGGATGATCGGCGTGATCGCCTGCGATTCGAGCATGTGCAGGCCCAGGTACAGCGCGGGCGGCATCAGCATCTGCGCCGGCTTGCCAAAGGTGACCAGGCCAACCAGGCCCAGCAGAAGCACACCGGTCAGCGGCCCCACGTAGGGCACGAAATTGAGCAGGGCCGCGAGCGTGCCCCAAAGCAGGGCATCGGACCAGTCAAGCCCCATCCACACCAGGCCACCAGTCAGGATCAGGCCGAGCGTCGCGTTGATCAGGCTGATGGTCAGCACGTAGCGCGACAGGTCCGCCTCGATGGTCTTGATAATCTCGACGGTGAGCTGTTTTCGCTCGACCGATTCCAGTCGCGCAATCACATGCCGTTGCACGTCCTGGCCATAAACCAGGAAGAAGTACGACAGCAGGAACACCGCACCAATCGAGGCGAGCACGCGCGGCGCGCCGGCAATCAGCGTCCACAGGTTGGGCGGGCGCGGCTTGTCGGCATCTGCAGCAGCCGTGCTGGTGGCGACCGGCGCGCCCGCGGCCTTGGCGATCGAGGCCGCCGCCTTGTTGGCTTGGTCGACCTGGCGCGTGAGCGCCCTGAACTTCGGCGCCACCTGGCGTAACTCGGCCGGTGCCTGGCGGATCCAGTCCGTGGCGGGCGCAACCAACAGGCTGGCCAGCCAGATACCCAGTGCCAGCCCGCCGACCACTACCACCAGCGAGCCGATCCAACGCGGGATGTACATCCTGTGCAGTCGAGTCACCAGCGGATTGGCGAGTAGTGCCATCATCATCGCCAGCATCACCGGGACCAGCAGATCGCGCGCCAGCCAGCACGCAACGAGCCCAAGCACGAGCGCGATGATGGTGAGCGCGCCGCGTCCGGGTCGCTGTGGAGTGTCGTCGTCGGTCGCGCCGTGCAATCCGTCCAGCGCATAGGACGGCACGTCGGTCAGCGCGAAATTGACCGCAGGCAGGCTCTGCGCAATCGCAGGCACGGCGGCAGTCGCGGTTACTGGCACGGCCGCAGACCCGGCCGCAGCCGCAGACCCGGCCGCAGTGCCGGAGGCCTGCGTGACTGGTGCGCGCTCGGCAGGCTCGGACATCAGCGGCGCCGGCGTAGGCGACTGGTCGGCCGCCTGCTCGGCTGGCTGGTCGCTGGGCTGGTCGGCGGGCTGGTCGTTGGGCTGGTCGGGAGTCATGGCGGGAGTCTACGGCAGCAGTTCATTCGATGGCCTTGCCCCAGCCCTTCAGGCCGTCCACGCGCTCGGAAACAATCTTGAAGCTGACCAGCAGCGGCACCGCCAGCAGCACGCCGGGGATGCCCCACAGCCAACCGCAGAACAGCAGCCAAAGCAGCATCACCAGCGGCGAGATGCGCCAGCGCTTGCCCAGGATGATCGGGGTAATCACTTCCGATTCCAGCAACTGCAGGCCCAGGTAGCACAGCGCCGGCAACAGCACCTTGGCCGGGTCGTCGAAGGCGATCACCCCGACCAGGGACATCGCAACCACACCGATCACCGTGCCCACGTACGGCGCGAAGTTGAGCAGCCCGCCGATGGCGCCCCACAGCAGTGCATCCATCGGATCCAGGCCAAGCAGCCAGAACGCCACCGACAGCGCCAGCGCAAGCGCGGCATTGATCAGGGTGATGGTCATCACGTAGCGCGACAGTTCGAACTCGATCGTGCGCAGGATCTCGTGGGTCAGTTTTTTCTGCTGCCGCAGCGGCAGCTGGGCAATCGCGCGGTACTGCAGGTCCACGCCGAACACGACAAAAAAATAGCCGAGCAGGATCACCGCGCCGATCCAGGCCAGCATCCGCGGCGCGGCACGAATCACCGCCCACAGGCTCGGTGGCTTGGGCTTGCCGTCCTCGGCCTGTGCAGCGTTGTGCGG
>JBBRZU010000070.1:0-13201 GCA_038236425.1 Lysobacterales bacterium
ATGACCAACGCCCCCGTGATCGTGCTTGTCCTTGCCGGCCTCGGCTTTGCCGGCTTCGGCCTCTGGCTGCTGATCGACCCCGCCGGCGGCCTGGGCGCGGTCAATATCGCGGCCACCGGCCCGGCCGGACTGATCGAGCTGCGTGCGTTCTACGGCGGCTGCGAGCTTGGCCTGGGCGCCTTCCTGCTCGCCTGCGCGATGAAACCCGAGTGGCGCGAGGCCGGGCTGTGGCTGGTACTGCTGGCCAACGGCGGCACCGGGCTGGCCCGCGTGGTCGGCATCTCGCTGGCCGGGTTCTTCTTTACCCCGTTCCTGATCGGCGCGCTGGTCTGGGAGTTTGGCTTCGCCATCGCAGCCGCCCTGGCCCTGCGCACGCTCTAGCCCGCGGAGACTAGTGATAGTCTGGGCCCGGTTTTTCTCCATGCCCTGACCGATGACCCAGCACACCATCGCCACCCGCGAAAGCCTGGCGGAAGTCCGCTACGAAATCCGCGGCGAACTGGCCCGACGCGCCCGCGACCTCGAATCCCAGGGCCGCCAGCTGATCAAGCTGCATATCGGCAACCCGGCCGCGTTCGGCTTCGGCGCCCCTGCGCACCTGCAGGCGGCCATCGCCAGCCACCTGCCCCAGTCCGACCCCTATACCCACCAGCAGGGCATGCTGCCGGTGCGCGAGGCGATCGCCGCGCAGTACCGCGACCGCGGCGCGCCCAATGCCGTGCCCGAGCGCATTTTCCTCGGCAATGGCGTGTCCGAGCTGATCGACATCTGCCTGCGCGCCCTGCTCAACCCGGGCGACGAAGTGTTGGTGCCCAGCCCCGACTATCCCTTGTGGACCGCCGCCACCATCCTCAACGACGGCGTGGCGGTGCATTACCCGTGCCGGCCCGAAGACGATTTCCTGCCCAGCCCGGCGGCGATCGAGGCACTGATCACGCCGCGCACCCGCGCCCTGGTCATCATCAACCCGAACAATCCAACCGGCGCCGTGTACCCGCGCGAATTGCTCGAGCGTATGGTGGATGTGGCGCGTCGACATCGATTGCTGCTGCTGGTGGACGAGATCTACGACGGCATCACCTATGACGGCGCGCAGTTCGTGCCGCTGGCGGCGATCGCCGGCGACCTGCCCTGCGTGAGCCTGGGCGGCCTGTCGAAAGTGCACCGCGCCTGCGGCTGGCGCACCGGCTGGGCCCTGCTGTCCGGTGAAGCGACGCGGATCGCCGACTACCACCACGCCATCGACCTGCTCGGCGCGCTGCGCCTGTGCTCGAACGTACCCGGGCAGTTCGCGGTGCAGGCGGCGCTCAGTGGCCCCGACACGATCGGGCCGCTGTGCGCGCCCGGTGGCCGGCTGTACGAGTCGCGGCGCGCGGTGATCGCCGCCTGCGAACACAGCAACCACTTGTCGCTGGTGGTGCCCGATGGCGCGATGTATGCATTCCCCGCCGTGATCGGCGATGCGGCCGACGGTTTCGACGATCATCTGTTCGCGCTGGAACTGCTGGAAGTCGAAGGCGTGCTGGTGGTGCCCGGCAGCAGCTTCAACGTGGCCTATCGCAATCATTTCCGCGTGACCCTGTTGCCCGCGGCGGACACGATCGGTGAAGTGTTCCGCCGTATCGACCTGCTGCTGGAGCGCTACGCGCACGCCGCACGTGTCCGCCGGACCGCGGTTGCCTGACGGCGCGGGCATCAACTACCTCGCGCTCGGCGATTCCTACACGATCGGCGAGGGCGTCGCGCCGGAACAGCGCTGGCCCGTGCAGCTTGCAGCCGACCTGCGTGCGCAAGGCTTGGACGTGGCGGCACCAAGCATCATCGCCACCAACGGCTGGACCACCGACGAATTGTCCGCCGCGATCGATGCCGCCGACGCCGCAGGTCAATTGCGGTCGAACTATGGCCTGGTAACGCTTGGCATTGGCGTGAACGACCAGTACCGCGGCCGTACGCTGGATTCCTTCACCCCGGCCTTCCGGATGTTGCTCGGGCGCGCGATTGCCTTTGCCGGCGGCGATGCCCGCTGCGTGCTGGTGCCCTCGATCCCGGACTGGGGCACCACGCACTACGCGATCGCCTCCGGCCGCGACCGCCGCGCCATCGCCCGCGACATTGATGCATACAACGTCGTGTCTGCCGCGATCTGCGCGCAACGCGGCGTGGCCTGGGTGGACGTCACCACGCTGGGCCGGCGCGAGCACAACCTGGGCCTGCTGGTGGACGACGGCCTGCATCCGTCCGCGCCGCTGTACCTGCAGTGGGTCGCGCGCATCGTCCCGGTCGTCCTCGCGCGCCTGGGCCTGGCCACACACCGCGCCTGAGCGCGCCATCCGTGAGAAAATGCGGCATGCGCATCGCCCTTGTCACCGCCATTGCCGCGTTCGCCCTCGACGAGGACCTGTCGCCACTGCAGGCAGCCCTGCATGCCGCGGGCATCGAGGCGCCGATCGTTGCCTGGGATGACGACACCGTCAGCTGGGCGCGCTTCGATGCGGCCTTGCTGCGCTCGACCTGGGACTACAGCACGCGCCTGGCCGAGTTCCTGGCCTGGGCCGAACGCATCAGCGCGCAGACGCAACTCACCAATCCGATCCAGGTCATCCGCCACAACATCGACAAGCACTACCTCGGCGAATTGGCCGAGCGCGGACTGTCGGTGGTGCCGAGCTGGTTCGTGGAACCCGGACACGACGCGGTCGCGGAACTGGGTGGATTCCTTGCCGCGCACGCAGGCAGCGCGGACTTCGTGGTCAAGCCCTGCGTCGGTGCCGGTTCGCGCGATGCGCAGCGCTATGCACGATCGCAGGAGGCACTGGCCTGCGCGCATGTGGACAAGCTGCTCGGCCAGGGCCGCAGCGTGTTGCTGCAGCCTTATCTCGACGCGGTGGACAGCAGTGGCGAAACCGCGCTGATGTTTTTCGGTGGCGAGTTCAGCCACGCGATCCGCAAGGGCCCACTGCTGCAGCGCGACCAGGGCCCGACGCGCGCCCTGTTCGCCCCCGAAATGATCAGCGCGCGCGTGCCCGGCGACGATGAATTGGCGTTGGCGCGCGCGGTTCTCGACAGCCTGCCGGGTGGCCCGTTGGCGTATGCCCGGGTGGACCTGATCCGCGGCAGCGATGGTGCGCCCTGCCTGCTGGAGCTCGAACTCACCGAGCCGTCGTTGTTCTTCCCGTTCGACGAAGGCGCCGCGGCGCGCTTTGTTGCCGTGCTGGCGGCGCGGCTGCGGAAAGCGGCATGAAGGCGCTGGTCACCGGCGGCACCGGCTATATCGGATCCCACACCTGCGTCGAGCTGATCCAGCGCGGCGCGGACGTGCTGATCGTCGACAACCTGTGCAACAGCTCGCCGAAGGTGCTGGACCGCATCGAGCAGATCACCGGCATGCGACCGGCCTTCCTCCAGGCAGACATCCGCGATGACGAGGCGATGTCTGCTGCGTTCGCGGATTTCGCGCCCGACGTGGTGCTGCACTTCGCGGCGCTGAAGGCAGTTGGCGAAAGCACCGCAAAGCCGCTTGAGTACTTCGACAATAATGTCGGCGGCTCGCTGGCGCTGTTCCGGCAGATGCAGGCGGCCGGCGTGCGCAAGCTCGTGTACAGCTCATCGGCGACAGTTTATGGCGATCCCAGCCACTGCCCGATCGCCGAAACCGCCCCGCGCAGTGCGCACAATCCCTACGGGCGCAGCAAGCTGGTGACCGAAGACCTGATCGCGGACCTCAGCCTGCCCGGCGGGCCGCTGCAGGCCGCAGTGCTGCGCTATTTCAATCCGGTTGGCGCGCATCCCAGCGGACGTATCGGCGAAGATCCGCGCGGCATTCCCAATAACCTGATGCCCTTCGTCACGCGCGTGGCCGTGGGCCGCTCGACCAAGCTGCAGGTCTTCGGAGCCGACTATCCAACCGTGGACGGCACCGGCGTGCGCGACTACATCCACGTGCAGGATCTTGCGCGGGCGCATGTGGACGCGATCGACTTCCTCGACCGGACCGGGTCGAACCTGACCGTGAACCTTGGCACCGGGCGCGGCCACAGCGTGCTTGAAGTGGTGACGGCATTCGAGGCCGCGTCGGGGCGCACGATTGCCTGGGAGATCGCCCCGCGTCGCGCGGGCGACGTGGCCCAGTGCTACGCGGACCCGTCCCTGGCCCACGCAATGCTGGGCTGGCGCGCCGAGTTCGACCTGGCACGGATGTGTGAAGACGCCTGGCGCTGGCAGCGGGGCAACCCCGACGGCTACGCCTGAACACTGCGCGGGGCCGCCACCATACGGTGCGCGGCATCCCTTCACACCCCCATGCCGCGCTAGCGCGGATGCCGACGCGACTGACGCCCTGCTTCGGGTAAAATGGAGCGGCTCATGAGCCTCCGGCTTCCCGCAGGAAATCCAAACGATGAAGATTCTGGTCGCCTACAAGCGCGTGGTGGACTACAACGTCCGTATCCAGGTGAAGCCCGACGGTTCGGGTGTTGTCACCGATGGCGTCAAGTTGTCGCCTAATCCTTTTGATGAAATCGCGCTGGAAGAAGCGCTGCGCCTGCGTGACAAGGGCATCGCCACCGAAGTGATCGTGGTGACCATCGCCCCGGCCGACGCCCAGCCGCACCTGCGCAATGGCCTGGCCATGGGCGCCAACCGCGCCATCCATGTGGTCTGCGAGGCCAGCGGTGTGCAACCGCTGACCGCCGCCCGCGCCCTGCTCAAGCTGGTCGAGAAAGAACAGCCGGGCCTGGTGATCCTGGGCAAGCAGGCAATCGATGATGACGCCAGCCAGACCGGCCAGATGCTGGCCACGCTATGGGGTCGGCCGCAGGCAACCTTTGCCAGCAAACTCGAGATCAATGGCGACACCGCCCGCGTCACCCGCGAAGTGGACGCCGGCCTGGAAGTGCTCGACGTACAGCTGCCGGCGGTAGTAACCACCGACCTGCGCCTGAACGAGCCGCGCTTCATCAAGCTGCCCGACATCATGAAGGCCAAGTCCAAGCCGCTGGAGACGATTCCGTTGGCCGACCTCGGCGTCGAGTCCGGCGAAGGCATCAAGAACCTGTCCTACGCGCCGCCCGCCAAGCGCTCCAAGGGCGTGATGGTGAAGGACGTCGGCGAACTGGTCGCCGCGCTCCGCGCCAAGAACCTGGTCTGACGCGCGACCGCGCGCACCCCCGAACAAGGAGACTGCATCCCATGGCCAATGTCCTCGTCGTCGCCGAACACCTCGGTGGCAAGCTCAACGATTCGACCGCCCGCTGCGTCGCCTGCGCCACCGCATTCGGCGCCGGCAGCATCGACATCGTCGTGCTCTCCGACGCGCCTGACGCGTTAGCCGCGCAGGCTGCGCAGATCGCCGGCGTCACCCGCGTGCGCACGATCGCCAACGCAGCCAACGCGCATGCGCTGGCGCAGGTGCTCGCACCGCAGGTGGCCGCGCTGGCCGTCGATGGCTACACGCACGTGCTCGGCCCATCGACCACCTTCGGCAAGGACCTGATGCCCTGCGTCGCCGCGTTGCTGGGCGTGTCGCAGGTTTCCGACGTGATGGCGGTCGACGGACCGCATGCATTCAAGCGCCCGATCTACGCGGGCAACGCGATCGTCAGTGTCGGCGCGCCGGCCGACAAAGTGGTCGTGGCGACGGTGCGCACGGCCTCGTGGCCCGCCGCCGCCGGTGGCGGCAGCGCGCCGGTGGAAGCGGCCAGCGTCGCGGCGACGCTGCCGACGCACACCATCTTCGTCGAGCTGCAGCAGGGCAAGAGCGACCGCCCGGACCTGCAGAGTGCGCGCAAGGTCGTGTCGGGCGGCCGCGCGCTCGGTTCGGCCGATGCGTTCAAGATCATCTACTCGCTCGCCGACAAGCTCGGCGCCGCGGTCGGCGCCTCCCGCGCCGCGGTCGATGCCGGCTACGTGCCGAACGAGCTGCAGGTCGGCCAGACCGGCAAGATCATCGCGCCCGAGCTGTACATCGCGATCGGCATCTCCGGCGCGATCCAGCACCTGACCGGCATCAAGGACGCGGGCACGATCGTGGCGATCAACAAGGATGCCGAGGCGCCGATCTTCGAGATCGCCGACTACGGCCTGGTCGGCGACCTGTTCACGCTGTTGCCGGAGCTCGAGAAGGCGCTCTGACAGGGGACGCCCGCCCTAGCGGCCGGTGACGAAATACGCGCAGTGCAGCCGCACCAACGCGTCGACGTCCATCGCCGCCACCCCGGCCCAGCTCACCTGCACTGGTAGTCGACCTGCTTCACGCTGTGCCGAAACGGGTCGGTCAGGTCGTCGGTGTACTCCCCCATCAGCAGGCGATGCGCGGGCAGGAAGTGCGCCCGGAAATACGCGCTCATGCCCGCCATCCGTTCGCCGCGGGGCGTGAGTCGCACGCAACCGTCGTGGATGGCGATCGTCCCCGACTCGAGTTGCTCGGTCAGCCGCACGTCCACCAGGCGGGCCTCGACGAGGTACTCCGTGGTGAACACGTCGGCGAACCGGTCGGCACGGATTCCGCCGCCGCGCTGGTGCAGCTTTTCCAGGATGTAGAACGACAGTGACCGGTCGATCACGGTGGGGATCGAGATCGCGAAGGCATAGCCGCCAAGCAGCCAGACCATCACCAGCAGGATCCGCTCGAGCCCGGAAAATACGGCAAACGCCCGCAAGGCGAACATCAGCACCGCCGTGAGGGCCGCCGCGATGCAGGCGTCGGCCAGCGCGCTGTACAGCACCACGTCCACACGACAGAAGCTCACGTGCACGTAGTACACGAGCAGGAGCAGCACGATGAACACGCCGGTGATGGCGGCGGCCTTGAGGATTTTCATGGTTTGAACACCAGTCGCTTGTTGCCGAAATAGCTGCAGGCCACCTGGATGCCGGTGGCCAGGACGAAACCGATGCGGTAATCCAGGCCGAGGCGGTCGCTCCAAGCGTAGAGCACCGCGCCGTGCATCAGCGCCAGGGCGCCGTACAGGAGACCGAATTTCCAGGCCTGGTGGTGCATCGGCGCGCTGGCCGCCCGGAACACGAAATAGCGGCTGCCGAGGAACGAAGTCGTGATCCCGACCACCGCTGCGAACAGATTTGCCAGGCCGAACGAGGGCACCCCAAACACATGCAGGTTGAGCCAAAGCACCGAGAAGTGCACTGCGGTGGCGACCACGCCGTTGACAAGGAAGCGGACGATCGTCGCCGGGTCGTGCCTCAAGCGTCGGTCCCGGCGCCCGCCGCTGCGTCGTAGCGAGTGCCCGCCAAGGGTGTCGCGAGCAGCGAGCTGTCGACAACAACTGCGGGGGCCACCGGCGACGGCACGATGCGTGCGATGTATTCGCGGTACGTGCCGGCGGCCAGTGCACCACCTTTCGTGACGCCGCTGAGCATCAGCGTCATCAGGGTAAGGGCACCAGTTTGCAGGACCACGAGGAACAACAGGCCCAAGGCCGTGGACAGAAATCCGGGCGTGGCGACGCCGAGGACCTTCAGCATGACGGCGATGACAGCCGCCAGCACGGCGAGTGCCGAAATCAGCACGCAGGCCAGGCCGATGCGCACCAGCACGTCCTCGGCGAACACCGTCAGGGCCTTGAATCCGTGCAGCACAAGGCCCACGAAATTCATCTTGCTGCGACCCGCGTAGCGTGCGCCGCGGTCGAGGGGGCACCCGCGCACGCGCAACTTCGACGACAGCACGCTGCCAGCGACGTGCGTCCACACCTCCGGCATCACGCTCAGTCGCCGTAGTGCCATGGGCTTGAGTGCCATGAAGTTGCCGAACGCGATACGCCGGCCAGTCAACAGGCCGAAGATCAGCTTGTACACGACGTAGAAGGCCCGGAAGCGCAGTGTCTCGACCCGGCTCTTGCGCTCGGCCACCGCGACATCCACGTCGTCGTGGGCCAGGACCGCAAGCAGCGGCTCGATGCTGGCCGGCAGGTCCTCGCCGTCCGAATCCATTACCACCGTGGCTGCGGCGTCGGGGAAATGGTCGGCGACATAGCCCAGACCGATCGCAATGGCGCGCTGGTGCCCGACGTTCCGCTTCAGTTCCAGGATCACGCCGGGCGCGCCCGCGGCAGCGAGGCTGGCGACCTCGAGCGGCTCGCGCACCGAACCGTCTTCCACCGCCACCACGAATGCATCGGCGCCGAATTGGGCGTGGATGTCCCGGAACAGCTGGCTGGCAGCCTGCCTGTCTTCAAACACCGGGGTGACGATCACCAACCTGGGGCTGGGCATGTGCTGGCCATTGGCTTGGGGGAAACTGCCTGTGCGCCGGAAAGGACATCCACCCTCGCCAGCGTCGCGGGACGCGGCGTCAAGTTTAACCGGCCGCCGGGATTCCTGCCCGCCCAACACGAGGCCAGGCCCAGCGCGCGCGCGCGGTTTCGCCCCCGGCCAACAGCAGCAGCGGGGCCAGGTAGATCATGAAGACGTAGCGGTATTCCGCCGATGGCGCGAAACCAAGCACTGCAGCTGCCTGGACCCACAGCAGGCCCAGGGCGACCAGCATGGGCCGATTGCGCCGCCACGTTGCAGCGAGTGTCATGCCGACCATGGCGATGAGTCCCAACATGGCGTTCCACGTCCAGTCGTGTGTCCGCATCGACGCGGCGTTCAAGTGGCCCAGCGGGCCGTGGTCGCGGCTGGCCGCGCCCTGCCGTGTTTTCCACGCACCCAGGCGGGCTGGCAGGTTTGCCGGGCTTCCGTACGGATCCACCACGACCGCGCGCGCGAGCAAGGCACCGCTCAGGAGTTCCACGCGATGCGCGATGATGGACGGCAGGTTTGGCAGCAGGTCGTGCCGGAAGAAACTGGTCATGATGCGGGTGCGCTGTCCGGGGGGCAGCTGACCCAGCTGCGGACCTTCTGGCGCAAACGCCAGCGCATCCCAGTACAGCGGAAAGTACAACGGTACCGCCGCGTTGAGTTGTGGCAGGCCGACCGCGCTGCGCGTTTCCGGTGACAGTCGTTCCCCGAGCCCTTGGCCGTCGCCCGGCTGGGCCAGCCGCACCGTTTCGTGGATCACGGCAGGGAAGATCGCATCATGCAGTCTGTACCGGTCGACGCCGATGATCGTGGTGTACGCCAGCACGGCCGCGCCGGCCGAGACGAGTACCAGGCGATACCGGTCTGGAGGGCGGACCAGGAACGCCAGGCATGGCAGCAGCAAGGGCAGGAAAAGCCAGCCGTTCTGCCGGAACGCCAGCGCAATGGGGCTGAACAGCGCCAGCATCGCGTAGCTGGCCAGGCCGGGCCGACGACCGTCGGCCAGGTACAGCGTCTCGACGAGCAGCGCGATGATCGCGAACGAGAACAGCACGTCGTTGTTGACGTAGTACGCCATGTTGACCACATACGGATTGAGCACGAGCATGGCGCACACGGCGAGCACCACCGGCGCGACACGGCGCGCGATCCCGATGGCGAAGGCCCTCGACAGCACCAGCACGACCAGGCCCGCCTGCACCAACACGCTCGCCTCGAACCAGCGCCCTCCCAGCGACGTGAGCTGCAGGAAGCGTCCATACATGAAGGGCTTGTGGTCGCTCAGTTGCCCGCTCACCACCTGTTGCAGGTAGAAGCCACTGTCGAAACTGAAGACACCCGGGCTCAGGTGCAACCACCACAGCCCGAACCAGGCAGCGAGGACGGCTCCGCCCAGCAACCAAGCGCGGGCAAGTCGGGGCTCGGCCGGCAGCCGGGCCATGTAGGCGCGCAGGCTATTACGAAACCACCAGCTGGCGCCCACGACCAGCCCGAGCAGCAGCCATAGCGCAGGCGCAACAACCCAATGCCACGCCCGCGCCGACAGGATTCTGGCGGCGCTTTGCCCCTGGAAATGCAGGACGACCTGCGGGTCGGTGGCACCCGGCCGCGTACGCAGTTCGATGCAATCGCCGCGTCGCGCGGCGTCCAGTCCGACCGGGCGGCGCAACTCGAAACTGGCGCGCTCGCCGTCGACATGCAGGCTGCACAACGTCGTGCCTGCATTCGTGTCCGGATCGATGCGCAACCAGAGCGCGCCGTCGCCAAGCACGCGCACGCGGCGCAGTTCGGGCGCACGGGTGGGAACGGCGAGCCAGACGGACGCTTCCTCGGAAAACGCACGAGCGCGGTCATGGAACAGTTGCAGGCCCGAGGAGCGCGACGCCTGGACATTGAACTCGAGCCACGTGGCGCCACGCCACTGGCCCAGCACGGCGAGCGCGAACAGTGCGGAGCAGGCAAGCGCGAGGAGGCGCGTCCCGGCAGCCTGCGTCACCGGCGCCCGGTCGCCGACGGCCGACACGAGAAGCGCGGTCGAGTGAGGATGGCAGCAGCAGTGCGCATTTGTGTTCCAGCCATGGGCGAACTTTACCTCGGCAAGCCACACATGGCTACCGGACGCGCCGGTTCGCCGGCCAGCAGGAGAAGGTTTCCCCCCATGGCCACCTGGCGCCAAGGCCGCGGCCTTGGCGTGCGCGCGGCCGGGTCTAATGGCCTAAAATCGCCGGTGCCACACCAGGATGCGTTCCAAGCATGATCAAGCCCCTCTGGATCCCAAGCCAGGACCGCATCGACCGCGCGAACATGAGCCGATTCATGCGTTTCGTGCGCGCGGAAACAGGCAAAGCGGACCTCAACAGCTATGCCCCGCTGTACCGCTTCTCCGTCGAGCAACCAGCGCAGTTCTGGACGCTGCTGTGGGATTTCGTCGGCATCCGCGCCAGCGGCGACCGCGAGCCGGTGCTGGTCGCCGACGAGGGCATGGCCTCGGCGCGCTGGTTTCCCAGCGTGTCGCTCAACGTCGCGCTGAACCTGCTGCGCTTCGACGACGACCGCACCGCGATCCGCTGGATCCGCGACGGCGGCGAGGACGTGGTGATCACCGCGTCCGAACTCGTGCAGCGCGTCGCCGCGCTCGCCGCCGGCCTGCGCGCGCGCGGCGTCGGTCCCGGCGACCGGGTCGCGGCGATGGTGCCGGCCGAACCCGATACGCTCATCGCGATGCTCGCCACCGCCAGTGTCGGCGCCGCCTGGTTCGCCTGCCCGGCGCACTTCCGCAGCGCCCAACTTGCGCCGAGCCTTGAGGCCCTGCATCCGGAACTGCTGTTCGCGACATCCGCGGCCGACTTCGACGGACTGCCCGTCGGCAACGCGCCGCGGATCCTGCTCGGCGCCGGCCGCGGCGAACCGGACACCGGCCTCGATGCCGTGCTCGCGGCGCATGCCGGCGCCGCATCGGACTACGCGATGGTGCCGTTCGAACACCCGCTGTACCTGACCTGCGCGAGCGGCGCCGACGGCGCGTCCGAAATACTCGTGCACGGCGCCGGCGGTACGCTGATCCAGCACCTGAAGGAACTGGTGCTGCACGCCGACCTCAAGCGCGAGGACCGCGTCTACTACCAGGCAGGCACCGACACGCTCGCCTGGTACTGGCTCGCCTCGACACTCGCAACCGGCGCCACGCTGGTGCTGCACGAAGCGCCGTTCGCGCCCGGGGGCCCGGGACTCTGGGACCTGGTCGACGAGGCCGGCCTGACCGTGCTCGGCCTGCGCGCCGACTGGCTCGACGCGGCCGCGCAGGCCGGCGTCATGCCGCGCGAAACGCACAAGTTGTTGTCGCTCAAGACCATCCTCACCGCCGGCGGCTCACTCTCGCCCGAGACCTATGGCTTCGTCTATGCCGACGTGAAGGAACGCGTGCTGCTGCTACCGGCGATCACCGGGACCGACACGCTCGCCTGCCTGGCGATCGGCGCTCCGCTGCTGCCGGTATCCGCGGGCGAGATTCCCGTGCGCGCGCTGGGCATGCGCGTCGAGGTCCTTGGCGAGAATGGCGTGCCGGTCGTGGACACCGAAGGTGACCTCGCCTGCACTGCGCCGTTCCCGTCGATGCCGCTCGGCTTTTGGAATGACGTCGACGGCTCGCGCTACGCCGCGGCGTTCTTCGCCCGACATGCCGGCGTCTGGTGCCGCGGCGATCGCGCGTTGGTCACGGCCTCGGACGCGATCGTCCCACTCAATCGCTAGCGTTTCCTGACCTTGGCCTCCCCTGGCGGGGCGCCGGCCTAGAGGACGGTGACGCCAGTCTTCGCGCGCAACTCGTCCGGCGTCACGCCAGTTGCCGTCTCGACCAGCTTCAGCCCATCCGGCGTCACGTCCAGCACGCCCAGTTCGGTGATGATCCGGTTGACCACGCCAACGCCTGTGAGCGGCAAGCTGCACTGCGGCAGGATTTTTGGTTCACCGGTCTTGGTGGTGTGCTCCATCAGCACGACGACGCGCTTCACGCCGGCGACCAGGTCCATCGCGCCGCCCATGCCCTTGACCATCTTGCCCGGCACCATCCAGTTGGCGAGGTCGCCCTTCTCGGTGACCTCCATCGCGCCGAGGATGGCCAGGTCGATGTGACCGCCGCGGATCATCGCGAAGCTCTGCTCGCTGCCGAAGTAGCTCGCACCCGCGCGAGCGGTGACCGTCTGCTTGCCGGCATTGATCAGGTCGGCGTCGACTTCGGCCTCGGTCGGGAACGGGCCGATGCCGAGCAGGCCGTTCTCGCTTTGCAGCCAGACGTCCATGCCGGCGGGGATATGGTTGGCGACCAGCGTCGGCAAGCCGATGCCGAGGTTCACGTAGGCGCCGTCGCGCAGTTCCTGCGCGGCGCGCGCGGCCATCTCGTCGCGGGACCAGCTCATGCGGCGCTCCGGGTGGTGCCGGACCTTATCGTACGATTTTCGATGCGTTTTTCGGGATTCGGGTTGTGCACGATGCGGTCTACATAAATACCGGGCAGGTGCACGTGATCGGGGTCGATCTCGCCGACCTCGACGATGTGTTCGGCCTCGACGATGCACGTCGCGCCGGCCGTCGCGGCCGCCGGGTTGAAGTTGCGCGAGGTCTTGCGGAACAGCAGGTTGCCAGAGCGATCCGCCTTCCAGGCCTTCACTAGGGACACGTCGGCCTTGAGCGCGGTCTCGAGCACGTACCACTGGCCGCCGAACTCGCGCGTCTCCTTGCCCTCGGCGACGATGGTGCCGTAGCCGGTGCGCGTGAAGAACGCCGGGATGCCGGCACCGCCCGCACGCAGGCGCTCGGCCAGCGTGCCCTGCGGATTGAACTCCAGCTCGAGTTCACCGGCCAGGTACTGACGCTCGAATTCCTTGTTCTCGCCGACGTAGGACGAAATCATCTTGCGGATCTGCCGCGTCGCCAGCAGCTG
>JBBRZU010000071.1:0-13139 GCA_038236425.1 Lysobacterales bacterium
GCGTGATCCTTGCGCAGGGGCGCGTGCGCGGCGCTGCCGAGCAGGCGAAGTTCGCCGCCTTCGCCCTGCCCGATGATGCCGACATGGTCTGCCGCGTTGCGCAATGCCTGGCCAAGGTCGGCGAAACCCTGGCCGCGCGCGCCACCTTGCAGCACCCGGCGGTGCAACACACGCGCAAGGCGCCGGCATTGGCCGCGCTCGCGCACATCCACCAGGGGCTGGGCCAGCATGCCGAGGCCCTGGCACTGATGGACCGGGCCAAGGCGCTGGGCTTCGACAACGCCGACTTCCGTTTTTTCCGCGCGATCCAGTTGCAGTTCAATGGGAACCTGGTCGAGGCTGAGGCAGAGCTCGAGGCTTGCCTGAAAATCGGCCCGACCTTCGGCCGCGCGTCGGTGGCGTTGGCGCGCCTGCGCCGCTGGAATGCCGACGAGAACCACCTGGGGTTCATCGCGCAGCGGTTGCGCGAAGTGGCGCAGGGGTCGGAAGACCATGCCGGCTTCGAGTTCGCGCGCTACAAGGAACTCGAGGATCTCGGGCGTTTCGACGAGGCCTGGGACGCGCTCGCGCGGGCCAACGCATTGATGCACGCGCGCCTGCGCCACGACAGCACCGCCGAAGCCGCATTGTTCGACGCCATCATCGAACGCGCGACACCGGCTTTTTGCGCGCCGGGCGCGCATCGCTTTGATGGGCCGCAACCGATTTTCATCGTCGGCATGCCGCGCTCGGGCACGACCCTGCTCGAGCGCATCCTCGGCCGACACTCGCAGGTCACGCCTGCAGGCGAGTTGGCGGACTTCTCGCACCAGTGGCGCTGGGTCGCCGACCAGCACGGCCATCGCCTGCTGGACGAGGGCCTGCTTGCCGCCGCGGAGGCGATCGATTTCGTCGAGGTAGGTCGCCGCTATCTGCAGCAGACGCAATGGCGCGCCGCCGGCCGGTCCTGGTTCGTGGACAAGCTGCCGCCGAACTTCATGCTCGCAGGCTTCATCCGCAAGGCGCTGCCGCAGGCGCGGATCCTGCACATGCGCCGCGACCCGATGGACCTGTGCTTCTCCAACTGGCGCGCGCTGTTCGGCGACAGCTTCGGCTACAGCTACGATTTCGCGACCCTGGCGGCACACCACCGCCAGTACGCGCGCCTGATGGCGCACTGGCACGCGGTGATGCCGGGCGCAATACACGACGTTGACTACGTGCGACTGGCCAGCGATACCGGAACCGAGGCGCGCGCCCTGCTCGACTTCTGCGGCCTGCCGTTCGAAGCCGCCTGCCTCGACGATGCCGGCAACGACGCGCCAGTGGCCACCCTCAGCAGCGCCCAGGTGCGCGAACCAATGCGCGCACGGGTGGCCGAGTGGCGCCGCTATGCAAGCCAGCTCGAGCCGCTGCGCGCCCGACTCGAGGCCGACGCCGAGGCAACGGCGATGGAGCGCTGACAACAGCCAGGTTCGGCTTGCGCGCCCCCGCGCCACGCTGCAAAGAAAAAGGCCGGCATGCGCCGGCCTTTTTCTGGATCCCGCGGATCGGATCAGTTCTTCGAGCCGCCCATCTCAAACGAGTACTGCAACCACCACGCGCGGCCGTAGCCGTTGTAATTGAAGACGTTGTAGTACGGGTAGGCTGTGTAGCTGCCGTCGAAAGGCGCCTTGCGGTTACCGATGTTGTTGGCCGTCAACGAGACCTTGCTGTGCTCGGTCAAATCGTAACCGATGTTCACGTTGAACACCGGATAGGGCTTCACGGTACCCGGGGGGATGCCGTTGTTGGTTGCTACCCCCAACTGCGCGGTGTAGTTCGGCGTGGCGCCGTAGCGGGTCCCATGGATGTTGGTCGACCAGCGACCAATATTCCAGTTGAAGTCGCCGGCCAGGACGGTCTTGAACTCGCTGGAGAAATCCGCCCTGCGCAGGTAGTCGATCGAGGGTTCATCGGGGAAACGCTGCACTTCATGCTTGAGCGTGTTGTTGTAGCTCAGGCCGACCGAGAAATTGCCATTGCGGCCGCCGCCCCAGTTGTAATTGGCCGCCGTGGTGATGCCGGAGACGCGCTCGGTCGCGATATTGACCGGGTTGGTGGTGACAAGTTGGATCGCGTTGGACTGCGGGTTGTTGCCGACCGGGTTGCGCGTGACCCGGGAGATGACGTCCTGGCAGAACGCCGAAGCGATGTCCTGGCGGCCTTGGCGGCACTCATTTTCGTTGCGCAGGATGAAGTTCGCCGACAGGTCGATCACCTCATTGCTGATATCGACGTTGTAGTAGTCCGCGCGCAGGTCGAAGCGCTTGCTCGGCGACCAGACGAAGCCATAGCCGTACGACTTGGCGGTGATCGACTTCAGGTCTGGATTGCCGAAGCGCTTGCCCTGGATATTGACCGGGTTGTACTGGCAGGTGTCGATTGCCTGGCCGGCCAGTTCGCAGCGGTAGTAGTCGGTTGCACTGCTGAAGAATCCGCTTTCACCGGCGTAGATGTAGGACATGTCTGGCGCGCGGAAGGCGGTGGCGTAGTTGCCGCGGATCAGCAGCGTGTCGATCGGCCGGAACTCGAGTCCAAGCTTCCAGGTTGCCTTGGCATCATCGCCGGCGCCGATGTTCTTGTACTTGTCGTAGCGACCGGACATGGTCGCCGTCAACGTGGTCAGGATCGGCACCCGGAACTCGAGCGCAACCGCCGAGTTGTCGCGCTTGCCCGCGCCCTGGGTACCGGTGATACCCCAGAAGTCGCCGGCAATTACCCGCGGGTCGGTCGGGTTGTCCCAGATCTGGTGTCCGAACTGGACCAGGGCCGCAACACCCACGTCACCCGCCGGCAGTGAGAACAGGCTGGTATTGGTGACCGAGAAGTTGACGTTGTGGGTCCAGGTGGTGGACTTGGTGGTGATGTCGTCAAGGAAGCTGCCGTACTGGGCCGGGGTGAGCGGCTGGTAGAACGCGTCCTGGTTCGGATGGTAGACCGGGTAGCCGTAGTAGGTACCGAGCTGCGGGCCCAGGAACTGGTCGCGGAAGAAGTTCTCGATCTCATTGGTCAGCGGCCAGCGCTGGCTGTCGGTGATGTTGAACTGCGAACGCGCGTAGTACGCGTCGTAATCCCAGTTCGAGTCGCCGAAGGTGCCGCGGATGCCGGCGGCGAAATTATAGGAGCGCGACTTGAACTCTTCCTTCTGCGGCCCGCCGGTTTCTTCCGGCCCGAAGATGCGCTGGTACAGGTTCAGCGAAGAGTCGCGGTCATCCCAGACGTAGCCGAAGCTGCCATTGACGTCGGGTACCCAGAAGCGCGAGGAGCTGCTCGCCGTGGTCTTGTGGATGTCATAGAGCAAGCTGGCGTAGAGCTCGGCGTTGCCACCCAACTGCCAGGTCCCGTTGAGGTAGCCGCTCAGGCCTTGCTCGTCGTTGAGGAAGCTGGCGTTACCGACTTCGGCGCGGCTACCGCAGAAGGTGCCCGAGCCGGGGCGGAAGTCCAGCTGGGTGGTGCCACCAAAACTGTCGGCCAGGCGCGCGCACTGCGCGGCGGTCGGCGTGATGTACTGGCCGGTGAAGCCATCGAGGATGATCGCGGTGCGCGAGCCGTAGCGGCGGGCCGGGTTCGGGTTGTCATTGGTCGAGTCGAACCATCCGTTCTGGTAGCCGAACATCGCTTTCTGGGTCGAGTACTGCAGGCCGTAGGTCAGATCCAGGTTGCCGAACTGCTTGCCGCCGGTCACCTGGAAGCGCAGGTTGTCGCCGCCGCCCTGGTCATAGCCGCCATAGCGCAGGCTGAACTGGGTGCCTTCGATGTGCTTCTTCAGGATGATGTTGACCACGCCGGCGATCGCCGCCGAGCCATAGATCGCCGACTGGTTACCAGGCAGGATGTCGATCCGCTCGACCATCGCGGTCGGGATCGTGGACAGGTCGGTGAAGTTGCTCTGCCCGTTGTACAGCAGCGGGTAGTCGGCCAGCGGGCGGCCATCCATCAGGATCAGGGTAAAGCCCGGATCCAGGCCGAGCAGGCTGATCGTGGTTGCGCCCGGAGTGAAGCCGTTGCTGAACTGGTTGTCCTGGACCGCGCCGGTGGCGAGCGGCTGTGCGCGCAGCACGTCAGAGACGTTGCGATAGCCCTGGGTCTCGATTTGTTCGGCGGTGATGGTGGTGACCGGCGAGGCAGTCTCCATCTGGGACTGCGGGATCAGCGAGCCGGTGACGACGATTTTTTCGAGTTTGACCACCTTCTTGGGCGGCGGCGTGGTGGTATCGGCCGGAGCCGGATCAGTGCTGGCCGGCGGAGGTGCATCCCTGGGCCAGGGCGACACTGGAGAAGGCGCCGAGGGCCAACAGAGCGCTGATGGCGCTGAACAGGTGATTGCGTTTCATAGTTTTATTCCTCTCCCTGATGCTTTGTACGAATTGTTAACAATTCCGAAATTAGCGTGATTTTCAAGCGGCGGCAAGCCCCGGCCCGGCACCGGAAAAGAAAACGCCGCCCGAAGGCGGCGTTTTTGTTGCAACCCTGCGCGGGACTGGACCCCCGGGCGCGGGGGTCCAGAACGCCAGGACGTGTCTCCTGCGATCAGCCCTTGAAGGGCTTCGGCTCCATGACCGGCTCCGGCTCGGCAGCGGGCAGCGGGCAACCATCCGCACCAACCGCACCGCCAGCCGGCGAACCGGGGCACTTGTCGTCGCAGTTGTTCACGCCGTCGCCGTCGTCGTCCAGATCGGCACAAGTCGCCTGCGGCATCGGCTCCGGAGCCGGGGCGGCCTCTGGCGCGTTGCCGAACTCCCAGCGCACGCCGATGTTCAACGACTTCACGTCCTGCGTGTCGTCGCTGAAGCGGGCGCGATAGCTGGCGCCGACCGAGGTCGTATCGCTGATCGCGTAGTCGAAGCCGACCGAGGCTTCGGTCCAGCTGTCCGACGGAATGTAGCCATCCAGCGTGTAGTGGCCGTTCATCGTATTGGAGCCGGCACCGACTGCAGTGATCGCCTTTTCGTTTTCCTTGGCCCAGGCCACGCGGGCATACGGACGGAAGCCGCCGGTGTTGCCCTGCAACTGGTAGCCGATTCGGCTGACCTGCGACTTGCGCGAGAAGTCGTCGAAGTACAGCGAGGTGCTGTCCAGCGAATCTTCCGCGAAGCCATTCACGTCAATCTTCTGCCAGGTCAGGCTCACGAACGGACCGTGGCGCAGGTTCTCGCCACCGAAGGTGAAGCCGCCGACGATCTCCGCCGCCACGTGGCTGGCCGAGGTGCTGCCCTCTTCCACCCGCGTCGCCGGCCCGAGCACGATGCTGCGCTTCAGGTCGAGATGGCTGCTGCCGCCACTGATCATGCCGCTGACGTAGCCGCGGCCGAAGTGGGCCACGCCGTAAGCGGATACCAGCGCTTCCTTGGCGTCGACCGCCGAGCCATAGGCATCGCCGTTGCTGCTGGAGATGCTGACTGCGGCGCCGAGGCTGAGCACGCTGTTGAAGCGCACGTCGCCGCCAAAAGTGGCTCCGGCCTGGTTGCTGTTGAACTCGTTGGTGTTGGCCGAGGCGTTGAAGGTGGTCTGGTCGAAGTGCAGCGCGCCGTAGACGTTGGACTCGCCATCGGAACGAGCGGCGCTGGACATGCCAAAGATCTCGTTGTTGATCGTGCTGCTGTGGTCGTCATAGGCCTGCAGCGGGAGTTCGCCAGCCATCGACACCTGGCCCGGTGCGCTGAGCTGGGCGATGATCACGTTGGCCAGCATCGCGTGTGCGGCGCCGGTCGGATGCACGCTGTCTGCGAACAGGAAGGTCTGGTTGGTACCGGCTGCGTAGTGGTACGGCACCGGCGCGCCGACCGGACCGCAGGCGATCGACGACGAGCCGGTGCCGCAGGCCTTGTGGGTCACGTCAGTGAAGCCGTACAGGCTCGGGCTGCCGACGATCTCGTTGATCAGGCCGAACACATTGATCGGCACGATGCCGTCGTGCAGCGACGCCAGGCCGGAGTTGAACGTGCTGTTGTAGACGAAGCTCAGGCCGCTCGCGCCAGCCTGTGCAGCGGTGCCGACGTTGTCCGGCGTGATGCCCAGGTCAGGCAGGTTGAACACCACGATGGTGCGCGCGCCGGCGTTCTGCAGCGTGCCGATCAGGCCGACCATGGTGGCGGCAGCGATGCCGGTATTCTGCTGCGCGGTGGCGGGCGTGCCTGCGGCGGTGAAGATGTCGTTTGCGCCGCCCCACATCATGTACAGCGCGTGCGGGTCGGCTTGGCCGCCGTGGGCGGCCAGGTAACCACCGAGCTGCGTGCCGAGCGAGAACGAGCCCGGTGAGTTGACGCAAGTGAAGGTGAGGCCGTTGGAGCGGGCGCAGGCGCCGCCGTAGGCATAGTCGGTGCCGCCAGCCAACGAGTTGGTCAGCGTGTCGCCGAAGTAGGCGGCCACGATCTCGGCATATACCGGATCGGGATTGGTGGTGAAGCTGTAGCCCGCGGGCAGGTGCTGGAGCTGCGCGATATTGCCTGCGTCGCTCAAGCTGTCGCCGAACACCACGACATCGGAAAAGCTCTGGGCTTGCGCGACGTTGGCGCCGCCGAGTGCCAACGCGAGCGCGCTGACGAGAAGTTTGGTGCGGGGCATGACTGGCTCCTGGGTACGTTGGACGATGACCTGCTTGCGTCGGGTCTCAATGCAGGTCGCGAGCGACCTGCATTCCCTCCCCGTGCCACGCATGGCCCACCGGCGTTTTGTGCGCCGAATGTAAAAAACACATTAATACAAATCCGGAATCCATACCATAGGGAATGGATGGGCCCTGGCCGATTCCAGGCAGCCCTGCAGCCAATCTCAGCCGGCGCGGCGCAACTGGACCAGCAGCAGCGACAGCGCCGCCGGGGTCATGCCTGGAATCCGTTCGGCCTGGCCCAGCGTCTCGGGCCGGACCCTGCTGAGCTTGCCCTGCAGTTCGGCCGATAGCCCGGGGATGCCGAAAAAGGCAAATCCGGCCGGGAAGCGGGTGTCCTCATGGCGCCTGCGGCGTGCGATGTCGTCGTCCTGCCGCTGCAGGTAGCCGGAGTATTTGGCGCTGATCTCGACCTGTTCGGCGACTTTCGCGTCAGATACCCCCGGCGCCAGCGCAGGAAGGGCGGCCAGGGCTTGATAGGAAAGTTCCGGGCGGCGGAGTAGGTCGAAGGCGGTGCTTTCGCGGCTCAGGCGGATCCCGGACGCCTCCTGCAGCTGTGTACCCAACGCGTTGCCGGGCACAGCCCAGGTGGCCCGCAGCCGGTCTTCCTCGGCCGCAACCGCATCGCGCTTGGCGGCAAAGCGCGCCCAGCGGGCGTCGTCCACCAGCCCCAGCTCGCGGCCGATCGGGGTCAGGCGGGCGTCGGCATTGTCCTCGCGCAGCTGCAGGCGGTATTCGGCCCGGCTGGTGAACATCCGATACGGCTCGTCTGTTCCGCGGGTGACCAGGTCGTCGATCAGCACCCCGACATAGGCCTGGTCGCGGCGCGGCGCCCAGGCCTCGAGCCCCTGCACCGATCGTGCGGCATTGAGTCCGGCCACCAGGCCCTGCGCAGCCGCCTCCTCGTAACCGGTAGTGCCATTGATCTGGCCGGCGAAGAACAGCCCGGCCACCGACTTGGTTTCCAGCGAGGCCTTCAGCCCTCGCGGGTCGAAGTAGTCGTACTCGATCGCATAGCCCGGGCGCGTGAGGTGCGCCTGTTCCAGGCCGGGGATCGACTGCACCAGTGCCAGCTGCACATCGAACGGCAGCGAGGTGGAGATGCCGTTTGGATACACCTCGTGCGAGTCCAGGCCTTCGGGCTCCAGGAAAATCTGGTGCGAGTCCTTGTCGGCGAAGCGGACGATCTTGTCTTCGATCGACGGGCAATAGCGCGGCCCGGTGCCCTCGATGGCGCCGGAATACATCGGCGAGCGGTCCAGACCGCCGCGGATGATGTCGTGCGTCTTGCTGTTGGTATGGGTGATCCAGCAACTGCGCTGCGCCGGATGTTCATCGCCGCGGGCCAGGAAGCTGAAACCCGGGATCGGCGTGTCGCCCGGTTGCTCAGCCAGGCGCGAGTAATCAATGCTGCGGCCGTCGATGCGCGGCGGTGTGCCCGTCTTCAGCCGACCGACCACGAACGGACCGTCGCGCAATCGCTCGGCCAGGGTCGTCGCCGGAGCTTCGCCGGCGCGGCCACCCGCGTGCTGGCTGAGACCCACGTGGATGCGGCCAGCCAGGAAGGTGCCGGCGGTCAGCACCACGGCGTCGGCATCAAAGCGCAGGCCGCTGGCGGTGATCACGCCGCGCACCCGCTCGTTCTCGAGCACCAGGTCATCCACGGCCTGCTGGAACAACCACAGGTTTGGCTGCGCATCGACGATCTGGCGGATCGCTGCGCGGTACAGGCTGCGGTCGGACTGGGCGCGGGTCGCGCGCACCGCCGGACCCTTGGAGGCATTGAGCGTGCGCCACTGGATGCCGGCCCGGTCTGCCGCGCGCGCCATCGCGCCGCCCAGCGCATCGATTTCCTTGACCAGGTGGCCCTTGCCGATGCCGCCGATGGCTGGGTTGCAGCTCATCGCGCCCACGGTTTCCAGGTGATGCGTCAGCAGCAGGGTGCGCGCGCCCGCCCGGGCCGAGGCGAGCGCGGCCTCGGTGCCGGCGTGGCCGCCGCCAATGACGATGACCTCAAAGCGGGTGGGTGAGCTGTGCATGGGGCGCGCATTGTCCTCCAGCCCCGCGTCCCAGACCATAGGCCCGCAGCACAGGCCCAACAGTTGGCACGGAACCTGCATTGACTTTCTCGCACCCAACGCGGCCAAACGCCGGGGGGCGTCGACGGATCCGAAAGGATCGCTGTCACGGTCTGCGTGGGAACGCTGGCTGGGAACTCCGGGGGGAGTTCCCAGCTTTTTTTTGCCTGACGATTGCCTTTGGGCGCGCGTGTCGGGTCAAAAAGCGACGCAGCGGGTCAGTTTTTTGCCCGGCTCGGGGCCGGGCGACTCGGGAAGGCGCTATTGGTTGCGTTCGCGACGCCGGCCACGGGGCGACTCGCCCGAATCGCTGGCCGGAGCGCTCCGGGCGTCGCCATCACTGCTGCGCTCACCACTGCTGCGCTCGCCACTGCTGCGCTCGCCACTGCTGCGCTCGCCACTGCTGCGCCCCCCGCTGCTGCGCTCGCCGCTGTTGCGCTCGCCGGCATTGCCGCTGCGACGTCCGCCGTCCGCCTCGCCGCCCCAGCGCATTTGCCGTGATCGATCAACCTGCCTGCCGCGATCAGCACGCATGCCGGCCTGCGCATCGAACCAGGGCAGCGACCGCTGTTGCTCGCCGAGGACGTCCGCTTGCCCGGTCGGCTGCGCCCGAAGCATCTGCCGTCGCGCCAGTGCGCGCTCGTCCGGCCGACCATCGCCGTCGCTGTCTTCGGCCCAGCCGCTCGTCCCGGTTTCCGCAAAGGCATCCGGATCCGGCCTTGTGCGCGGGATCTGCGCGGTTGGTTCTTCCTCGCGCGGATCCGGGCGGCGATGGTGCCGGGGCTCACCGCGCGACTGGTCGTAGAAGATCCACGGATCATGGAACGCCCACGGATCGTAGAAGGCCCAGGAATCGGAATAGCTCCATGGGTTGTAGAACCCGGTGCGGCCGAAGCCCAGCCACAGGCTGGTGCCGAAACCCGGTCGGCCGTACCCGTAGGCGCCGATCCAGCCCGACGGGCAGTAGCGGTAACGCACCGAGCAGTAGCCGTAGCCACCGCCGTACCAGCTTGGCCCGAACACGAACGGATCGTAGAACGGGTCGCCGAAGCTGCTGTAGCTGTCGCGATAGTCGGGAGCGACGTAGTAATCGCCGCGGCCGGCGCTGGCCGGCGAGTAATAGCCGCCGTCCTGGTAGCGCATGCCGCTGGCATACGGATCGCTCGCGCAGCCGCCCAGCGTCGCGCCCAGCGCTGCGACCAGTGCCACCGTCATCCTGTTCATGCCGCGTCCTCCGTTGTTGCCACCAGTCTGGCCACCGGCCGTGAATCGACGCTTAACTGTAGCCTGAATGCTATCGTGCGCGGCCATGCCAGCGAACACCACTCCCGGTCCGGATTTCGACGCGGTGCTTGCCGCCGCCGCGCGTATTGCTCCGCACGCCACGGTCACGCCGGTGCTGCGTTCACGCTCGCTCGATGCGCTGGCTGGCGCCGAGCTGCATTTCAAATGCGAAAACTTCCAGCGCGTGGGTGCGTTCAAGTTCCGCGGTGCCTGCAATGCGGTCTGGTCGCTGGACGATGCCATCGCCGCGCGCGGCGTGCTCACCCATTCATCGGGCAACCATGGCGCCGCGCTGGCGCTGGCGGCGCGCACGCGCGGCATCGCTGCACATGTCGTGGTGCCCGAAGGCGCGGTGCCCGCGAAGCTCGCCGCAATCCGTGCCGCCGGCGCAGCGCTCACCTTCTGCGCGCCGACAATGGCCGCGCGCGAGACGGCCGCGGCCCAGTTGCAGGCGCGCACTGGCGCGACCCTGGTGCATCCCTACACCGATCCCGCGGTGATCGCCGGGCAGGGCACGGCTGCGCTGGAGTTGTTGCGCGCAGTGGCGGGACTCGATTGCATCGTGGTGCCCGTCGGCGGTGGCGGACTGATCAGTGGCACCGCGCTCGCCTGCGCCGGTGCCATGCCAGCCGTGCGCGTGATCGGTGCCGAGCCGGAGGGCGCGGCCGACGCCTACCAATCGCTGCGCCGCGGCGAGCGCGTCACCGACATCACCCCGGATACGATCAGCGACGGATTGCGCGGCGTGGTCGGCGCGCTGAACCTGCAGCTCATGCAGGACCACGCGGTCGAGGTACTGCTGGTCAGCGATGCCGAGACGCTCGCGGCGATGCGCTTGCTGTGGGAGCGGCTGAAGGTGCTGGTGGAGCCCTCCAGCGCCACCGTGCTGGCCGTCGTGCTGCGCTATCCGGCGCGCTTTGCCGGCCAGCGCCTCGGCATCATCCTTTCCGGTGGGAATGTGGACCTCGACGCACGCTTCGGTGCCTGACGACGATTGTCTCGGTGCCCGCGCCGTGCTTGACTGGGCACAGGCGCCCGGGCACGAGGACAGCAAGCACCATGGACGACGAACGCATCGACTGGAGTGGCCACCCCTCGCAGTGGCAGAACCTCGGCTGGTTCCTGCTGTGCCTGCTGGTCGTGCCGATTCCGTTTGCGGTGTGGAAGTGGCTGGAGACGCGCAGCACGGTGTACACGCTCACCGACCAGCGGCTCAAGTTCACCCGCGGCGTGTTCTCCAAGACCACCGAAGATCTCGAGCTCTACCGGGTGCGCGACAGCAAGTTCAGCCAGGGCCTGTTCGAGCGCATGGTCGGCTTGGGCGAGATCGAGCTGTTCACCACCGATGAGACGTCCCCGACCATCCAGCTTGGTTACATCGCCGATGCCGAAGGCGTGCGCGAGCGCATCCGCGCACTGGTGGAGGCCCGGCGCGACGCCAAGCGGGTGCGCTACCTCGACGCGGAATAATCCGGGGCGACGCGCAAATCCCGCTCAGCGCGTGCGGCGCGGGATTGCGTCGGCGGGAAAGGTGGCGATATCCGATGCGCCCTCGCGCCGCGGTACGCCGGCACCCGGTGACCAGGCCATCGCAGTGATCACCTCCCAGGTGCTGGGCAGGCGACCGTCCACGCGCAAGGCGTCATAGGCCGCGACCATCCGCGCCTGGCGGCCACGGCCACCCAGTCCGCGCGGCCGCGCCAAGCGTGCATCGCCGGCGCCGATCGCGCGCAGTTCGTGCAGCAGCGCCAACACGTCGGGATAGGTCAGGTTGAAGTTCTCGCGCTGCAGCACCGGATTGCGCAAGCCCGCGGCGATCATTGCATCGCCCACCTGCTGGATCGCCGCGAATGGCGACAGCGGCGGATAGCGCTCGCCGGCCGCGATGTAGGCCTCGCGCAATTCGATCAGGGTTTGTGGCCCGAAGGTGGAAAACAACAGCAGGCCATCCGGGCGCAGCACGCGGCGGAATTCATCCAGCGCGCGCGGCAGGTCCGGTACCCACTGCAGGCAGAGATTGGAAAACAGCAAGTCCACGCTGCCGTCGGCCAACGGCAACTGGGTCGCGTCGCCGCACAGCCGGCGCACCGGCCGCCAGAAACGCGGGCCCCGCACCTGGCGCAACATCGGCATGGCCAGGTCGAGCGCGATGACTTCGGCGCTGCTCCAGCGGCCTTTCATCACCGTGGAAGCACGGCCCGGCCCGCTGCCGACATCGAGCACATGTTGCGGGATGCGATCGCCGAGCACTTCGAGTTGCTCGAGCAGGCGCGATTCGACTTCGCGCTGCAAGACCGCGACCTCCGCGTAGCCGATTGCCGCGCGGCCGAAACTGAAACGTAGCCGGCGGCGGTCGAACAACGGTGGGCGCGCTGCGTCGCTCATGGGGCGACATCCGCGTCTGCCGCATCCGTGTGCGTCGCATTCAAAGGGTTTGCGCCCACAGGCGTCGCATCCACATGCGTTGCATCCGCACGCGTCGCATCCACACGCGTCGCGCGCGCGCCAGGCCAGCCGCCCACCGCATCGATGATGGCCGCGGCAACAACGTCGCCATGGGTCAGGAAGGGCGCATGCCCGGCGTGGGCAACTTCGAGGAACTGGCCGCCGCAGGCACTGGCGGCGCGTTGCATCGCCGCCGGCGTCACCAGCCGATCGCGTCGCCCGGCAATCCACAGGCTCGGCACCTGCAGGCTTGGTACCCGCAAGCCCGGCAGCCCGGCGCGCAGGTCACTGTCCTGCAGCACTTTCAGGCCTTCGCACAGGCGCGCGATGCTCGGCTCGCCGTGCTGGAAGGCGACCTGGCGCAGTGTGCGTATTTCCTCGCGCGCGTGGTCGGAGCCGTAGGTTTCCAGCAGGATGAAACGATCCACTGCAGCGCGATAGTCGGTGGCCAGGTCATCGGCGAAGCGATCGAAAATCGCCGGGTCCATGCCCTCGGGCCAATCCTCGCCGCGTACAAAGCGCGGGCTGGCGCACAGCATGCCCAGTCCATGCACGGCACCAGGATTGCGTTGCGCAGCGGCCAGCGCGACCAGGCCGCCCAGCGACCAGCCAATCCAGGTGGCCGGCGGCAGTTGTTCAAGCAAGGCATCAGCCAGCGCGGTGGGTGCCAACGGCAGCGTGTTGTCCCGGCTGCGGCCGTGGCC
>JBBRZU010000072.1:0-13080 GCA_038236425.1 Lysobacterales bacterium
CCCGCGTGCGCAGAATCGAAGCCGAGCGCACACCCGACCTCACCGGTCTGTCGGAAGCAGTCGCGCGCTACGCCTTCAAGCTGATGGCCTACAAGGACGAATACGAAGTCGCCCGCCTGCACACCACCGGCGATTTCAGCAAGCGCATCCGCGAGACCTTCGAAGGCGATGTGAAAGTGCGCTTCAACCTGGCGCCGCCGCTGTTTGCGAAGAAGGATGCCGACGGTCATCTTATCAAGTCCGAATACGGCCCCTGGGTGTTCACCGCGTTCGGCCTGCTCAAGCGCTTCAAGTTCCTGCGCGGCGGCATGTTCGATCCGTTCGGCCACAGCGCCGAGCGACGCATGGAACGGCAGTTGATCATCGACTACGTGCGCATCATCGACGAACTGCTGCAGACGCTGGCGCTGGGCAACCACGCGCTGGCGGTTGAGATTGCGCGCGTGCCCGAGCACATCCGCGGCTACGGCCACGTCAAGGATGCGCAGCTCGCCGCGGCCAAGACCAACGAGGCCGCGCTGCTTGCGCAGTGGCGCAATCCGCTGCGCCTGCAGCAGGTGGCCTGACCCGACGATGCTGCGCTTCCCGGCCCGCGCCGACCTGCTGGCCTGGATCGCCGGCCTTGCGGCAGGCGGGCTGGTGGCGCATTTGCTCGCGGGAGAATTCGCATTCATCTGGTGGCCGAAGTTCTCGATCGCGGGCAGCCCCGGCGGCGTTGTCGGGTCGCTGCTTTCGGTGTCACTGGAGTTCGTGCTGGCCCTGATGGCCTTGAAGGTGGCGGTCGAAGCCCTGCTCGATACCGCGCATGCACGCCTGCTGCCTGATGCCAGCGGCGCGGCATCGGGCGGCGAGACGGTCGCCAGCGATAGCCAGGCCGTACGCCAGCTATTGCTGCTGATCGGCGTCGCGATGCTGGTTTACGTTGCGGTGCGGTTCGGCGGCGCGGTGGCGGTGCTCGGAGTCGGGATCGCGGCACTGCTGCTGCCGGCGACGATCATGCTGCTGGCCGAGGACGACAGCCTGCGGCAGGCGCTCAATCCGCTTGCCTGGTTTGCGCTCATTGCCCGCCTCGGTGCCGGCTACGCCGCGCTCGCCGCAAAAATTGCGCTGCTCGGTGGGGCAGCGGTCGGCGCGCATGTCGCATTCGCGGCATGGCTGCCCGAGCTGGCCGCCGTACCATTGGCGCGCGCGGCCAGCCTCTACTTGCTGTTTGCCGGATACCACGGCATCGGCCTGGTCATGCTTCAGCAACATGCGGCGCTTGGGCTGGACATCGCCCCGGCGATCCCGCGACCCGTGTACGCGACGCCGGAAGAAGATGCCTGCATGGGCGAGGTCGATAGCTTGCTGGCGGACAACAAGCCGACCGAGGCCATCGCCTGCCTGGCGCGACTGATTCGCGGCCGCGGCGTATCGGCACCGTTGCACGCACACTATCGGCAGTTGCTCTCGGCCGGCAATGACCGGGACGGCCTGCTCGCGCATGGCCGCGACTACATCGCCACGCTGTTGGCGCTGAAGCGGGACGCGCAGGCAGTCGCCCTGCTGCATGAATGCCTGGCGCTCGACCCGACCTTCGAACTGGCCGAGCCCGAGGAAGTGTGCCGCCTGGTACAGCATGCCGAATACACCGGACAGACCCAGCTCGCGGTGACCTTGGCCGAACAATTCCTGCGCCGGTTCCCGCGCGACCGCGAGCGCATGGCCATCGGCCTGGTCGCGGGCCGGCTGATGTGCTGCCGGCTCGGTCGCGAAGCCGAGGCCTGCACCCTGCTCGACCGATTGCTGGTGGAGGGACACGAGCATCCGCTGGCGCCGCAGCTGCATGCCCTGCGCGCGGCGATCGTGCTGCCCTGACCGTGCGCGGGCGAGCCTCGCCTCGCCCAGGCTGGCGCCGCAGACAGACTCGCGCCGCATCGCCTCAAGGCAGGACGCGCAAACCTTCCTCCCGCTTCCATTGGCGCGTCTTGGCCAACGTGATAAAGCGCGCCACCTCCTTGGGATCGACCACGCCCGCGTCGGGCGTGATGCCGCCGGCGGCAAGGATCTGCTGCGTGCCCTTGCAGGCCGCAATGGCCTTGAGGTGGCCAAAGGCATCGCGGAACCAATCCACCGCGGCGGCCTGTTTCGACAGCGCCAGGGCTTCGGCCGGATCCAGCACGCTGGCGATCGCATCGAACAGGACCGATGGCGATCCGCCCAACTGTCCGTCCGCCGCAAGCGCCTTGCCGCCCTTGAGCCGCACCGTCAACTTGGGCGCGACGATCTTCACCTGCGCGCCGGCGGCCTTGGCCGCTTTGCGCAAAGCATCCACCTGCGCGCCGTCGCTGCCGTCCGCCACCAGGATCGCGATGCAGCGTCCTTCCAGCGTCGGTTTCGACTTTGCGACCAGGCCCAACGCCGGCGAAGGTTTCATGTCGATTGCCGGAGCAGCCGGTGCAATGGCCGCCGGCAGGGTCGTCATGCCAAGGCCATCGGCCACCCTGCGTGCAATGTCTTCATCGACGTTGCGCAATTGGGCCACGGTTCGTTCGCGGATTTCCGGCGTGCCGACCTTTGAAAGCTCGAAGATGATCGCCGCCAGCAGATGCGCCTGCTCCTGCGGCGTCTGGCTGCGGTAGAACAGTCGTGGCTGGCTGAAGTGGTCGGCGAACGCCTCGGCGCGCACCCGCCCCTTGCCGCCAGTGCCTGCGGATTCGTTGAACGACTGGAAACCACGCGTTGGCGACTCGCGTCCGGTCGTGTCGCCTTTGCCGTCAAGCGAGTTCGGTTCGTAGGAAGCACGACCCTTGGGCACGCTTGTCTGCATGTGCGCGTCGCGCTGGTGGTTGGCGAACGGGCACTTGGGCGCATTGATCGGTATCTGGTGGAAATTCGGACTGCCCAGGCGCGATAACTGGGTGTCGAGATAGGAAAAAAGCCGGCCCTGCAGCAAAGGATCGTTGGAGAAATCGATGCCCGGTACCAGGTTCGCCGGGCAATACGCAACCTGCTCGGTCTCCGCAAAGAAATTATCGGGCCAGCGGTTGAGTACCATGCGACCAACGATCTGCACCGGCACCAGTTCCTCGGGAATCAGCTTGGTCGCGTCCAGGTGGTCGAAGGGAAATTTGTCGGCTTCGGCCTCGGTGAACAACTGCACGCCGAAATCCCATTCCGGAAAGTCGCCGGCCTGGATCGCCTCGAACAGGTCGCGGCGGTGGAAGTCGTTGTCCGCCCCCTGGAGCTTCACGGCTTCATCCCACAGAGTGGATTGCAAGCCGAGCTTGGGCCGCCAGTGGAAGCGCACGAATGTTGACTCCCCAGCCGCGTTGATGAAACGGAAGCTGTGGATGCCGAAGCCCTCGACCATCCGCAGCGATCGCGGCAGACCGCGGTCGCTCATCGCCCAGAAAATCATGTGCAGCGTTTCCGGCGACAGCGAGACGAAATCCCAGAATGTGTCGTGTGCGCTCGCGGCCTGCGGGAAGCCGCGGTCCGGCTCCATCTTCAGGGCGTGGATGAAATCTGGAAACTTGATCGCATCCTGGATGGCGAACACGGGGAAGTTGTTGCCGACCAGGTCGAAGTTGCCCTCGCTGGTGTAGAACTTGACCGAGAAGCCGCGCACATCGCGCGGCGTATCCACCGAGCCTGCGCCCCCGGCAACCGTTGAGAACCGGGTGAACAGGGGCGTGCGTACGCCTTTTTCCGTCAGCAGTCTGGCGGTGGTGTACTTCGACAGGGATTTGGTCAATTCGAAGTAGCCATGGGCTGCCGATCCGCGCGCATGCACGATGCGCTCCGGGATGCGCTCATGGTCGAAATGGGTGATCTTCTCCCGCAGGATGAAGTCCTCCAGCAGGGTCGGCCCGCGCGTGGATGCGCGCAGCGAGTTCTGGTTGTCGGCGACCACGACGCCTTGGTTGGTGGTGAGCGCGGACTCGCGTCCTTGTGCCACCTGGTGGGTTTCGCCACCGGCTCCCGATGCGTTCCCGGCTTGGCGACCACCCTTGCCTGTCCGCGATGCATTGCCCTTTGCGACGCCACCCGACTTCCTGGTCATGCCGTGCTCCCTGCATTCGCCGCCTTCCTGGCGGCGACCCCACGATAGCTGTCTGCCGCCGCGACGGATGACGCCGCGCTGAACTGCCAACCGGCAGTCCGGTCCAAGCTTGTCCATGGTCCGCGACGGGCACTTGCGATGCTTGATGATGCTTGCCGGCATTCGCCAGCTCTGGCGGCACGAGCCAGCCCCGCGGCGCTAAGATGCGATTCCGCCCAGGGACTTTGCTACCGGTGAACGAGCCGCGACTCCAGCGACGCTTTGCCGCCATCGCCGGGCTGCCGGGATGACCGGGCACGCCGCTGTCGAGCGCCGGGTGTCGGTGGATACCGCGGACGCCGGTGAGCCCGGTTGGGTCGAGCACGTGCTGGCATTCTGGTTCGGCACGCTCCCGCCAGCCGACTGGTTCGTCAAGCACGCGGCCCTGGACGAGGCGATCGGCATGCAATTCCTTCCCGTGCACGCGACGCTGTCCGCGCAATCCCCGGCGGCCAGTTCGGCGCGGGTCGCGCTGGCTGCGGTGGTCGTGCTCGACCAGTTTTCACGCAACCTGTTCCGCGGCGATCCGCGCGCGTTCGCCTCCGATGCGGCGGCGCGTGCCATCGCCTCGTCTGCGATCGATGCCCGTTGGGACCTGCAGATGTCGGCGGCCGAGCGCCTTTTCCTTTACATGCCATTCGAGCACAGCGAGTCGCTCAGCGACCAGGATCGCGCGGTTGCCTTGGTGCAGACCCTCGGCAACGACGACTGGGCGCATTTTGCCCGGATGCACCAGCAGATCATCGCGCGCTTCGGGCGCTTCCCGCATCGCAACGCCGCGCTCGGACGAGTCTCCACCGAGGCGGAACTCGCCTTCCTGTCGGAGCCGGACAGCGGGTTTTGAATCGCCGGGCGGATCCGACGGCAACCGGGACCGGCGGCGACCGCTTCAGTCCGGCGGCGGTTGCCAGTCAAGCACAGGTGGAACGCCGGTGACTTCGCAGACCCACGCAGTCGCGCGCATGCCTGGTTTCAAGGTGCCCGGACGGGATTCGATGCGCGCCCGATCACCCGGAACGAACGCCGCTCCCTGCATCATGTACTGCGCCGAGGCATCGGCAGCGCCCTGATGCGGGATCGTTGCCGACTCCACGGTGTCCTCGTCGGTGGAAATCTCGAACCAGGTGGCGTCCTTGCCACGCTTGTAGCCGGTGACGCGTCCAGTCCAGGAGGTGAGGTGATTGTCGTCGCAGGCGAGGGTCGGTGGCGGGCGCAGGCGCCCGGCCGCGATGCGTGGTGTCGGCGCGGACGATGTCGGTGGCGGCGCCGTGGCGGCGCGTGGGCTTGCGCGCGTATCGGCCTTGACGTTGCTCGCCGCGCAGGCCTGCAGTGCAACCGCGGCCACGGCGACGACGGTCGCAGTCCGGAGTCGACGCATGAACAACGAGGGGCGCACTGGGCGCCCCTCGAGGTCAACGGAATGCGTCAGGATCATTTCCCGGCGCGATAGGTTGCCCACATCTGCTGCATGCGTGCGTCCTGACCGTTGCTGAAGTCGTTCATGCACGAGTCGTAGGTGTAGTCCATGAAGTTCAGGATCGGATCGAGGCCGGCACCGCTGCAGGTATCGCGACCCGCCGGGCAACCGTAGGCCGCGGAACGCTCGGCCGGGGTGTCGGAGACGTAGTCTCCGGACTTGCTGCAGCCGCCCTGGAAGGTGTGGTACAGGCCCATCCAATGGCCAACTTCGTGGGTTCCGGTGTCACCTTCGTTGTAGTTGGCGGCAGAGCCGCCCGGCAGCGAGGACGTCAGGATCACCACGCCATCGTCGGACGGCTTGGACGAATAGCTGGAGGGGAAGGTTGCCCAACCCAGCAGGCCGCCGCCGATGTTGGCGAAGTACATATTGAGGTCGTCAGCCGTGCCTTGGCGCAGGGCGCTCTTCATCTGTGCCTCGGCCGTCGTGCCCGGCTGCACGGTGTACCAGCTGCTGTTGGACGTGGAGTTGGTGCCGGCCAGCACGAAGGTGAAGCCCGAGCTGGAATAGGCCCCATTCAACACGCTGATCTGGTTGTTGATCTGGGCGGACGATGGCGCACCGCTGCCGGCATCGTCGGTGATGACATGCACATAGACATTGACCGAGCCGCCGGTCCCGCCGCCGCCGCCGCCACCACCGGGTTTTCCCCTGCCGGAGGTGCTGCTGTTGCCGCGCAGGTTGATGAGGAAGTTTTCCTCACGCAGGGCCGCGTCGAGGTTGGACGGTTCCACGGTGCCGCAACGCAGGAACTTGGCGTTGCCATTGGCGTGCTCGGCGCCTTGGCCGGCCGATGCAATGGAGGGGAGCGCCAGGGTGGCGCCAAGGACGATGCTCAGGACGGTATATCGCATGCGGGGCTACCTCATTTCGGTGAGTGAAAAATGAGCGACGGGCCGGGCACGACCGCGATTGGCATCACATCGGACCCCGTCGCCGCCCGACCATAGCCCGGTTTGTATCCCCTGGGGAAGTGACCGGGCGCGCCGTTGGCCCGACAAAACCGGACCCGGGCCGGACCCGAGCGGTGCCGGCTGGGCCCTGGGCGGGCCCGGCTCGACGCCCTCCTGCAGCAGCCGGTCTGACTAGCCCAGCAGCGGCCGGAGCACCATCAGCAGGCCGGCCAGGGACACCGCCCAGATCGCCGTGCGGACATAGGAAATCCCCATTGCGTAAACCGGGAAATAGGCCACCCGTCCCCAGAAATACAGCTGGGCCCCCAGCGCGGTCTGCTCGTTACCGGCCTGCAGGGCAACCACCGCAAGTACCGCCGCGGCGAAGAACGGAAAGGTTTCCAGAAAGTTGCGGGAGGCGCGGTCGAGCCGTCCGGCGACGCCAGTGAGCGGGACCGGGACGCCATCGCGCGCGCCGACATTCCAGCCCAGACCGCGCTGTTGGGTGCCCAGGGTTGCGGCAATCCCGATCTGCACCAGGCCGAGCACCATCGCCCAGACCAGCATCTTCATTTCGATTCCCATGGTTGTTTTCCCCCGATTGGATGGTTTCGCGCGGCAGGCGCCGCGGGCCCGGGCATCATGCGCCTGCCTCGCGCTGAAGTTGCCGACACCAGTATCCGACGCGGGGAAGCGATGGGAAAGTCGCGACTTGAGGCCTTCAGCGATGGCGTGCTCGCTATCCTGATCACGATCATGGTGCTCGAATTGAAGGTTCCGCATGGCGCCGAACTGTCGCACCTGCATGCGCTTTGGCCGGTGTTCCTGAGCTAGGTGCTCAGCTTCAATAGGCGGCGTCCGATCAGTCGCGTGGCTCCGGCGCGTGTCGCAGCAGGCGTCGCTCCAGCGCCCAGCCGAATGCGGCGAGCACCAGCCAGGCCAGGGCCCAGGGCCAACGCGGTCCGGCTGCGGCCGATTGCACGGACGCAGCATCGCCGCGCGCGACCGCGTCGACGGCAAGCGCCAGGGTGGCGTCGCGCACCTCGCGCGCCCGCACGCCCGGCAGTGCATCGACTGCGATGACCAGCAGCTGGGCGGTCGCCGTGCCCGCGCGGGCGCGGTGCCAGCCAGCCTCGGTGGGCCAGAACGCCGCGCACCGGATCGATCCGCGCGGCTGCGCGGCGATCGGGATGTCGGCGCCATCGGGTCCGGACAGCTGCGGGGCATCGCCCTGGGCGCAGACGACGGCGCGTTGGCCAACCCGCGCTGGCGCATCTTCCAGCCACGGCGGCCGAGTGGCTTGTGCACGCGCGAGCGCGCCAAGCAACTTGCTCCAGGCCTGCGCATGCAATGGGCGTTGGCCGGCCAGGACCAGCCGGTAGCTGTCGCCGAACCAGGCCAACCCGACCCGGCCTTGGCCGAACGCACGCCAGGCGGCAAGCGGTTTGCCAGCGGCATCGCGCAGGGTGGATTGCAGAGCGGGTCCGGTGACGCGGACCGGCTGGCGGCTGAGGGTGGCGCTTGCGGGCGTGAGCTGCACCGACTCCGGCAAATCAGCAGCGGCAATGTCGAAGCCCAGCGCATGCCAGCGCGCCCGATCGGCGGAATCCGCCGGGCCGGTCAGGCGGACCAGTACGCCCAGGCCCTCGCGCGCCGCCTGCAGCAGGCCGGCGCGGGAGTCGGGATCGAGCGCGCGCCAGGCCCGGTCGTCGAGCACGACGGTGTCCTGCGCACGCAATGTCGCCGGGTCGAGCCGGGTCGGATTCGCGCCCAGGCTGGCGCCGCCGCCGAGGGCAACCCGCGCCTGCGCCACGAACCCGGCATCCTCGGCCCAGCGCTGCAGGTACTTGAGCTCCGGCGAGGGGCCGCCTGCGAGCAGCAGGAGTCGGGGACGCGCGCCATCGTGCACCTGCACCGGCACGGACTCGCGCTGCACGATGCGCTTGCCGGCATCGCGAACCTGCAGCGTGTACTCGACCACGCCAGCGACCGGCGCGACCGCGGCAAGCGTTGCCCGACCGCTGTCGTCGGGCGCAGCGCTTGCCGTTACCCGGCCGGCGGGATCGAGCAGTTCGACCAGACCACCTTGCAGTCCGGCCAACTCGACGGTGAGTTCCAACGGCAGTCCGGCGCTGGCGTCGGTGGCGCGCCACAGGCCGGCAATGCCGCGCGGCAAGGGCGCAGGATCCAAGCGCAGTGGCAGTCCGCGCGCAGCGTCGCGGTCGCGCGCCACCAGGCCCTGGCCGAGGACGCGCAGGCGCGCGGCGGGTCGGGCGCGCAGGGCGCCGGCGAGATCGGGCGTACGCGTGATCCCGGGCAACCGCGGCGCCTCGGGCAACGCCAGCACCCGCGCGCCCGCTGGCAAACGAGCCAGCATGGCGGGAATAGTGCCGGCGGTCGCCAGCACCAGCGTGTCATCCGCGGGCGCGCCCGGCGGCGGGAACAGGGCCAGCCACAGCAATAGCGCCGCCACCGGCTGCACGGCGAGCAGGAGCGACCAGGGCAGTGCCGCGGCCGGCGCAGCGGATCGCCACCGGCGCGCCAGTCGCCAGACCGAAGCCGGCACGGCGACCAGCAGCAAGGCCGCGCATGCAAGTGCCGGCCAGGCCAGGGTCGCGAACGTCATGGCTGCCACCCGGTCACGGACTGGGCTCCGACAGCGCGTCGAGATAGCGACGCCCTGCCGCGTCGGTCAGCACACGCGGTGGCAAGGCGGCGGGCGCGGTCGGCAGCAAGGGCCAAAGCGCCGCGCGCAGGCCGGCGATGCAAGGCTGGCACCGGGGGTCCTCGCGCCAGCGCGCGAACGCTTCGAACAAGGCCAGTCGCTGCGCGATCGCCGCGTCGGCAGCCACTGCCCCATCGCCGCCATCTGCGACTGCATTGGCAGCATTGGCTGCGCCAGCGTCATCGCGCAACCAAAGGCTGAAAGTTTCGACGGCGGCATCCTGCGCACGCGACGCCGGCGCGGTGTCGCGTTGCGCCAGTACCTGCCACATGCCGAGCGCGGGCGACGCGCCGCCAGGCAATGCACGCCATGTGTCCCGGCTGGGCGCGATGCCGGCACGCTTGCCCTGCAACCGGCGCGTCGTATCGATCGGCGGCAACTCCAGCCCGACGCGTGCGAGGTAGATGCGACTGGCCTGCTGCACCTGCTTGACCAGCCGCAGCGCGCGATACGCATGCGGCAGGGCGCGCTCGGGATGGGCAGTGCGCAGTTCGCCCTCGGCCAGCCACATCGCATCCAGCGCCGACTTGAGCAGGGCACGGGTATCGGGATCGAGCAGCGTCGCCGCTTCGGATTCGTCGTGGGTATGGCTGAAGTCTGCGACAACGCCGGCGGTGTCGACGCCAAAGCCGCCTGTCGGTGCGGGCTGTTTGCCGTCGTGGCGATCACCGTGCTCGTCGTCGTGTGCATCAGCGGCAAGTGCATCAGCGGCAGGTGCATCAGCGGTGACGCTGTCCGCGCCGCCGGCCGCGTTCGGTTTGGGCGCCGGTGCGGGTGCGGGTGCGGGTGCGGGTGGCAGCTTGCGACCGGATTCGGATTCCTCGCCGAGGAACTGGCCGTAGCGCAGGCGCAGGATGCGCTGGTCCACGCCGATCGCATCCGAGCGCGACTCGACGGTCGGCGCAGCCAGGCGCGGTCGTTCGGCGAGCAAGGCTTCGGTATCGATGATGATCTGCCGCTGGCTGCGGAAATACGCCGGCAAGGTGCGCTTGACCAGTCCTTCCGCGCCGCTGGCCTGGGCCGGCGGAGGCGCCGGCCAACGCAGGATGTAGCTGGCGCTGCGCGTGGTCTGTGCTGTCGGCGCGCGGGCGTCGTCCACCAGCACGCGCACCACCAGGTCGTCGCCTACGGCAAATCCCAGCGCGCCCAGGTCCACGCGCCGGCGATAGCGGCGCGCGCGCGCATCCCCGGTACCTGACAGTGTCAGCGTGCGCTTGCTCACCGCGATGTTTTCGCCGGTGCCCTGCGCCAGCGTCAGTTCAAGTCGCGCCGGGCCCAAGCCATAGTCGTCGCTCGCTTCGACGAGAAGGTCCCAGCCGGTCTGCGCACGATCGAGCACGGTGAGGCTGTGCTTGGGCAGCCGGACCTGTACCTGTGGCGGCCGGTCGCGACGCAACACCAACCGATGCCAACGCCCACCATCGAGCGTGCCGCCGTCAACGAGAACGCGATACACGCTGTCGCGATCCAGTGTCCGCGTGCCGGTCCACTCGCCTTGGCGATGCTGCAAAGCCAGCGTGCTGCCATCGTGGAATTCGAACGCCAATGCCTGTGCGGGACGCGCCAGCTGCAGCGACCAGCGCAGTTGCGCGCCATCCGGGACGCGCGCATCCAGCGCTGTGCCGCGCGTGGTCGGCAACCCGGTATAGGCGGGCGGCGTCATCTCGAGCGAGATCCGCGCCAGGCGCTGTCCTGGTGCCGCGGCGGGGCGCGCTGTCGCGGCTGGCGGCGGTTCGCGTCGAACCAGTTCCGCGATTGACGTCGCGAACACAGGCAGCAGTGCAACGGCAATCGCCGCTGCGGCGCTCGCGGGCAGCCAGCGTGGCCAGCGCGGCCGCAGGTCTGGCGGCGCCGATTGCGCGAGGCGTTGCGCGATGCGCGTGCGCTGCAGCCTGGCCAGCGGTGGCAGCGCATCGGGCGCGGCGTGCAGCAACGCGCTACTGTCTTCCATGTCGCGACGCTGCGCGTCCAGTCCGCGCGCGATCCACGCATCATCAATCCGACCCCGTGCACGATGCAGCGACCAGCCCAGTCCAGCGAGGGGCAGCAGCACGACAGCCCATGCGACCACGCCAACCTGTCTTGCGAGCAACTGCGCCACGATCGCGGCGGGCAGAAGCCACGGCAGCCAGGCCAGCATCGCGATCCATTGCACACGCCGACGCGCCTGCGCGCGCAATCGGCCAAGCACCGATGCACCGCTCATGCGCCGGCCTCGCGGCTGCGACGGGTGGCAACAATGCGCTCACAGGCAAACACCCACGCCGCCAGCAAGGCCAGCCACGGCGCCAAAGCATCCGGGCGTGGCGGAAATTGCGCTGCACCGATGCCCGGGCGCAACGCGGAAGCCGGCACGCGGGTCGGTGCCGGAGCGGCGCCTTCGAACAAGTTGCGCAATGCGCGCGGGAATCCGGCATCGAGCAACTCGGGCAGCGCGTCCGCAGCCAGCGCGACTGCCAGCGTGATTTCGCGACCGCGGCCGACGGTGCGTGCGCGCGCCAGCACCCGGCCGTCGCTGCGACGCCATGCAACCGAAGCATCGGCAATGGCGCGCGCTGCGTCGATTTGCTCGGCGTCCGCGCGACTCGCGATGCCTGAACGTATTGGCGCGGACGCGACCAGCAATCTACCGCCGGCACGTAACCAGTCCTTTAGTCTCTGCGGCGCCGGGCCAGGGCCCAGCCACACCATCCAGTCACCGGCTGCAGGCGCAGGCGCTGCCGCTGTCGCTTCGCTGGCAGAAATACTCGACGCATCGAACGCAGGCGACGCGCCGGGCGTCGCCTGCCAGGACAGAGCCGACGCGCGCAGATAGCGCAAGGCCTCCGGCGGCGCGCCGCCATAACGCACATGCAACGTCGGCGGCGTGGTGGTCGAGGCGCTTGCTTGCGGCGCGGGCGGCGGCAACGCCGATGACAGCACGCGCCAGTCCACCGCATGCGACAGGCGCGGTCGCTCGGCATCGGCGCCATCGATCACCGGTGGCACCAGGACGACCAGCCGCGCGCGCGGAGGGGTACGTGCATCGGCTTCGCGCAACAGGCTGGCGAGATTGCTTGTTGCTGTCGCAATCGACGATTCCGGATCCGTGCCCGATGCGGGCGAGCCTGCGGATGCGGGCCGGTCATCGAGTGCTGGAAATCCTGGCGCAAGCCAACGCAAGTCTTTCGCACCAGTCAGGTTGGCGATCGCCGCCTTCGCTTCCACAGGCGATATGCCTGGCGCGACGAAGACGCGCGTCGCGCGTGCGTCGCGATCGATCCATGCCGGGTGCGCCAGCAGCAACGCGAGCAGCGCCACCAGCAGCAGGCGCAACAGCAGCAGCAACCATTCGCGCAAGCGCAGGCGATGGCGTGGGCGGCGGCGAGCACGGAGCCAGCGCAGCGCAGCGAAGTCCACGCGCGTGGATTGCGATGCGCGCTGCAGGTGCAACAGCAGCGGCACGGCCAACGCCGCGCCCGCCGCCAGGCCGATGGGCAGCAGCAGGACCAGGCTCATGCCGGCGTCGGCAACGTGCGGCCGCCGCGGGCCGGAAACAGCGCGCGCAAGGGTTCATCGAGCGGCCGATCCAGCCAGGCCACGGCATGGCGGATGCCGGCGGCGTCGAGTCGTGCATCGAGTACGCGACGCGCATCGGCGAATGCTGCCAGCCAATCCACGCGCGAGGCCGGCCCGTCGGCGATCAGTTCCGCGCCGTTCTCCGGATCCACGAAGCGACGGCCACCGTCGAATGGAAAATCGCGTTCTTCGGCCGTGAGTACCTGCACGAACACCACCTCGCGCCGCGCCGCAGCGAGGCGTTCAAGCAGCGCAATCATGCCGTCGTCGAAGCCATCCCCAATCGCTACCACCAGGTCGCCCGGACGGATGCGCTCCCAGGCCGGGCGCAGCACCGCTTCGG
>JBBRZU010000073.1:0-12879 GCA_038236425.1 Lysobacterales bacterium
CACGCGTTCTTCCTGGGCGGCATAGCCCTTCACGGTGGCCACCAGGTTGGGCACCAGGTCGGCGCGGCGCTGGTATTGGTTCAGGACCTCGGACCACTGCGCCTTGACGGCTTCGTCCTGGGTCTGGATCCGGTTGTAGCCGCAACCGCCGAGCAACGGCAGCAGCAGGGCGAGCAGAAGCCAGCGGAAGGCGCGTTGCATGGGGAAGCTCCGGAGGAAGGCGGACCTGCATCTAAGCACCCGCGGGTCGCGGCCGCAATCAATCCCGTGACCTGGCGGCCTTTTGTTTCGCCAGGATGTTCAGCGACTCGACAGCTGCCGAGAAGGCCATCGCGAAATACAGCAACTTGCGCTCGATGTGGATCCCGAAGCCATCGGCAAGCAGGGCAACGCCGACCAGGATGATGAACGCCAGCGCGAGCATCTTGATGGTCGGGTGGCGATCGATGAAATCGCCAATCACGTTGGAGGAAAAGATCATCACCGCAACCGCGACGATGATCGCCGCAACCATGACTCCGATGTGGTTGACCATGCCCACGGCGGTGATCACCGAGTCGAGCGAGAACACGATGTCGATGATGGCAATCTGCGCGATCACGTAGCCGAACACCGCCGACGGCCGTGTATCGATGTCCTCGTCCTCGCCGCGGCCCTCGACCGCATCGTGGATCTCCATCGTGCCCTTGACCAGCAGGAACAGGCCGCCGCCGATCAGCACCAGGTCGCGGATCGAGAAATCCTGGCCCATCAACGAAAACAGATTGGACTGCATGCGCGCCAGGAAGGCCAGCGACACCAGCAACATGATCCGGGTGACGCAGGCCAGCATCAGGCCGAAGCGCCGGGCCGCAGGCCGCCGCTCCGGCGGCAGCTTGCTCACCGCGATCGAGATGAACACCAGGTTGTCCACGCCAAGGACGATCTCGAGCGTGGACAGCGTGAACAACGCTACCCAGATTTCGCTATTGAAGATCCAGTCCATCGACATTCAGTGCATCCATCGTGGCGCGAGCACGAAGCCCCAGCAGAACAGCACGTTGAGGTCGGCAAGGAAAACCGCCGCTGACCCCATGTCCTTGGCGCGTCCGGCAAGCTCATTGTGCTCGGGGCCCCAGCGATCAACCACGGCCTCGAGTGCGGAGTTCAGCACCTCCACGATCAGCACCACGACCATGGAGCCGACCATGATCGCGCGCTCGACGCCCGATTGCCCAAGCCACGCCGCCAGCGGCGCCAGCAGCACGAACAGGTAAACCTCGAGCCGGAACGAACTCTCGACCGCCCAGGTCGCGCGCAAGCCCTGCATCGACCACAGGAACGCCTGCCAGGCACGAAACGGCGACCGCGGCGCGTTGCTGCCGGAGCTGTCTGCCATCAGATGTGTGCGGGCTCGCCAGCGTTGAGGTCAGTCTCGCCCGCGACCGGTACGGGCGGCACATAGCCCAGGTCCAGGTCGCGCGCCGCCTTGACGTCATCGAGCCGACGCACGGGCGTGGAATAGGGCGCGCCCTTCATCCACTCGGGCTCGCTGCGCGAGCGCTCCAGCAACTGGCCCATCACCTCGACAAACTCGTCGAGCACGTCCTTGCTTTCGGTTTCGGTGGGCTCGATGAGCAGGCACTCCGGGACCAGCAAGGGGAAGTAGTTTGTCGGCGCGTGGATGCCGTATTCGAGCAGCGACTTGGAGAAATCCAGCGCTGTGATGCCGTTGTCCTTCTTCTGCCGCTGCACGGTGACGATGAATTCGTGCGAGGCGCGACGCTTCGGATAGGCCAGGTCGAACCCCTTGTCGCGCAGGCGCGCAGCCAGGTAGTTGGCATTGAGCGTAGCGTATTCACCGACCCGGGTCATGCCGGTGCGGCCGAGCAGGCGCGCGTACACATAGGCGCGGATCAGCACGCCGGCATTGCCACCAAACGCCGACAGCTGGCCGATGCTCTGCGGGCGGTCTTCGTGCGTGGCCTGGAGATAGCGCTCGCCCTCCTTCACCACCAGCGGCACCGGCAGGAACGGGCGCAGGCGTTCGCTCACGCCCACCGCGCCGGCGCCTGGCCCACCGCCGCCGTGCGGCGTGGAAAAGGTCTTGTGCAGGTTCATGTGGATGGCGTCGAAGCCCATGTCGCCGGGGCGGACCTTGCCCAGGATTGCATTGAGGTTGGCGCCGTCGTAATACAGCAGGCCGCCGGCTTCGTGCACGAGCTTTGCGATCTCGACGATGCCGCGCTCGAACACGCCGATCGTGCTCGGGTTGGTCAGCATGATGCCGGCCGTTTTCGGGCCGAGCACGAGTTTGAGTGCTTCGACGTCGATGTCGCCATCCGAGTTGGTCGGGATCTCGCGCACCGTGCAGCCGCACATCACGGCGGTGGCGGGATTGGTGCCATGCGCGGCGTCGGGGACGATGATCTCGCTGCGCGCCGTGTCGCCGCGCGACTTGTGGTACGCCATGATCATCGCCACGCCGGCGAACTCGCCCTGCGCGCCGGCCATCGGCGACAGAGATACGCCGCCCTTCATGCCGGTGACGTCGGCGAGGATTTCCTGCAGGTCGTGCATGCACGACAGGTAGCCCTGGCTGAGCGACTCGGGCGCAGTCGGATGACGATTCAGGAAACCGTCCATCAGCGCGACCGCATGGCAGGCGCGCGGGTTGTATTTCATCGTGCACGAGCCAAGTGGATAAAAATTCGTGTCGATCGAAAAATTCTTCCGGCTCAGCTGCGTGTAGTGGCGCACAGCCTGCAGCTCCGATACTTCCGGCAGGCCCACGGGCGTGTCGCGCAGGAATCGTTCTGGGATCGGCGGGGCGGCGACAAGGTTGGCTAGCTGGGCGGTCGCGGTGCGGCCGGGCTGGGACTGCTCGAAGATCAGCATGGGAGTCGTGGCGGCTTGGGTGATTACCCATTTTGACACAGCGCGGCGTGGCGGCGGAGTGACCTTCCGCAACCGCAGTCCGGGACCGGACGCTACAGCATGGTGGCACCCACGAGGACCGGCTCCGGTCGCAACGGAAGCCTTGGGATGACGGGGAAAGCCGAACCCCAGTGACCCCGGAAAGCCCATTGGGCGGGGCTGCGGCCAACAAGTTGGCTGGGCGAATGTACAGTCCGGACTGCCAGCAAGAAGGAGTCAGGTGAATGATCAACGGCTTTGTCGGCCTCACCGTGGCCGGGTGGATCCATACCATCCTGACCAGCCTGGGCATCGTCCTGGGCGCGGAACACTTGCTGCGCACCCGGCGCGACCGCCTGCACCGGTGGCTTGGTTATTGCTACGTGGTGGCCATGCTGACCGCGGACGTCGCCATCCTCACCGTGTACCGCTTCAACGGCCACTTCAATGCGTTCCATGTCGGGGCGCTGGCCAACATCACCTGCATCGTGATGGCACTGCGCCCGATGCTGGCCGCACCGCGCACCGCGCAATGGAAGCTGACCCACTACATGTGGATCGCCTGGTCCTATGTCGGCCTGTGGGCGGCGGCACTGACTGAGTTCATCGTGCGCACGCAGCCCTTGCCGGGACGGGGAGCGAGCATCGCCGTCACCATGGCCGCCTCCGGCTTGGTGACCGTGCTGGGCGCGTGGTTGATCTATCGCTACAAGCCAGCGCGGGCCCCGACGCGTCCGCCCGCCTGATCAGCCCGCCAGATCAACCCGCAGGCATGACCAGCCCGCAGGCATGACCAGCTTGGCCCGGTGATCAGTCGGCGTCGGCAAAGATTGCCGTACCGCGCGAGCCATCGGTGCGGATCCAGCCGCGATACATGCCCGGCGTATTGAACGGCATTGCAATATTGCCAGCGTGATCGATGGCGATCGCGCCGCCATCACCACCCAGGCGCACGACTTCCCCGTTGACGACATCCCCGGCGGCCTGCGCCAGCGAGTCGCCGCGATAGGCCATGCGCGCGGCGATGTCGTGGGCAACTGCGGCGCGCAGGTAGAACTCGCCCCAGCCGGTACCCGAGACGCCGCAACGCGTATCGGCCCAGGTGCCAGCGCCGATCACCGGCGAATCACCGACCCGGCCGAAGCGCTTGTTGGTCATGCCGCCGGTGGACGTGCCCGCTGCCAGATGGCCGTGTGCATCGAGCGCAACCGCACCGACGGTTCCGAAATAAGTGCCATGCGCGGGGGCACGATCGGCGCGCTCGTAAGCCTGCGCCTCGCGCAACTGGGCCAGTCGTCGCTCGGTGCCGAACCACTCCGGCGCAACGCGCTCGATCTCCGGCCGGGTATCGGCAAAGCGCTCGGCGCCATCGGCGGCGAGCATCACATGCGGCGAATGCTCCATCACCGCGCGCGCCAGCGCGATCGGATTGCGCACCGTCTTCACCGCCGCCACGGCGCCGGCACGACGCGTGTGGCCTTCCATGATCGAGGCATCCAGTTCATGGCCACCGGTGGCGTCATACACCGAGCCCTTGCCGGCGTTGAACCAGGGCGACTCTTCCAGCGCGGTGATGGCCACGGTCACGGCATCGAGTGCGCTGCCACCGGCCACCAACACCGCGTTGCCTGCATCCAGCGCCTGGTCTAGCACGATGCGGATGGCCGCCTCGTCATCCGGCGGCACGGCTTCGCGCGAGGCGACACCGGCGCCGCCGTGGATCACGAGTGCAACAGGGTGGCGCATGGTCTTGTCCATCCGCGCATTTTACCCCTGTGGGAGCGGCTTCAGCCGCGAATTCTGTGGGAGCGGCTTCAGCCGCGATTGCCTGCCTTGAAATGAAATCGCGGCTGAAGCCGCTCCCACAGGGCTCCCACAGGGCCCCCACATCAGCCCTGGTGGCGCAGCGCCTCGATCGGGTCGAGCTGCGCGGCTTTGCGCGCCGGATAGAAGCCGAAGAACAGGCCAGTGGCAATCGAACAGCCCGCCGCCAGCGCAACGACATGCCAGTCCAGCCGCACCGGCAGGGAGCCGAGCTTGGATGCCGCCAGCGCGCCCAACACCCCGAGCACACTGCCGATCAGGCCGCCGCCGAAGCTGATCAACAGCGCCTCGGTCAGGAACTGGCGCTGGATGTCGCGCGGCCCCGCGCCAATCGCCATGCGCAATCCAATTTCGCGGATGCGCTCGGTCACCGACACCAGCATGATGTTCATGATGCCGATGCCGCCGACCACCAGTGAAATTCCCGCCACCGCGCCCAGCAGCAACGACATGATCCGCGTGGTGGCGGTGCGCGTTGCGACGATCTCGGAAATATTGCGCACGTTGAAATCGTCTTCGCCGCCCGGCGCGATGTGGTGGCGCTCGCGCATCAGCGCTTCGATTTCCTCCTGCACATAGGACAGGTCCTCGGCCCGGCTCACGCCGACCGAGATCTGCCGCACGCTGCCGGGCGGTGCGCCGGTGCTGCCGCTCAGCCGCCGGCGCGCGGTTTCCAGTGGCACCATCAGCACGTCGTCCTGGTCCTGGCCGAAGCCGCCCTGGCCCTTGGATGCAAGCACGCCAACCACCTTGAACGGCACCTTGCCGATGCGGATGCTCTGGCCGATGGGATCCTCGTCGCCAAACAATTCGCGACGAATGGTCTCGCCGATCACAACCGCCTTGGCCGCGGAACTGTAGTCGCCAACGGTCAGCCCCTCGCCACTGGCCAGCTTCCAGCCATTGATGTCGAAGTAGTCCGGTTGCACACCCTGCCAACTGCTGGACCAGTTGTTCTCGGCATAGACGAGTTGCGCGCCGCCACGGTTGCCGGCAGCCACGTATTGCACTTCCGGGATCTGCTGGCGGATCGCGGCCGCGTCGCTGTCGGTGAGCGTGGTATTGCTGCCGGCGCCGCCACGCACGCCGCCCTGGCTTGGCGCACCGCCGGAAATATCCAGGCGGTTGGAGCCGAGCCCGGACACCATCTTGTCGATCTCAGCCTGCGTGCCCTGCCCCACCGACACCATGATGATGACTGCGGCAATGCCGATGATGACGCCAAGCGAGGTCAATGTGCTGCGCATCCAGTTGCCGCGCAACGCGAACACCGAAGTTCGCAGGATATCCATCAGCGTCATGCCGCGGCTCCCGGACTGTCTTCGCCCTCGTGCAGCGCGCCGTCCTTCATCACGCAGATACGACTTGCATGGTGGGCGATTTCCAGGTCATGGGTAATCAGCACGATGGTATGCCCCTGGTCGCGCAGGGATTCGAACAGTTTCAGCACTTCCTCGCCGGTCCTGGAATCCAGGGCGCCGGTGGGCTCGTCGGCCAGCAGCAGCGGGGGTTTGTTGATCATCGCCCGCGCGATCGATACGCGTTGCTGCTGGCCACCGGACATCTCGCCGGGCTTGTGGTGCGCGCGACCGCCCAGCCCGACCGCCTCCAGCGCTTCGCGGGCCCGATCGGTGCGTTCGGACAGCGGTGCATTGGCATAGCTCAGCGGCATCATCACGTTGTGCAGGGCGTCCATGCGCGAGAGCAGGTTGAAGCCCTGGAAGATGAAGCCGATTTTCTCGAGGCGAAGACGGGCTGTCGCCTCGGCATCGAGACTCGCGACGTCAACGCCGTCGCATTCGTAGCGCCCCGACGTCGGCCGGTCAAGGCAGCCAATAATGTTCATCAGCGTGGACTTGCCGGAGCCGGATGCGCCCATGATCGAGATGAACTCGCCGTGCTGGATGGTGAGATCCACCTTGTCCAGCGCAACGACTTCGGCCGGGGTGCCCGGCGCGTAGACCTTGCTCAGGCCCTCGGTACGGATCAGCGGAACGGCGCTCATTTTGCCGCGTCGGGCCGGGCGCTGCCGATGATCACTTCGTCGCCTTCCTTGATCTCGCCACTGAGTATTTCCGTCCGCGTGCCATCGCTGGCGCCGATCCGCAGGACCACCTGCTCGGGCTTGCCATCGGTGAGTTTGTAGACCGGTGCGCGCTTGCCGCTGGTCAGCGCGAGCAGCCCGGTGTCCCACTTCGATTGCTGGTCCGGCTTGAGTGTTTCGCGGAACGGGGCAAAGGCCTGCTTCATGCGTTCAGCGGCCCGCGCGCTGCGATCGCCACCACCCTGACCGCCACCTTGCGGGCGCTGTCCGCCACCGGCACCGGCAACGCCCGCGCCGCCAGTTTGCTGGCCACCGCCCGCCTGCATCACCGCGCGCAGGCGTTCGGTGCGCTCGCGCATCTGTGCAATCGCCGCGTCGAATGCCGCCTGCTGGGTCGCGTCAAGCTGCAGTCCGGTCGCGATACGGGTCAGGCTGTCGATAGTCGAGGCGCCAGCCTGGGCAGCCTGGCTCGCGCCAGCCGCAGGATTGCGGTTGGGTGTGCCACCCGTCGGGCCGAAGCCACCACCGCTTTCATCCGCCGGGCGGAAGCGCAGCGCGGCGTTCGGCACGCTGAGCACGTCAGCCTTGCGGGTGATCTCGATCTCGGCGTTGGCGGTCATGCCAGGCAGCAGCGACTGGTCCGGGTTGTTGACCTCCACCACCACCGGGTAGGTGATCACGTTGGCGGTATTGGTCGCGGCCAGGCGGACCTGCTGCACGCGGCCAGTGAAATTCCTCTCCGGGAAGGCATCCACGGTGAATCGTGCCATCTGGCCTTCGCGCACCTGGCCGATGTCGGCTTCATCGATCGCCAGCACGATCTCCATCTTGCGCAGGTCGCCGGCAATCTTGAACAGCACCGGAGTCTGCAGGCTCGCAGCAACCGTTTGCCCGGGCTCGACCGCGCGCTCAAGCACGACGCCGTCCACGGGCGAGCGGATGACGGTTTTCTCGAGGTCGAGTTGCGCACTGGACACGGCCGCCTGCTGCTGCCGGATCTGGGCATTGGCCGAGCCGATCCGCGCGCGCGCCTGATCACGTGCCGCGAGCGCCTGGTCGGCGTCGGTGCGGGCGATCAACTGGCGGCCGACCAACTCGGACTTGCGCGAATAGTCAGCCTCGGCGTTTTTCGCCGTCGCCTGCGCCTCCGCCAGCCCGGCGCGCGAGCTGCTCAGGGCAGCCGACGCCTGCTCCAGTCGGGCCTGCAGGGTGCTTGGATCAAGCCGGGCAATCACCTGCCCCGCGGTCACCTTGTCATTGAAATCGACATCCACGCTCTGCAGCGTGCCGGACACCTGGGTGCCGACATCAACGGTCGCGGTGGCGCTGAGCGTGCCGGTGGCGGAGATCGCGGTGCGAATCTCGCCTCGCTCGACCGCGGCAGTGCGATAGGCGCTCGCATCGGACTGGCCACGCTGGCTGACGTACCACCAGCCCGCAAGCGCAATGGCGACGATGACGATGGCGGGCACGAGCCAACGGCGGGAGGCGGGACGCGCCGCGCGGGCGGGCAAGGACATGGAAGCTCCTGGGAACGGACTGGACTGGGATACAGCAAGCTGTGGAGTTCAGGCGCCGAACCGCAGTCCAGACACAATGTCCCTCAGCCTAGGCAGTGATGACTGAAGGGAAGCTGATGGTCGCAGTGGTTCCGTGGCCAGGCTCGCTTTCCAGCGTCACCGGCCAACTATAGCGTTCGGACAACCTGCGCACGATCGACAGGCCGATGCCGTGGCCGTCCTTGCGCTGGTCACCGCCGCGGTAGAAAGGCTCGAAGGCCCGCGCCAGTTCCCCGGCATCCATCCCGACGCCGGTGTCACGTACCTGGATGCTGTCCCGGCGCACCGTGACTTCGACCTGGCCGGCGTCGGTGTAATTGCATGCGTTGCGCAGCAGGTTGCCAAGCAGCACCGATAACACCCGCGATGGCGCATGCAGCCGGATCGCAGCGTGCTCATGCAGGCTCAGCACGACTGGCTTGCCCTCGAGCAGGGGCCTGGCCTTGTCCACTTCTGCACGGGCGATCTCGCCGACCGAGAAATCCTCGTCCGGCAAGCCGGTTTCACTTTCGCGCGCCAGGATCAGCAGGCATTCGATTATCGCCTCCATGTCCCTGCCGGCGGACTGGATCTTGGCGAGCGAACGCCGCGCTTGCGCCGACAGCGTCTGATCACCATCCATCAGGTCGCCCGCAACCCGGATCACGGCCAGCGGCGTGCGCAGCTCATGCGACGCGTCGCGGGTGAAATCATGCTCGCGCTGCACGAACAGTCCGATGCGCTCGGCGAATCCGTGCAACGACGATGCCAAAGTCAGGCTCTCGCCGGTCACGTCCCCGGGCAGCCGCCTTGGATCCAGCGCGCTTGCATCGGGATGGGTGGGATCCCATTGCTCGACCTGCCGGGCCAGCCAGATCAGCGGCGAAATCGCGCGGCGCGAGGTGCGATAAGTGGACCAGGCAATCACGTAGACCACCACCAGCACCAGTGCCAGCGGCGCCATGCCGAACCAGAAGGCCAGCGAATCAACCTGTTCCTGCTTGAACAGCAACAGAAGGCGCTGGTCCTTGCGGTCTTCCACCAGCACCAGCGAGCCACCTTCGTCGCGCGGCAGGCTGTGGAAGCCGGGTGCCAGGCCGCGCAGCGGCGCGGGTAGCTGCGCGCGCCTGTCAACGGGCACCAGGAAACCGGTCATGTTGTAGGTGTCGGGCATCGCGGCGGTCGGATCGCGGTCGAGTCGCTGCCAGAAATGGCCGGCCTCTTCCTGCAATGCACGCTGGATCAGGACGTGCTTGAGCACCGCCGAGGCGCCATAGACACCCAGGATGGCGGCAAAACTGATTGCCGCCGCCTGCAGGATGAAAGCAACCCAGATCTTTCGGCGCAAACCCCCACTACGGTTCACGCGGGCGCCTGGTCCAGATCCGCGACGCGATACCCGGCGGTCTGCACCGTGTGCAGCAGCGGCTTCTGGAACGGGCGGTCGATCGCCTTGCGCAGGTTGTACAGATGGCTGCGCAGCGTATCGGAATCAGGCAGGCCGTCGCCCCAGATCTCGCGCTCGATGTCGCGGCGGGTAACCACGCGCGGCGACTCGCGCATCAGGATCGTCAGCAGGCGCAATCCAATCGGCGAGAGCTGCAGCTCGTTGCCAGCACGGGTGACGCGCAGACTGGCGGTATCGAGCACGAGGTCGGCGATCTTCAAGACCTCCGCGCTGACCTGGCGGCGCTCACGACGGATGAGTGCGCGTACACGCGCCTCGAGCTCCTGGATCGCAAATGGCTTCACCAGGTAGTCGTCGGCGCCCGCGTCCAGGCCTTTCACCTTGTCGGCGAGAGTGTCGCGCGCGGTCAGCATCAGCACCGGCGTGGCCTTCTTGGATTCGCTGCGCAGCTTCTGGCACAACTCGATGCCATCCATGCGCGGGAGCATCAGGTCGAGCAGGATGCAGTCATAGCTGTTGTCGGTCGCCAGGCGGAAACCGTCCACGCCATCGCCGGCGTAATCCACGCCGAATCCGCGCGATTCCAGGTATTCGCCCACCATTTCCGACAGGTTGCGGTTGTCCTCGACCAGCAGGATCAGGCCCGAAGGGTCATCACGTCGCATGGCTAGCTTCCTTCCAAAGGTTCATGTTTGTGAAGGTAGCCGGGTGCCGGTGATACCGATGTGAACGCCAAACTGAACGACCGTTTCCGGCCAGTGGCCGAAAGGAGAGCATGCGCCTTGCGCGCGCCGAGGATGGACAACCCGGCCAGCGCTTGGCTGGGTCGGCCGTCAGAACGGAATCTTGCCGGTGATCATGTCCCTGTACATGATCCAGTCGCTCACGAAGGAATAGAACGGATGCTTGAAGGTAGCCGGGCGATTGTGCTCGAACGCGTAATGGCCAATCCAGGCAAAGCCATAGCCACACAGCAAGGCCGCCAACAGCCACCACGGGTTGCCGGTACGCAGCAGCCCGATGACGCAACCGATCACCAGGGATGACCCGACGAAGTGCAGGCGTCGACAACGCGGGTCTGCGTGCTCGGTCAGGTAATAGGGATAGAACTCGCGAAGACTGGCGAACTGCGACATGGTCAACTCCGGGTACGGATTGTTTCGGCAACGACGCGCCGGCACCTGTTTTGAGTTTGCGCCCTGCGGCGCAGTCCTTCAACGCCCCGGCTCTTCCAGCTTGGCGCGAACCCAATAGCGGTCCTGTTGGTCAAGGCCCAGGCTGTCCAATGTAATTCCATCGGCCGCGGCCATCTCTTCCATGCGCCGGAAACGGCGTTCGAACTTGGCATTGGCGTGGCGCAGCGCGGCGCCAAAATCCACCTTGCCGTGGCGCGACAGGTTGGCGCAGACGAACAGCACATCGCCCAGTTCGTCTTCCAGTCCCGGGTGCCCGGTGCCAGCGGCAAATTCCGCGCGCAGTTCCTCGATTTCCTCGTGCAACTTGTCGAACACCGGATTCACATCGGGCCAGTCAAATCCGGTACGCGCGGCACGCTTCTGCAGCTTCACCGCACGCTGCCATTCCGGTAGCCCGCGGGCGATACCAGCCAGCGCGCTGGCATCGGTATCGCCCTTGCCTGCACGCTCGGCGGCCTTGCCCTGTTCCCACAGCAATGTCTGGTGCTCGAGATCATCCACGACCTGGTCGGCGAAGACATGCGGGTGCCTTCGCACCATCTTGTCGGCGATCGCGGCAGCGACATCCTCGAACTTGAACAGTCCCGCTTCCTCGGCCATGCGCGCGTGGAAGACCACCTGCAGCAGCAGGTCGCCGAGTTCATCTTTCAGGTCGGCCATGTCACCGCGATCGATCGCGTCGGCGACTTCGTAGGCTTCCTCGATCGTGTACGGCGCGATCGTCGAAAAGTCCTGCTGCACATCCCAGGGACAGCCGCCGTCCGGATCACGCAGGCGCGCCATGATCGCCAGCAGGCGTTGCATCGGTTCGGCCTCAGTCATCGAGCCAGCTCCGCCAGGGCAATCCCGGGTCGCCCAAGGCGAGGAAATCCGGATTGAGCAACGAATCCTTGGTGTTGTAGCGCAATGGCTTGCCGTCCATGGTCATGACGATCCCGCCGGCAGCTTCGAGCACGCATTGCCCGGCCGCGGTGTCCCACTCGGAGGTCGGCGCGAAACGCGGATACACGTCCAGCCGCGCATCGGCGAGCCGGCAGAATTTCAGCGACGAGCCCATGCCGATCCGCTCCACATCACCCATGCGCGCGATCGCGGAGGCGGTGCGGGTATCGAGGTGGGATCGGCTGGCGGCAACGCGCAGCGGCGTGGTGGCGGGGCGGCGCGCGGCAACCTGCACGCGACCACTGCCATCGCACAGCCAGGCCCCTTCGCCACGCAGGCCGATGTGGGCTTCGTCCAGGACCGGTGCGAACACCACGCCCAGCACCGGCGCGCCATCCTCGATCAGCGCGATGTTGACGGTGAATTCGCCATTCCTTTTCACGAATTCGCGGGTACCGTCGAGCGGATCAACCAACCAGTAACGCGACCAGCCGCGACGCTCATCCCATCCGATCGCAGCCGATTCCTCCGACAGCACCGGAAGTTCGGGCGTGAGCAGGCGCAGGCCATCGACAATGAGGTGATGCGCAGCCATGTCCGCTTCGGTCAGCGGGGAGCGGTCGTGCTTGTGCGAGACCGCGAAATCGCGCGCGTATACCTGCAGGATCGCCGAGCCTGCATCACGCGCCAGCGCGAGCACCGGTTCCAGCCACTGCTTCACCCGCGCGCCCGCAACAGTTCGCGCACGATGAACATCCCGGCCAGCGATCGCCCTTCGGAGCAGTCTTCGCGCAGCACCAGTTCGTGCAGTGCATCCAGCCGCCACGGCAGCACCTCGAGTTCCTCGGGTTCGTCGCCGGGCAGGCGTTCGGGATACAGGTCTTCGGCCAGCACCAACTGGATTTCGTGGGTCATGTAGCCGGGCGCCAGGGTGATCGCGCGCAAGTGGGTGAGCTTGCGCGCACCAAACCCGGTCTCTTCCTTCAATTCGCGGTTTGCGGCATCGAGCACGGTTTCGCCGGCGTCCATGCGGCCCTTGGGCAGGCCAAGTTCGTAGCGATGCACGCCGGCGGCATATTCGCGGATCAGCAG
>JBBRZU010000074.1:0-12669 GCA_038236425.1 Lysobacterales bacterium
AAGTAGGCACCGGCCTGGGCCGGATCGGCGAGTGCCTCGCCGCGCTGCAATTGCTCGCCCAGGTGGCGAGTACCCAATTCCAGCGCCGCGGCCAGGGCGCAGGCGCGCGCCGGGCCGATGCCACGCATGCGCGCCAGCGCGGACGCGGGGCGATCAAGCAGGCTGCGCAGGCCGCCCGCCTCGCCCAGCAACTGGCGACCGAGGTCCACCGCGCTCTGCCCCCGTGCGCCGCAGCCGATGAAGATCGCCAGCAGCTCCGCATCCGACAGCGCGGCCCCGCCGTGGGCCAGCAGCTTTTCGCGGGGACGTTCCGAGGCGGGCCAGTCACGGATCTGCATGGCGACAGTCTGGCGCGCCACGCCGCCTGCCGGGATCAGGAAGCATCCGGCCTTCGGGTAAGCTAAGCCGCATCCTGTCATCGGAATTTGCCCCATGGCCGTCCTGGCCGGAGAACGCGTGTTGCTCGGTGTCAGTGGGGGGATCGCTGCCTACAAGGCCGCCGACCTGGTGCGCCGCCTGCGCGATGCGGGCGCGGAGGTCCAGGTCGTGATGACCGCTGGCGCCGAGCGCTTCGTCACTGCGCTGACCTTCCAGGCGCTGAGCGGGCGCCCGGTGCGCGACACGCTCTGGGACGACGCCGCTGAAGCCGCGATGGGGCATATTGAACTGGCGCGCTGGGCCACTTGCATCCTGATCGCACCGGCCAGCGCCAACCTGATCGCGCGGCTCGCCCAGGGCCGCGCCGACGACTTGCTCAGCACCCTGTGTCTTGCCAGCGAGGCGCCGCTGGCGATCGCGCCGGCGATGAATCGTGTCATGTGGGCCAATCGGGCGACCCAGGACAACGTGTCCACGCTACGCACGCGCGGGATCGCAATCTTCGGGCCAGGCAGCGGTGACCAGGCCTGCGGCGAGATTGGCGAGGGACGCATGCTCGAGCCGCTGCAACTGGTGGCCGCGCTGGCCGCGACCCGCGCGCCCGGGCGCCTGGTCGGTCGTCGAATCCTGATCAGTGCCGGCCCCACCTACGAAGACCTGGACCCGGTGCGCTATCTGGGCAACCGCAGCTCCGGCAAGATGGGCTTCGCCCTTGCCGCCGAAGCCGCGGCCATGGGCGCGGAGGTGACCCTGGTGGCCGGGCCGGTGGCCCTGGCGACGCCGTCGGGCGTGCGACGCGTGGACGTCCGTTCCGCCGAGCAGATGCGCCAGGCCGTGCTCGACGCGCTCCCGGGGCAGCAGGCCTACATCGGCGCCGCTGCCGTGGCCGACTATCGCCCCGTGCAACGGCAGGCGGGCAAGATCAAGAAGCAGGCCTCCAGCATTTCGCTCGAGCTTGTGCGGACTGCCGACATCCTGCGCGAAGTCGCCGCGCACGCGCTCCGGCCGGCCTGCGTGGTCGGCTTCGCGGCCGAGACCAGCGAGCTCGAGGCGCATGCCCAGGCCAAGCTGGTCGACAAAGGCCTGGACCTGATCGCCGGCAACGATGTCTCGGCACCCGGGCTTGGCTTCGAGGGCGATCGCAATGCGCTCAGCGTGTTCTCCGCGACCCGACGCTGGAACCTTGGCCCAGCCGAAAAATCCGAGGTGGCGCGCGAGCTGCTGCAACTGGTGGCCGACCACCTGGATGCGCAGGCATGAGTCTTTCGATCGAGCTGAAAATCCTCGACCCGCGCATTGGCACCGAGTACCCGTTGCCGGACTACGCCACCACACTGTCCGCCGGCATGGACCTGCGCGCGATGGTCGATGCACCGCTCGATCTCGCGCCCGGCGAGGCGCAACTGGTTCCGACGGGCCTGGCGATCCACATCGGCGACCCGGAACTTTGCGCGATCATCCTGCCGCGCTCCGGTCTCGGACACCGCCATGGCATCGTGCTCGGCAACCTGGTTGGCCTGATCGATGCCGATTACCAGGGACCGCTGATGGTCAGCTTGTGGAATCGCGGGCAGAATCGGCAGCAGGTGGCGCCGGGTGACCGGATCGCGCAGCTGGTGTTCATGCCAGTGCGTCGGGTCGGCTTTCGCGTCGTCGACAGTTTTGAGGAAAGTGCCCGCGGCGCGGGTGGATTTGGCCATACCGGCCTGCGCTAGGCGCGACCGCGCCCGGTCGGGAGTCGAGGGGAACGAATGAACGTTGCAATGAACCTGAAGTCGCTCAAGTCCGGTGCAGGATTGCGCATTCTGGCAGGCGTGCTGGTGCTGTTTGGTCTATGGACGGCCTGGGGCGCCTGGGAGCGATTCGCCGGCAGCCGGCTGGAAGTGCACAGCGTCGCCGCACGACACGATGTCGTCACCCGGCTGCAGCCGATGCTCGAGGACATGCTCAAGCGCGCCACCAGCCTCCAGGGCCGGGTCGCGCTGGTCAATGCGGCGCGTTCGGGGGATTTGCCGAGCGCCCGGAAAGTCGGGATCGAAATGGTGCCTGGCACCGAGGCCGTTGAACTGCACCCGGTGGACCTGAGCGCCGCCTACGATGCACCCGACGCTTTCGGCTACGGCAAGCTCGCCCTGCTCGAGCGGGCCCTGCTCGAGGGCAAGCCAGTGTTGGCCGTGGTCAAGGATGGTGGCGGCCCGCGCCTGGGCATTGCATTTCCCGTGATGGAAAACGGCGCCCCGGTGCGCCTGGTCTTCCTGCGTGAGCCGTTGACGCCACTGGTGGCGATGATCAAGGACACCGTTCCGGGCGGCAGCTACCTGGCCTTGCGCCAGGGCGGCTACACCGTCGCCGAGGCCGGCCGGGTCGAAGACCTGAAGTTCCATGCAGAGGACGGCGCCGAAGCCGTGCCAAGCAGCGCCTTGCGCGTGTTATCCGCCGCGCCGGTCGCGGATCCAGGCCTGTTCGGCGCCAATGGTTTCGGCGAACTGGGACTCGCCCTGGTTTATTTTGGCCTGGCTGGTGGCGTGTGGTGGTGGACGAATCGGCGCGCTGCCGCCGCATCGGGTGCGCAACCGGTTGCCACCAAGCCGAGCGAAATGACCATGGCCGAGATGCATGCGGCCGGGCAGATCTTGGCGCCGGAGGAAGCGCCGCTGGCGGTGCGCGTCACCGGCGATCCGTCAGTCGCGCCCGGCATCACGCTCGACCGCAGCATCTTCCGCGCCTATGACATCCGCGGCGTGGTCGGGACGACGCTGGACGATGGCATCGCGCGCCTGATCGGCCAGGCCGTCGGCAGCCTGATGCAGGAAAAGGGCCAGCGCAGCATTGTGATCGGTCGCGACGGCAGGTTGTCGTCGCCGGCGATGGCCGGCGCGCTGATCGAAGGGCTGCGCAAGGCCGGGCGGGAGGTCATCGACATCGGCGAAGTGCCGACGCCGATGGCCTATTTCGGCAGTTTCCACCTGCGCACCGGCTGCTGCATCTCGGTCACCGGCAGTCACAATCCGCCCGATTACAACGGCTTCAAGATCGTCGTGGACGGCGAGACACTGTCGGGCGATGCAATCCAGAACCTGTACGTGCGGATCGCCGAGAACCGCCTGTTCCGCGCCGATGGACCGGGCCTGCTGAGCCTGCGCGACATCAAGGGTGACTACATCGCGCGCATTGCCGGCGACATCCAGATCGAACGCAAGCTCAAGGTGGTGATCGATTGCGGCAGTGGCGTGGCCGGCGGCATCGCGCCCGAACTGCTCGCCGCGATCGGCGCCGATGTCGAGCCGCTGTACTGCGAGGTGGATGGCACTTTCCCGCACCACCACCCCGATCCCAGCGATCCGGCAAACCTGGTCGACCTGATCAGCGTGGTGCAGCGCGTGGACGCCGACATCGGCCTGGCGCTGGATGGCGATGGCGATCGGCTCGGCGTGGTGACGCGTTCGGGCGAGATCATCTACCCGGACCGCCTGCTGATGCTGTTCGCCACCGACGTGCTCGAACGCAACCCCGGTGCCTGCGTGATCTATGACGTGAAGTGCACCGGCCACCTGGCCACGCACATCCTGCGCCACGGCGGCAGCCCGCTGATGTGGAAGACCGGGCATTCGCTGATCAAGTCGAAGATGAAGGAGACCGAAGCCGAGCTCGCCGGCGAGATGAGCGGCCACTTCTTCTTCCGCGAACGCTGGTACGGTTTTGATGACGGGCTGTACGCTGCCGCGCGCCTGCTCGAGATCCTGGCCGCGTCGCCCGATGATGCGCAGACCTTGTTCGACGAATTGCCCAAGGGCGTGTCCACGCCGGAGCTGAAGATCAACCTGGCCGAGGGTGAGCAATATAGTTTCATCGACGAGTTTGTCTCGCGGGCCAAGTTCGAGGGTGCGCGCATCGCCACCATCGACGGCCTGCGCGCCGACTGGCCGGATGGCTGGGGCCTGGTGCGCGCATCGAACACGACGCCCTGCCTGGTATTGCGCTTCGATGCGCGCGATGCCACATCGCTTGCCCGCATCCAGGGTGTATTCCGCGAGCAGATCCGGGCGATCAATCCGAACCTGACGCTGCCGTTCTAGCCCGCGCCGGCGACCCGAGGTCGTCGCGCGCGGCTCAGCCCCCTGCGGGCGGTGCCGGCGTCGCGACGGCGGTCGCCGCAGGCCCGGCGGCAGCGTCGCCCTTGATCTCGCGGTAGCGCGCCAGCATCCGGGCGAACTCGGCATTCAACGCCGCCAGGTCACTGCGGCGCCCGGTCTGCAGCGCGGCCTGCTTCACTTTTTCGCCGTGCAGGTCGCGGATCATCTTCGCCCGGTCGTCAAGAACGCGGCGGTTGTCCAACTCGGTGTCCGAGGCCTGTGACAGCATCGTCGCCAGGTTCTCGTCGAGGCTGCGGATGCTGATGTTGGTCGAGTCGATGGTGGTCTGCAGCAGCCCGATGCGTTCGCCATAGGCGCGGCGCATGTCCATCTCGGTCTCGTAGCTGGCCATCATGATGCCTTCGAGCCGCTGCTGTTCCGCTGCACCCTTCTGCGCCTCCACCGCAGCCTCCGCTGCTGCTGCCTGCGCAGCCCGTTCTTCCGGCGTCAGTGCGCGATCGACCTGGCCCACGGTCCTGCCGGTGCTGGTCTTGTATTCCGTGCGTGCCTGGTCGACTGCCTCCGGCGGCAGCGCATCGTCGTAGTGGACCTTGCCCTGCTTGTCGACCCAGCGGTACAGCTTGGGGCCCGTTGGTTTCGATTGGGCTTGGGCCAATCCGGCGGCGCCAATCGCCAGAGCGAGTGCGATCACCAGGGGAGTGCGAGCGTTCATGCCATTCACCGATTGTCTTCGTTGCGGCCAGTGCTGCCGTAACGGGCACGATACGCCAACAATGCGGGCTTGTGCGCCGCCAGGTCGGGTCGCGTACCGGCCCATTCCAGCAATGCATCCAGCGTTGCGACGGCGATCACGGGCAGGCCGAACCCGGCGCTGACTTCCTCTGCCGCAGAGCGCTCACCGACCTGGCCGCGCTCCTGCCGGTCCAGTGCGATCAGTACGCCACAGGGCGTCGCGCCGGCGTCGCGGATGATCGCAATGGATTCGCGGATGGCGGTGCCGGCGGTGATCACGTCATCCACGATCAGCACGCGCCCGCGCAGCGGCGCGCCGATCAGCAGGCCACCCTCGCCATGCGCCTTGGCTTCCTTGCGATTGAACGCAACCGGCAAGTCGCGGCCCTGTGCGGCCAGCGCCATCGCCGTCGCGGTGGCCAGCGGGATGCCCTTGTAGGCCGGCCCGAAAAGCATGTCCACGCCGAGCCCGGAGTCCGCCAGCGCTTGTGCGTAGCACGCGCCGAGGGTCCCCAGCGCAGCGCCGGTATCGAACAGCCCGGCATTGAAGAAGTACGGACTGACCCGCCCGGACTTGAGCGTGAACTCGCCAAAGCGCAACACCTGGCGGGCCAGGGCGAGGTCGAGGAAGCGGCGTTCGTGGTCGAGCATCGGCGTGATCGCGGCGGGAATGGCGACATTGTGCCGCAGCGGGCCGCCGGCTGGACCGTGCAGCGGTCATCCGGGGCGCATCGGCGGTGGCTCCCCGGCACGCACACCGGGTAGGCTAGGCCCATGGATACGAGCCACGGCTGCCTGTGAGGATCATCAGCTTCAACGCCAACGGGCTGCGTTCGGCCGCCAGCAAGGGCTTCTTCGACTGGTTCGCCAAGCAGAAGGCGGACGTGCTCTGCATCCAGGAAACCAAGGCGCAGGAACACCAGCTCGACGATGCGATATTCCGTCCGCGCGGCTACAGGGCCTGGTTCCGCGACGCCAGCACGCGCAAGGGCTATTCCGGCGTCGCCATCTACGCCAGGCAGGAGCCGGACGAAGTGCGCACCGCATTGGGCTGGCCGGAGTTCGACGAGGAAGGGCGCTACATCGAGGCACGCTTCGGCAACCTGAGCGTGGTGTCGCTGTACCTGCCGTCGGGCTCGTCGAAGCAAGAGCGGCAGCAGTTCAAGTTCAAGGCGATGGACTGGATCGAGCCGATTTTCAGCCAATGGCGTGCTTCCGGGCGCGATTACGTGATCTGTGGCGACTGGAACATTGCCCACACCCCCAAGGACATCCGCAACGCGCGCAGCAATGAAAAGAATTCCGGCTACCTGCCCGAGGAGCGCGCGTGGCTGTCGAAGCTGCTTGATGAACACGGCTGGGTCGACAGCTACCGCCAGCTCAATCCTGAGGGCCAGGACTACACCTGGTGGAGCCAGCGCGGCGCTGCGCGTGCGAACAATGTCGGTTGGCGAATCGACTACCAGGTTGTGAGTCCCGGCCTGCGTGATCGCCTGAAAGCTTGCGCGATCGCGCCCGAGCCGCGATTCTCTGACCACGCTCCTTACGCCGTGGATTTCCACAAGTGACCGCCGCCACGCCCGTTGCTGCAGATCCACCGAAGCGTCCCTCGGTGTGGCGATCGTTTTCGCAGCCCGCTGCGTGGACGATGTTCTTCTTCGGGTTTTCCTCGGGGCTTCCATTCCTTCTGGTTGCCGGCACGCTGGCGTACTGGCTGAAGGAGCATGGCATCGTGCTCAAGGAAATCACCATCATCGCCAGCGCCGGCATGACCTACGCGCTGAAATTCCTCTGGGCGCCGCTGCTTGACCACTCCGCACCGCCCATCGTCGGTCGGCTCGGGCTGCGCCGGGGCTGGCTGTTGCTGGCGCAGGTCGGCGTGGTCGTCGGCCTGATCGGCATGGCCGTGCTGACGCCATCGCAGTTGATCCCGTTCGTGGTAGCCACGCTGGTGGTGGCCTTCGCCGGCGCCACCCAGGACATCGCGGTCGATGCCTATCGCATCGAGATTGCACCGGTGGCCGACCAGGGTGCGCTGGTGGCGACCTACTCGCTGGGCTACCGGATGGCGCTGATCCTGACCGGCGCACTCGCGCTCGGCTTCGCCGACCACATGCCCTGGCCGCAGGTCTACCTGATCATGGCGGTGGCGATGCTCATACCGATCGGCGCCAACCTTCGCGCCATCGAACCGGAGACCAGACAGCGCGCACCGGTCGGCTGGTCGGTCGCGATGCGGCAGATGTTCGTCGATCCGTTTACCGATTTCTTCAAGCGCTTCGGTGTCGGCCTCGCGCTGCTGGTGCTGCTGTTCATCTTGCTGTTCAAGATCCCGGAGCAGGCGCTGGTCGGCGGCATCATGAGTCCGTTCTACCTGGACATGGGCTTCACCAAGACCGAAATCGGCGCGGTCACCAAGTTCTACGGCATCTGGGTCGGCATCGCTGGCGTGTTCGCCGGTGGCATGGCGGTGGCACGCTGGGGCGCCCGCAAGCCGCTGTTGGGCGCGGTGGTGCTGACCGCGTTGTGCAACCTGCTGTACCTGTGGCTGATCGCCCGGCCGGGCAGTCTGCTGGTGTTGACGGCGGTGATCTCGGGCGAGAACTTCATGCTCGGTTTCCTGGGGACCTGCGCTGTCGCCTTCCTGTCCTCGCTGGTGAATCGCGAGCACACCGCCACCCAGTACGCGCTGCTCAGTTCGATGGTGAACCTGCCGGGCAAGGTGCTGGGCGTGTTCGCCGGCGGCATCGTCGAGGCCACCAGCTATGGCGCCTACTTCGTGATTGCAACCATCGCCGTGCTGCCGGCCACGCTGCTGTTCCTTTGGCTGCTCCCACGGCTTAAGCTCCGGGTGCCGGAGGTGTAGCGATGGCAGATTTCCTGTTGCGCGACATTGATGAGCGGGTTGCCGAACGGATCAAGGAGCTGGCGCGCCAGCGTGGCTGGCCGTTGAACGACGTGATTCTGTATCTGCTCAAGCAGTCGCTCGGCTTCACCGACCCCGAGCCCGCACCGGTGCCGGGTGATATCGCGCGCCTGCTGGGATCCTGGGACGACGCCGAAACCCGCGCGTTCAACGAGGCGATGAACGCATTCAGCGGCCTGCCCGACGATGCACCCAGCTACGCCGTGGACGATCCGAAGCATAAGCCCAGGGGCTGATGGCCTGCGGCCACGGTCGCTGCAGTTGCCGTGCAGGATGTCCCGCCGAGGCCGCGTTCAGGCGCGATCGGCAGCGGGAAAAATGCCGCCGGGATAGATGGCGCCGAGGATCCGCGGCCCGCGCGCACCGGTAACCGCGGCGAGGTTGCCCGGCCGTCGCGCCAGCGTCTCGCGTGCCAGCCAGGCAAACGCCATTGCTTCGACAAAGTCGGGGTCCAGCCCGTGCGCAGCCGTCGACTCCAGCACAACCCCAGGCAGTTCGGCGCGCAGGTCGTGCAGCAGGGTGGGGTTGTGCACGCCTCCGCCGCAGGCCAGCAGGCGCCGGACTGCCGGCATTTCGCGGCGCAAGGCATCGGCAATGGTGCGGGCGCTGAACCGGCACAGCGTTGCCTGCACGTCCGCAATTGACACATCGAGACCCTGGAGGTGGTTGTCGAGCCAGTCGGCCTGGAACTGATCGCGGCCGGTGCTCTTGGGCGGTGGCAAGGCCAGCCACGGCTCTCCGAGCAGGCGCTGCAGCAGCGGCTCGTGCACGGCCCCTGACGCGGCCAGCACGCCGCCGGCGTCATAGCGCGCACCGTTATGGCGCAGGCACCAGGCATCCATCAGGCCATTGGCCGGCCCGGTATCGAAGCCGCGCACGACGCCATCGCGCGGCAACAGGGTGAGGTTGGCGATTCCGCCAACATTGAGCACGGCGCGCTCTTCGTCGGGATCCGTCAGCACCGCAGCATGAAAGGCGGGCACCAGCGGCGCGCCATGGCCACCAGCGGCGACATCGCGGCGCCGGAAGTCGGCCACCGTATCGATGCCGGTGCGTTCGGCAATCCAGTTGGCATCGCCAAGCTGCAGGGTAAACGGCGCATCGCCGACCGGGCGATGGCGCAGGGTCTGGCCGTGCGAGCCAATCGCGCGTACCGCGCCGGCATCGATCCCGCCGTCGCGCAACAACGCGCTGGCCGTGTCTGCGAAGGCCTGGCCCAGCCGCGTGTCCAATTCGCCGACTGCATCCATGGACAGCGTGGCCTGCGCCTGCGACAGGTGCAGCACCTGCGCGACCAGTGCGTGCGGCATCGGATAGGTGCGTGCGAACAGCAATTCAGGATGGGCGCCGAAACGCACGACCGCGGCGTCGATGCCATCGGCGCTGGTGCCGGAAATCAGACCAACAAAAAGCCCGCCGTCAGCGACGGCGGGCCCGGTGTTCGTCCCGTCCCGGGTCACGCGCTCAACGCGCGGCGAGTCGGGTGTTGCTGTTCTTCTCGACCATCAGCAGCTTGGCAACGGCTGGCGCCGTGGCTGCGCGAAACTTCACCAGCGCCAGGCCGGACAGCGGCTGCGGCTTGGGCATGGTAACGGTGAGCGGATTGACCTGCGCACCGTTGACGCGGAATTCGTAATGCAGGTGCGGGCCGGTAGCCAGGCCGCTCATGCCGACGTAGCCGATCGTGCTGCCCTGGCTGACGCGCTGGCCCTGCTTTTCCTTGCCCCATGCGGACATGTGCCCGTACAGGGTGCTGCGACCCTGGCCATGGTCGATGATCACGACGCGGCCATAGCCATTTTTCCAGCCGGCGAAGGCAACCTTGCCGTCGCCAGCAGCCATGATCGGCGTCCCCGAGCGTGCAGCGTAGTCCACGCCTTTGTGCGCGCGCATCATGCCCAGCACAGGGTGCTTGCGCATGCCAAAGGTGGACGACAGCCGCGCGAACTCGATCGGAATGCGCATCAGCACTTTCTTCAACGGCCGGCCGTTGCCGTCGAAGTATTCGGTCTTGCCGTTCGGCGAGTAGGCGAATGCCGAATAGCGCTTGCCGCGGTTGGTGAACGTGGCACCGATGACGTCGCCGGTCCCGATCCGCTGGCCGTCGCGCCACAGTTCGTCATACACCACCTGGAAGGTATCGCCGCGGCGCACGTCCTCGACGAAGTCGATGTCGTACTTGAAGATGTTGGCCAGCGTATTGATCGAGCCGGCGGTCAGCCCGGCGCGGGCGCCATCGGCGTACAGCGAACTGTTGATGGTCCCGGCGGCGATCTCGACGCGATGTTCGATCGGCAATGCCTTCACCTGCTCGGTGATTGCTTCGCCAGCCACGCTCAACTCGACCCGGCTGGACGCGTCCTTGTTGAAGCGCAGGGTCTTGAGCTGGCCTGCATGGTCCAGTTCGAATGCGAGTTCCTGGCCTTCGCGCAGGTGGGTGAGCGCCGACCTGGCGGAAGTCTGCTCGAGCAGGCGCTGCATCAGCGTCGCCGGAAGGCGCATCTGCTGGAACACCAGGCCGAGCGTCTCGCCGCTGCGGACGCGAATGAACTGCCAACCGGAGGCGCTGGCCTGGCTGGCCATCTGTGCGGTTGGCAGGGGGAGCGCCATCGAAATACGGGCTGTCAGCTGCTCGGCGCCCGGCGCACGGGTGGCGTTGGCGAAGCCGGGAACGATGGCGATGAGGGCGGTACCGACGAATCCGAACATGCCGGCCAGGAGCCAGTGTTCGTGCGACCATTTGCGCGTGGCGCTCGCTCGGGGGGAGTTTTGCAAAACGGACTCCGCGGGCCAGACCGGCCGGAAATGTCGGGCTACCATAACCAGAGTTAAATGCATGCGTCAAACCCTTGTGAAGATTGGGGTTTTCTGGTCACAGGAATTAACTTCAAGTTAACTTCGACCCCACAGAACGGGGCCCGGATCACCCGCTTCGCCCGATTCCTGAACGCTTTGGCCACCAAATGACCGATCTCGACCATTCCCTAGCCACCATCGGCCGAGGCGCCGAGGAGATTCTTCCGCGCGAGGAGCTCGAGGCCCGCCTCAAGCTGGGTCGCCCCCTGCGCGTCAAGGCCGGCTTCGACCCGACCGCCCCGGACCTGCACCTGGGCCACACGGTCCTGCTCAACAAGATGCGGCAGTTCCAGGACCTGGGCCACCAGGTGATCTTCCTGATCGGCGACTTCACCGGGATGATCGGCGACCCGACCGGCAAGAACGTCACCCGCAAGCCGCTCACCCGCGATGACGTCAAGGCCAATGCCGAGACCTATGCCGAGCAGGTGTTCAAGGTGCTTGATCGCGACAAGACCGAGCTTCGCTTCAACTCCGAGTGGTTCGACACGATGGATGCCGCGGGCATGATCAGGCTCGCCGGCCAGCACACGGTCGCGCGGATGCTCGAGCGCGACGATTTCGCCAAGCGCTACGCCGCGCAGCAGCCGATTGCCATCCACGAATTCCTCTATCCGCTGGTGCAGGGCTACGATTCCGTCGCCCTCAAGGCCGATGTGGAGCTCGGCGGCACCGACCAGAAATTCAACCTGCTGATGGGCCGCGCGCTGCAGTCGCATTACGGCATGCCGCCGCAGATCGTGCTGACGATGCCCCTGCTGGAAGGCCTGGACGGCGTCAACAAGATGGGCAAGTCGTTGGGAAACTACGTCGGCATCAACGAGCCGGCCAACGACATCTTCGGCAAGACCATGTCGATCTCCGACGACCTGATGTGGCGCTGGTACACGCTGCTGTCGTTCCGCGCCTCGCTCGCCGACATCGAGCGGATGCGGGCCGAGGTCGCGGCCGGCGGCAATCCGCGTGACTTCAAGGTAGCTCTGGCGAGCGAGCTGGTCGACCGCTTCCATGGCCAGGGCGCCGGCGAAGCGGCTGTCCGGCACTGGAACGAGGTTGTCCGCGGTGGTGCAGTGCCCGACGACCTGCCCCTGCAGCGCATCGTCGTTCCGGCTGAAGGTATCCGGATCGGGGCGCTGCTGCGGTCCGCCGGGCTGGCGGCATCGGGGGCGGAGGCCAGCCGCAAGATTGCCGAGCGCGCGGTCAAGCTCGATGGCGTAGTGACTGAGGACCGGGAACTGCTGCTGCCGGCGGGCTCCAGCCACCTGCTGCAGCTCGGAAAGCGGGGTTTTGCCCGGGTCGAGCTGGTCGCAGCATAGGCCTCACGTCACTCCAGCCGCGTCGTCCCCGGGGTTGCGACGCGGACTCGCGGGCCGTGCGGATGGCCGCCCCAGAGGACATCCGGGGCATGCGATACCTCCCTGTTTCCTTTCGGCTGGTGTACACTCATCGACCCACTGGACAATGCGCCGTCGCTTTCACAGCGGCGCACCGGCGGGTCGGCAAATGCGGGGCACCGGCTATTGACGGACCTGCAAATTGCCATATAATGTGCGGCTCGGTCGGGCGAAACGCCCCTCTTTACTTCCCGGTTCGCCGGAAGTGGCTGCAACGATCTTTGACAGTGTGCGCAGGAAATTTGTGCGGGCGTCTGGTGGATGGGATCACATGGTCCAATCTTGCAGA
>JBBRZU010000075.1:0-12193 GCA_038236425.1 Lysobacterales bacterium
GCCGATGTACTTCACCTATCGCGATGGCGAATACATCGATTGCGCCGGCCTGAGCTTCCGCGATTTCATGGTCGGCAAACTGCCGGTGCTGCCCGGCGCGTTGCCGACCTTGGCCGACTGGTCCGACCACATGACCACCGCCTTTCCGGAAGTGCGGCTGAAGAAATACCTGGAGATGCGTGGCGCCGATGGCGGGCCATGGAACCGCCTGTGCGCGTTGCCGGCGCTGTGGGTTGGGCTGCTGTACGACGACGAGGCACTGGACGCGGCCTGGGACCTGGTCAAGGATTTCACCTTGGCCGAGCGCAATGCGTTGCGTGATGGCGTCCCCGCGCAGGCACTCAAGCTGCCGTTCCGCGGCGGCACGGTGCGTGACCTGGCACTCGAGACATTGAAGATCGCCGGCGCCGGCCTGCAGCGGCGCGGACGGCTCAACAACAATGGCGCCAGCGAGGCTGTGTTCCTCGAGCCGCTGGTGGAGTTTGCGCTGGCCAATGAAACCCCGGCCGAGCGCAAGCTGGCGCTGTTCCATGGCGCCTGGAATGGCTCGGTGGACCCGGTGTTCCGCGAGTTTGCCTATTGAACCCTGGTGGGAGCGGCTGACCAGACATTCGTCTGCTAAAAACCAGCCGCGATTTGAAAGTCGCGGCTGAAGCCGCTCCCACATGTAATCTTGGTGGCATGAACCAGCCGCCCGTCGAACCCGCCGAAGAATCGTTGCGCAACCTGGAATTCGCGCCTACCGACCGCCTGCTGCGCGAGGACGTGAAGCAACTGGGCGCCCTGGTTGGCGAGATCCTCGCCGAGCAAGTCGGTCCGGATTTCCTCACCGAAGTGGAGCGGGTGCGCCGTGCGGCGATCACCCGGCGCGAGTCGGGCGCGGAGATCGACGAGTTGTTCGCGACGCTGGCCGGCGCCTCCAAGCAGCGTGCCGCCGATCTGGTGCGTGCATTCGCGACTTATTTCCAGGCCATCAACCTGGCCGAACGCGTGCATCGCATCCGCCGGCGCCGGGACTACGAGCGCGATGGGCAGTCGCCGCAACCCGGCGGGCTGCGCGCTGTGCTGCAAGGCCTGCGCGACGATGGGGTGACCCTGGACGAGATCACCGAACTGTTGCCGCGCCTGCATATCGAGCCGGTATTCACCGCGCATCCGACCGAAGCGGTGCGCCGGGTGCTGCTGGAAAAGGAGCAGGAAATCGTCGCCAGCCTGGTGGCCGATATCGACCGCGACCGCACCCCGGCCGAGCGCAGCGCGGATCGCGAACGGATGCGCATGGTGCTGACGGCGGGTTGGCAGACCGCCGAGGCCGCACCGGTGCGGCCGACAGTGGCCGATGAACTCGAGCATGTCGGCTTCTACCTGTCCGGCGTGTTGTACCGGGTGCTGCCGGCATTTTTCGAGACCTTCGAAGCCGCGCTCGCCGAGAGCCACGGCTGGGCCCTGACCTTGCCGCCGCTGCTGCGCTTCGGGTCGTGGGTGGGCGGTGACATGGATGGCAATCCGAATGTCGGCGCCGACACCATCGCCGCCGCGCTGGCGGCGCAGCGCGCGTTGGTGCTGGCCGCCTACCGCAGCGACCTGGGCAGATTGTCGCAAGTGCTCAGCCAGTCCCTGTCACGTGTCGCGGTGGACCCGGGCATCCTGGCGCGCATTGACGACTACGCGCAGCGCATGCCGCAGGCCGCGGCGCGGTTGAAGCCGGGTGATGCCGACATGCCCTATCGGCGCCTGTTGCCGCTGATGTCCGCGCGCCTGCAGGCGACCGCGCTGGACCGACCCGGGCAATATGCCGATGCCGCCGAATTCCTGGCCGATGTCACCCTGATCGAGCGCAGCCTGGCCGCACATCGCGGCGAGCACGCCGGCGGCTTCGCGCTGCGCCGCCTGCGCCGCCGGGTCGAGGCCTTCGGTTTTCACCTGGCCACGCTGGACCTGCGCCAGGAATCCAGCGTCCATGAGGTTGCGCTGTCGGCGCTGCGTGATCCCGGCAACGCCAGCGACGCGGCGAAGGCCGTCGCCGAATCAACACTGGCAGTCTTCCGGACGGTAGCCGAATTACGCCCGCGCTACGGTGCCAACGCGTTTGGTCCCTACATCATCAGCATGAGCCGCACGGCCGCCGATGCGCTGGCGGTGCTGGAGCTGGCGCGCACCGCCGGCTGCGTGGATGCCGACGATCGCGTCCCGCTGGACGTGGCGCCGCTGTTCGAAACCGTGGCCGACCTCGAGGTTGCGACCGATACGCTGCGCTCGCTGTTTTCCGATCCGGCCTATCGCCAACACCTGGCCGCCCGCGGCAACAAGCAGATCGCCATGCTCGGCTATTCCGACAGCGCCAAGGACGGCGGCATCGTCGCCTCGCGCTGGGCGCTGCAGCAGGCGCAGATCGCGATGAAAGCGCTGGCCAGTGAATCCGGCATCCGGATCACCTTCTTCCACGGTCGCGGCGGGTCGGCGTCACGCGGCGGCGGCAAGACCGAGCGTGCCGTGATTGCCCAGCCGCGTGGATCGGTGGATGGCGTATTGCGCCTGACCGAGCAGGGCGAGGTGATCCATCGCAAGTACGGCATCCGCGCGATTGCCTTGCGCAACCTCGAGCAGGCCACCGGCGGCGTGCTGCGCGCGACCCTGCGCCCACGCCCCGCAGAACCGCGCGAAGTGTTGTGGCGCCAGATCGCCTCGGAACTGGCGCACGACGCACGCGCCAGTTATCGCGCGCTGGTACATGAGCATCCGCAGTTTCCGGCCTACTTCCGCACTGCCACGCCTATCGACGTGATCGAGCGCCTGTGGCTTGGCTCGCGTCCCAGCCGCCGTGCTGCGGTGGGTGAAGTCGCACCGGGGATCGAGAAGCTGCGGGCGATTCCCTGGGTGTTTGCGTGGTCGCAGAATCGCGCCGGCCTGACCGCCTGGTATGGCGTCGGCACTGCGTTGGATGCAGGCGTGCGCACGCACGGCCTGGAGACGCTGTCGGAGATGGCGCGCGACTGGCCGTTCTTCAATACGCTGGTGGATGACGTGGAGATGGTGCTGGCGAAATCCGACATGGCAATCTTCCGGCGCTATTCGCGCCTGGCCGGCGATCTGCATGCGGTGTTCCATCCGGGCATCCGCGACGAGTTCGAGCGCACCTGCGCGGTGGTGCTGGCGATCAAGGGCGAACCTGACTTGCTGGCGCGCGACCATCGGCTGCGGCTGTCGATCCGGCTGCGTAATCCCTACGTGGATCCAATCAGCCTTCTGCAGGTGGATTTGCTCGAGCGCTGGCGTGCCACCGGCCGCGAGGACGATGACTTGTTCCAGGCCCTGGTGGCCACGGTGAACGGCATCGCGGCCGGCATCCAGAACACCGGATGAGCGGCCACGGCGTACTGGTTGCAGGCTCGGCGAACCTGGATTTCGTGGTGCGCGCCGACCACGTGCCGGCGCCGGGCGAAACCGTGCTCGGCCGCGATTTCGCCACCTTTCCCGGCGGCAAGGGCGCCAACCAGGCAATCGCCAGCGCGCGTGCCGGTGGCGCGCCCACGCGCATGCTGGTCGCCCTGGGCAACGATGCCTACGCGACCACGCTGGAATCGGCGCTTGGCGCGGCCGGGGTGGCGCTGGAAATCGTGCGCTGCACGGATCGCCCGACCGGCACTGCGTTCATCTGCCTGGACGATGATGCGGAGAACGCAATCACCGTGGCCCCTGGCGCAAATGACGCCTTGCTGCCCGCGCACCTGCCGTCGCTGGATGGCGTGCGATTTGTGTTGATGCAGCTGGAAACTCCGATCGAGACCGTTGCTGCCTACGCGAGCGCTGCGCGCGCTGCGGGCGTGTCGGTCGCACTGAATGCCGCGCCAGCGCGGACCTTGCCAAAAGCCCTGCTCGATGACCTGGATCTGCTGATTGTCAACGAAGGCGAGCTGGCGTCGCTTGCAGGTGTCGAAGGATCCATCATCGAACAATTGCAGCGCCTGCCGGTGCCGATTGTCGTGGTCACGCTGGGTGCGCTGGGCTGTTGCGTCCACAGTTCGCAGGGACTGTTGTTGCAACCGGCGTTTCCGGTACGACCGGTGGATACAACCGGAGCCGGAGACACGTTTTGCGGAACCCTGGTCGCGCAATTGGCGCAGGGCGCGGTGCTCACCGTCGCGCTGCGCGCGGCCAGCGCCGCGTCGGCGATTGCCTGTACGCGCCTGGGTGCGCAGTCGGGCATTCCGACCCGCATGGAAGTCGATGCCTTGCTTGCCGGGCGTGCCGACTCCGGGCCTTCCGCACTTGCAGGGCTGGCGACCGCTTGCGGGGCCAGCCTGCCGTAACGCACGACTCGCGATGGCGAGTCGGCGTGCCCAGCCAGGCGTCACGCCACGCTTGCACCGCCAACCACGTGCACCCGGGTCGAGTCTCGTCAGCCGGCAGTCACGTCGCGCAATTCCCAGCCGCTGCCTGCGAGCAGGCGCAGCCGCTGCTTGAAGATCGCACCGGGCAGGTCGGTGGCGACGACAAGATCAATGGCCAGGTCTTGCTGGCGCCCCTCCACGCTGGCAGTTGGGTCCACCGCGCCCAGCGAGGGATCCACGTCATCGGGTTCGTCCTGGCGATCACGCCAGCGCTCGAACAGCTTGGACGTGCGCAGGGCCTCCTGCAGTTCCGCGGCCAGTCCGTCTGCACCCTCGCTATGGAAGGCCAGCAGCGCATCGGTGCCCCGGGCCTTGCTCGGGTCGGGAAGTCTCAGGTAGTAGCGTGTGCGCATTGGAAGTCCTTCTCGTTTGCGTGGGCTGGCGTGGGCCGGCGAGGGCAGCTTACAGCGTGTCCGACCCTGCCGCCGCTCGCCCACCCGGGCTGCCCGCGCGGGCGTTACCCGTCCTCTGGCAGAATGTCGCGAACCGGAGGATGCGATGAAGGACAAGCAGGAGATCGTCAGCAATTGGTTGCCGCGCTATACGGGCCTGGCCCTGGAGGAGTTCGGCGAGCACATCCTGCTGACCAATTTTGGCGGCTACCTCAATACGTTCTCGCGCCTGACTGGCGCGCCGATCGTTGGCCTGGACCGGCCGATGCCCAGTGCCACGGTCGACGGCATCACCATGATCAACTTCGGCATGGGCAGCGCCAATGCCGCCACCATGATGGACTTGCTCAGCGCGCTGCCGCCCAAGGCGGTGCTGTTCCTGGGCAAGTGCGGCGGCCTCAAGCGCAAGAACCAGCTGGGCGACCTGATCCTGCCGATCGCTGCGATCCGCGGCGAAGGCACCTCGAACGACTACATGCCGGCCGAAGTGCCGGCACTGCCGGCGTTTGCGCTGCAGCGCGTGATCTCGACCATGATCCGCGACCTGGGCCACGATTACTGGACCGGCACGGTGTACACCACCAACCGTCGCGTCTGGGAACACGACGAGGCGTTCAAGGACTACCTGCGCAAGTTGCGCTGCATGGCCATCGACATGGAAACGGCGACGATCTTTGCCGCGGGTTTCGCCAACTCGATTCCCTGCGGCGCGCTGCTGCTGGTGTCGGATCAGCCGATGATCCCGGAAGGGGTCAAGACCGAGGCGTCGGACAAGCGGGTCACCGAGGAATTCGTCGAGGCGCACGTCACGGTGGGCATCGAGGCGCTGAAGTTGATCCGCCGCCACGGCAAGTCGGTCAAGCACCTGCGCTTTGACGACGACCTGAGCCAGACGGACGACCTGAGCCAGGCGGACGACCGGATCTAATCCGACGACCCGCGTCCCTGGATGCGGCCCGGGTTATCGGGGCCTGCTCATCCGGTTCGGGCTATTGCCAGATGAACTGCAGCGAGATCACATCGGGCGCGGGCTTGCCCGCGACGAAGCGCACCGAGCACTCCAGGGTCTGCTTGCTTTCCGCAGTGCGGCCCGGTTCGATGGTGATCGGGGTACTGAGCGTACTCGGGCCATCACTGGCGTCCTTCATGCTCGCGGCCAGCGCGGCATGGTCGAGCTTGTAGGTCTTGTCTTCGAGCTTGCCCTTGGCGTAGTCCTCGCAGGCAGTGGCCGCGAGTTCGTTGCGCGAGGCGGCACTTGCTCCTGGACCTGAGCCGCCGCAGGCGGCGAGCAGCAGGGTCGCAAGAATCAACACAGCGGGTGCCTGGTTTTTCATGACGCATCCTCCACGGAGCGACCGAGCGGGCAAGCATCAGCCCGCTGCGGTCGTGTTTGAGTGAAGTTAGCGCATTTGCTCTAAGGACGATACCGCCGCAGGTCACGGTTTGGCCGCGCATCGCGTGCAGTCGCGACAGCAGATCGGGCGGGGAGTGCGCCGCCGGAAATCCCCGCGCGGCGCGATAACGATGCTGTCAGTAGCGCGGAACGCCCTGGTCAATCTCGACCGACCAGGCGTCAATGCCGCCCTCGACGTTGTACAGGTCGTGGAAACCCTGCTCGCGGAAATGTTCCGCGGCCTGCCGGCTGGAGTTGCCGGTATGGCACAGGAAGGCGATCGGCATGTCCTTGGGCAGGGTGGCCAGGCGCTCGGCGCTGGACTCGTCGAGCACGTCGTGCGGTTCCGGGAACGGAGCAATGGCGCGCGCGTGCGCCGGGCGCACATCGATCACGTCGATCGCGCCGGCGATGATGCGGTCGTGCAGCTCGCGCACCGAGATCGACTTCACCGCCGGTGGTGCGTTCGGATTGCTGATCGCCAGGCCGGCGCCGCGCACGTCCTCGACCCAGTCAATGTGGATGCCGTTGGCGCGCGGTGCGCTGGCCAGGTCCACGTGCACGCGGATGCCTTCGGCCTCGGTCACCAGTTCGTGGCCAGTCGGACGCTTGAGCTGGAATTGCGCGCTGAAGCGCGGATCCACCGACAGATGCAATGCCGAACCCGGTTCGGCGCTGGCCATGGCGCGCTGGATCGCCTCGGCCGCTGCCGGGCTGATGCTGAGCTGCGGCGGCGTGCGGTCGGGCAGGGAGACGCCGAGCAGGTTGTGCAACTCGCCCGAGTTCATCATCTCTTCGATGATGTCGCTGCCGCCGACCAGTTCACCGTCGACGTAAAGCTGCGGGATGGTCGGCCACTGGCCGTATTCCTTGATGCCTTCGCGGATTTCCGCATCGGCCAGTACGTCGACGCTGCCATACGAGGGCAGCAGTGAATCGAGGATCCCGACCGCCTTGGCGGAAAAGCCGCAGCGCGGCGACTGCGGGTCGCCCTTCATGAATAGCACCACGCGGTTGGACTGCAGGGTGTCGGTGATGCGCTGGCGAAGCTGGGGATCGAGTGACATGGGGGCTCCTGGGAGGTGGGCATTGTATCGCCGGCCCGTGTAAAGCGGCGTTAGAATCGGGGCAACCGCCACCCGTGGAGCTGCTCAATGATGCCTACCTTCCATTTGCGGCCCGCGCTCGCCAGTGTCCTGCTCGTCGCCACCTGCGTTGCCGGCGCCGCTGCGGCGGAGACCGGCAAGCCCCCCGGCCCGCAGGCGCGGAATGAAGTACTGGCGTTGCATGTGGACGTGGGCCCGGACGGCCGGGTGACGGCATCGCGGCCGATGAACCCGGCGCTCCCGCTGAACGCCATCGCCCAGCAGTACGCCAGCAAGCTGACCTTCACCCCGGCCAGCAAGGACGGCAAGCCTGTCGCTTCCACCACCTGCCTGACCCTGGGACTTGCCGCCGAGCCGCAGCCGGACGGCAACTTTGCCCTCAAGCTCAAGCGCGCCATCAACGGGCCTTGCGTGATTGCGGTCGGCAAGTCGCGACCGCCCAACGTGGATCGCAAGCAAGGCGGCATGGTCGTGATTGGCGCCAATCTGCGCGCTGACGGGCACGTGGATGCAAGCAGCATGGCCGTCGAGCGCGCCGAGCTGCGCGTGCCGTCGGCCTTCGACCAGGCCCGCTACGAAGACACCGCCAAGGGCGCCCTGCGCGAGTCCCACTTCGAGCTTGATACGGTCGCCGGCGCCCCGGTGCCTGCGCACGTCAGCGCGCCGTTCCGCTTTGGCGGCGGGCCCGTGAAGCCCACGCGTCGCGAAGAGAGCAAGCGTGGCGGCCCGCCGCCGATGGACCTGATGCTGCCGTCATGGAACGCCACATCCACCCAGGCTGGCGTCGAGCTGGCGAAGATCGACTACACCCAGCCCTGAGCCCTGAGCCGCGCGCCCCGCGCCGGAACAGGCGACGGGCCCGTCGAGGGTCTACAGGTTCTGGTAGTTCGGGCCGGCGCCGCCCTCGGGCGTCACCCAGTCGATGATCCGATATGGGTCCTTGATGTCGCAGGTCTTGCAGTGCACGCAGTTGGCCGCGTTGATCTGCAGCCGCGAGCCGCTGGCATCCTTGACGATTTCATAGACCGACGCCGGGCAGAAGCGCGTGCAGGGATTGTCGTATTCCTCGGCGCAGGTGGTGATGCAGATATTGGTGTCCAGCACGTGCAGGTGCACGGGCTGGTCCTCGTCGTGCTCGGTGGCGGCGAAATACACGCCGGCCAGACGGTCACGCGGGGGCAGGGTGCGTTCGACGTAATCGCGCTTGGGTTCCTCATGCGCGCCGACCTTGTCGAGCGAGCACCAGTCGGCCTTGGTCGACCAGGTCCACGGCGACAGGCCGGCGGTGATGGTTTCCCAGGCGGCGTTGAGCAGGCCGAACACGCGGCCCTTCTTGAACGCAGGCTTGAAGTTGCGCACCTTGCGCAGTTCGGCCACTGCCGGCGAGGCGCGCAGGCGCGCGTCCCAACCGGTGGCGACGCCGGTGGCGGCGATGTGTTCGGCGGCGAGCATTCCCGAGCGCATCGCTTGGTGGGTGCCCTTGATCTTGGGCAGGTTGAGCAGGCCGGCGGTGTCGCCGATCAGCATCGCGCCCGGCATCTCCACCTTCGGCAGCGCCTGGTAACCGCCGGTGACGATCGCGCGCGCGCCGGCCGACAGGATGCTGCCGCCCTCAAGCACGGATTTCACGGAAGGGTGGTTCTTCCATTGCTGGAAGGCTTCATACGGCCGGTACATCGGGTCGGTGTAGTCGAGCCCGGACACATAGCCCAACGCCACGCGGTCGCCGTCCAGGTGGTACAGGAAACTGCCGCCGTAGGTCTTCGAATCAGCCGGCCAGCCCATGGTGTGCACGATCTTGCCGACGCTGCCGCGGCCTGGCGGCAACTGCCACAGCTCCTTGATGCCGATCGAGTAGTTCTGCGGATCGCTGTCCTTGTCTAGCGCGTACTTGGCGATCAGCCGCTTGGTTAGATGGCCACGCGCGCCTTCGCCGAGCACGGTAACGCCGGCGCGGATGTCGATGCCCTGGGTGTAACCAGGTTTGTGCGAGCCATCACGTGCGACACCCATGTCGCCGATGCTGACGCCGCAGACGGCGCCGTTGTCGTCATACAGCAGGTCGGCGGCGGCAAAGCCGGGATAGATTTCCACGCCCAGCGCCTCTGCCTGCGGCGCCAGCCAGGCGCACATCGCGCCGAGCGAGACGATGAAGTTGCCGTGGTTGTGCATCTGTGGCGGCACGATCGGCAGCTTCCAGCCGCCGGTCTTGGTGAGCATCCAGAATTCGTCTTCACCGGCAGGCACGCACACCGGCGGCGGGTTGTCGCGCCAGCCCGGCAGCAGCGCATCCAGCGGGCCCGGCTCGATCACCGCGCCGGACAGGATATGCGCGCCGATGGTCGCGCCCTTTTCGATCACGCACACGCTCAGCTCCGGCTTGAGCTGCTTGAGCCGGATCGCGAACGCCAGGCTGGCCGGCCCCGCGCCCACCGCCAGCACGTCGTACTGCATGACATCGCGTTCGCTCATGGCGTTGTAGAGTTCCTCGGATGACGGCCAATTTTGCCACGCTCACGCCGATCCCGCTCGACGGGGCCGAACTTGCCTTTGCGCCGAACTGGCTCGATGCGGCCAGCGCCGATGCGCTGCTGGCCACGCTGCTGGCCGTGGCGCCGTGGGAGGTGCACCGGATCAAGCTGTTCGGGCGCGAGGTGGACTCGCCCCGATTGAGCTGCTGGATCGGCGACCCGGATGCGCACTATTGCTACTCGGGCGCGATTTTCGCGCCGCATGCCTGGCCGGCTGCCTTGGCCCCGATCCGCGCACGGCTGGCGGCTGAATGCGGCGTCCGCTTCAACTCGGTGCTGGCCAACCGCTATCGCGACGGTCGCGACGCCATGGGCTGGCACAGTGACGACGAGCGCGAACTGGGCCTGCAACCGGTGATCGCATCGCTCAGCCTGGGCGCGACGCGACGATTCTCATTGAAGGGGCGACAGCCCGGCGCGAAACGCATGTTGCTCGACTTGCCGCATGGCAGCCTGCTGGTGATGCGCGGCGACACCCAGCGCAACTACCGCCATGCGCTGCCGCGCACCGCGCGGGTATCGAGTGAGAGAATCAACCTCACCTTCCGGCGCATCATCACCTAGCGCGCACACGGTCGCCTCGACTCACCTGGCGGCGGGCTCGATGTCCTGGTGTTTTTCACCTTCGGCCAGCGTCCAGCCGACCACCTGCGCGGTGGTCCGGTCGAGCAGGCGCGACATGGAACTGACTACTGCGTCCACTTCTTCGCCGGCGACAGCTTCGGTATCGCGGAAATTGCGCGAGGCCACGACCGCGCCGTCGTGCCCGTCAACCAGCTTGGCCTGCAGCTCGAGCACGGCGACGGGACTTCCAGACGCGTAGTCGGATTCGAATGCGCGCACTTCGGTCAGCAGCTGGAAGCGACCCTTCACGCCAGCACCCGGCCGGCCGACAGTGAGGATCTTCTGTGAATCCTCGAAGCCATGCAGCAGCGTCGACTGTACCAATTCGGGCACCGCGTCCGACCATCTGGCGCCCTTGTACACCTGCACGTTACCGGTGCCCGGTCGCACCGCGATCTGCTCGGAGTCCAGCCACTCGCTGGTCGCCGGCTTGGCCACCAGCAGCGACCACGACACCTTCGGCCCGGCGACTTCGGTGGCAGCATGGGTGGGTACGAAGACGCGAATCGGCTCGCGCTTGGGCAGGATGTTGCAGGACGCGGCGAACAGCGCGATGCACAGGGCGGTCACGAGCTTGCGCATGGGGATCCTCATTTCTTGTCCGCCTTCGGATCGAATTCCTCCGGTCGGGTGCGACCGGTCAGGTAGCCGCCGGGATTGCGATCCAGGCGTTTGGAAAGCACGCGCAGGTCGCGCACCAGCCCACGCAACTCGATCATCGTCGGACCAACCTGGGACAGCCCGTTCTGGGCGAAATTGCCGATCGGCTCGCGATTCTCGGCGATCAGTCCGTTGGCATTGGTGGTGGCTGCATCAAGCTGCGACAGCGTGTGGTCGAGCCGCTTCATCAGCTCGGGCAGTTGCTTGACGACGCTCTGGTCGATCGTGTCCAGGCTGCCCTGTGCCTTGACCAGGGTGGCGTTGAGGTTCTGGCTGGCCTCGCGCAGGCTCTTGATCAGCGCCGCCACATCATCCTTCTGCGCCGCCACCGTGCCGGTGACCTGGTGCAGGTTGTCGATCATCTGCGCGATTTTCTGGATGTTGGCATCGCTCAGGATCAAGCGCAGGCGCTCGCCGATGTCGCTGGCTGCTTCGGAGATGTTCTGCAACGCCGACGGCTGGGTCGGGATCATCGGGATCGGGTGTTCGTGCGTGGGCAGCAGGCGCGGACTTTCCGGCGTGCCGCCCGACAACTGGATCTGCGCCACGCCAGTCAGGCCGATGAAGGCAAGTTTTGCCTTGGTGTCGATCTTGACCGGAGTGTCGGCGTGCAGACGGATGCGCGCGATCACCTTGCGCGGATCCTGTGGGTCGAGCCGCAGCCGTTGCACTTCACCGACGCTGATGCCGTTGTACTGGACGATGCCGCCGGTGCCCAGGCCCGTCACCGCTTCGGTGAAGACGACTTCGTAACTGTCCCAGTCCCGGTTGGAAGCGTAGTTCGCCGCCCACAGGGCGAAGGCGACCAGCAGCAGGGTCACCAGGATGGTGAACAGGCCGATCAGCACATGGTTTGCGCGGGTTTCCATCTATCGCTTCTCCTGTGCTGCCGGGCCGGCGCGGGCCGACCTGGCACCTTGTGCAGCGCGGCCGCGTGGGCCGTGGAAGTATTCCTGTACCCATGGATGGTCGAATTTCTCGACCTCGGCAAGCGGTGCGGTCACCAGCACCCGGCCGTCGGCGATCACCGCGACCCGGTTGCAGATGGTGTACAGGGTATCCAGATCATGGGTGATCAGGAACACCGTCAGTCCCA
>JBBRZU010000076.1:0-12184 GCA_038236425.1 Lysobacterales bacterium
CTTGGCCGGGTTGTCCAGGGAAATGACTGCGCCCTCGGTGGTCAGTACCTCGAACACCACGGTCGGCGCGGTGGTGATCAGGTTGAGGTCGTATTCGCGCTCCAGCCGCTCCTGCACGATTTCCATGTGCAGCATGCCCAGGAAGCCGCAGCGGAAGCCGAAGCCCATCGCCTCGGAGCTTTCCGGCTCGAAGTTGAGCGCGGCATCGTTGAGCTTGAGCTTGTCCAGGGCCTCTCGCAGGTCCGGGTAGTCCTCGGCATCCACCGGGAACAGGCCGGCGAACACGCGTGATTTCATGGTCTGGAAGCCGGGCAGCGCCTCGGTCGCAGGGTTGCCGGCCAAGGTCAGCGTGTCGCCGACCGGCGCACCGTGCACATCCTTGATCGAGGCATTGACCCAGCCGACTTCGCCGGCGCCGAGTTTGGCGAGGTTCTTGCGCTTGGGCGTGAACACGCCCACGGCATCGACCTGGTGGCTGCGGCCGGTGGACATGACCAGCAGCTTGTCGCCCGGCTTGATCTCGCCCTGCATCACCCGCACCAGCGAGACCACGCCCAGGTAATTATCGAACCACGAGTCGATGATCAGCGCCTGCAGCTTGTCGCTGCCGCGGTCGGTCGGCGGCGGGATGCGATGGACGATGGCCTCGAGTACTTCGATGACGTTCAGGCCAGTCTTGGCGCTGATCGCCACGGCATCGTCGGCATGGATGCCGATCACTGCCTCGATCTCGGCTTTCACCTTCTCGATGTCGGCCGTGGGCAAGTCGATCTTGTTCAGCACCGGCACCACTTCCAGCCCCTGCTCCACTGCGGTGTAGCAGTTGGCAACTGACTGCGCCTCGACGCCCTGCGCTGCATCCACGACCAGCAACGCGCCTTCGCACGCAGCCAGGGAACGCGAGACTTCATAGCTGAAGTCCACGTGGCCGGGGGTATCGATGAAATTCAGCTGGTAGGTCTTGCCATCGCGCGCGGTGTAGGGCAGCGAGACGGACTGCGCCTTGATGGTGATGCCACGCTCGCGCTCGATCGGATTGGAGTCGAGGACCTGCGCTTCCATCTCACGCGCTTCCAGGCCACCACAGATCTGGATGATCCGGTCGGCGAGCGTGGATTTGCCGTGGTCGACGTGCGCGATGATCGAGAAGTTTCGGATCTGCTGCATGGGGCCGACGCGCACGCCGTTTCCTGGGTCAAGCCGAGCATTATCGCACAGCACCCCGGGCGCGGCCCGCCCTGAACGGACCGCTCCGGGGACTGTCCCACCCTCGGGACTCAGGACGCGGGCACCGTGACCAGGCCCGTGCTCTGCGTATTGCGGACCAGCAGGCGGACCCGATCACCGGTTTTGACGCCCTTCAACGCCGCGGCGAACTGGGCGCTGCTGCCGACCGCCGTCTTGTCGACCTGCAGGATCACATCCCCGGCCGTCAGGCCGGCTTGGCGCGCTGCCAGGCTGGCAATGCGGCTGATCCGGACGCCCTGCCCGGCTTCGATGCCGAGCTTGGCGCGCGCGGCGCCGTCGAGGTCGCTGACAATCACACCAATCGGATTGAGCTGGGCCGCGGGTGCGGTTGGCACCTGGGTCGGCCGGCCGGCCGAGGCGGTGCCTTCGACCAGCGGCGTCAGCACGACCACGACATCCAGTGGCTTGCCGTCGCGCAGCAGCTTCACGTTGGCCCGGCTGCCCGGCGGCATGGCGCCCACCAGCGGCGGCAATTCGGATGAACTGGCGATTTCCTTGCCGTTGAAGGCCACGATCACGTCACCGGCCTGGATCCCCGCCTTCTCGGCTGCGCTGCCGTTCTGCACCGAGCCCACGAAGGCGCCGCCGGCGCGGGACAGGCCAAGTTCGGCCATCTGCTCGCGCTGCACGTCACCCACCTGCACGCCCAGCTGGCCACGGCTGACGTGGCCGGTTTTCTGGATCTGGCGTACCGCATTCATCGCGACCTCGATCGGGATGGCGAAGCTCACGCCCATGTAGCCGCCCGAGTTGCTGAAGATCTGCGAATTGATGCCGACCACTTCACCGCTGGTGTTGAGCAGCGGGCCGCCGGAGTTGCCACGATTGATCGCCACGTCGGTCTGGATGAAAGGCACGTAGCGCTGGGTACTGTCCATGCTCGGGCGGCCCAGGCCGCTGACGATACCGGCGGTGACCGAATGGTCGAAGCCGAACGGCGAGCCGATCGCCAGCACCCACTGGCCGGGCTTGAGGTTGCGCGAATCGCTCAGGCGCAGCACCGGCAGGCCGGTGGCATCCACTTTCAATACCGCGATGTCGGAGTTGGCGTCGCTGCCGATCACCTTCGCCTTGAGTTCACGGCGATCGGTGAGATGCACGATCACTTCACTGGCGCCATCGATGACGTGGTGGTTGGTGAGCACGTAGCCATCGGGCGAGATGATGAAGCCGCTGCCAAACGAGGTACCGCCGCCGCCGCGCGGTTGCTGCGGCATCGGCATGCCGGGCGCACCGGGCTGGCCGGGCTGGCCGAAGAAGCGCTTGAAGATTTCAGGCAACTGGTCCTGGCCGGGCATCTGTCCCTGGTCATCGCCACCGCCGCCGAAATCGTTGCCATCTTCGCGCGCGGCCCGGGCCGCACCCGATGGGCCGAGGGTGGCTTCGATGTTCACCACCGCCGGCCCGGCCTGTTCAACCAGGCGCGAAAAATCCGGCAGGTTGACCAGGGGCGGCGCTACGGTGCTGCTGATGCTCTGGCCGATGGTCGGCTGCAGGACCGCACCCTGGGCGTTGTTCGTCGTGGCGATGGCGGAACCATGCATTTCCACAAACAACAAGCCGGCAAGGCCTGCGGTGGCGAAGGCAATTGCGATGCGGGGAAGAGTCTTCATGGTCGGCTGGTACCTTGAATTGAAAATCCTGGATCAAGAACCTTGATTTGCACGCTTTGATTGGCGACCGGATGGAAAAGTTCCCACCTCAGCGCGATGCAGCTGCCGCGGATGGAACAGCGCGGGTGTTGTGCGCGAACAGATCGACCGTTGCTGCAGGCACTTTTCCGATCGCGACGATACGCTTGCCGTTGGCCCAGGTCGAATGCACGTTGACAGCGCCGCGACGCATCGCGGACTCGCCCTGCTGGCCACTGGCGATTGGTTCCACATACACCGACACCGCCGCCAATCCGTCGCTGTAGAGCATCTGCACGGAGTCACCCAGGCGCCGCGCCGAGCGCAGGCTGAAGCCTCTGGGAGGGTCGGAGACGCGCCAGCCCGGGTCACCTTGCGGACTGGCGTCGAGGGTCTGCACGCGTTGCAACCCCTGAAGCGTCGAGGGGCGCAGGTCGGCATCGGCCGGCGCCTGCCCCACTTGCAATTGGGTAAAGGCCATCTGCTCGAGCGCGACGCCATTTTCACCGATCAGGGCGATGCGCAGCGGCAAACCGGTTTCCTGGTCGAGCCAGAGTCGATAACCGTAACGCCAGTCATCGCTGGGCCGAAGGTCCACGATCTGGCAATCCCGGTTGGCGACCCGGCCCTTCGCACCGAGCTTGGCAACATATCCATCGAGCTTTTCCACACCGGCAAACTGGCCGACCGGATTCCAGCGCCCGTTGGTATCGGCATCGTAGGCAACCGCATCGATGCCGGTGCCGATGCACATCACCATCTTGTCGTCCTGGATCACTTCGCGATGCGGTCCGGCGAGGGTGACCAGGCGCATCCGCTCACGGCCGTCGTCATAAGCGTGGAACACGGCCATGGTATCGATCCGCGCACCGGACACCATGACCAGGGTGCCCTGGTAATTCTGCTCGGCGAGCGCCGGGCCAATGCGCTCGAGCCAATCGCTGGCGTCCTTGCTCCACAAGCCGGTGACCCAATGCTTGGCACTTTCCGCCCAACGCACTGGCGCGGACCGGTGTTCGGGCACTTGGGCGGAGGCCTGCGACGCGAGCAGCGCGCAGGCCAAGGCGATGGCAGCACGCGACATCACTGGCTGTCGGTGCCCTGCACCGGCGGGTCGGCCGGTTCGGAGGTCGCGGCGCCGCTGGCGACGACATCGACATAGGGAACGAAGCCGCTCAGCCCGTCGCTGGCGATCATCTGGTTGTGTCGAACCAGGTAAGCCTCAAGTGCAGGATCGTTTCCCTGCCCGGCCAGTTCGGAACGCGGCCAACGCTTTTCCCCGGTATCCACCAAGGGAAAGTCGGTCGGCGAATTGCTGGCCAGTGGCATCGGGCTTTCCTGCCGGGTTGTCACCGCGCGGCGATCATTGGCCACCGCGAGCAGGCTCGACCCGCCGGCGTCGCGATCAGACGAAGCCTGGGCGGCGGAAACTGCACCTGTAGCGGACATCGTGGGTCGCGTCGCGACCAGGTCGGCGGTAGCCAGGCTGGCCACCGGTCGCGGCTGGGTAATCTGCGCGAGGTCCGGGCTTGCATCGCTGCCAAAACGCGGCACCAGGATCACCGCCAACGCCGCCACCGATGCCGCCACGGCCCAGCGCCAGGCGCCGCTGCGACGGGCGGGCGATGCCGCGGCGCCTGCCGCGAGTGCATCGGAAACGCGAGCCACGAGGTTCGGGGCCATCGGCGTCCACGGCTGATTGCGCATGCAACTGGCAGCAACCTGCATTCGGCCCCAATGCGCGCGAAGCGCCGGATCATGTTCGAGGCGACGCTGCAGGAAGCGCGCCTCGGCATCCGGCAACTCGCCGTCCAGCCAGGCGGACAGCTGCTCGCGGACCTGCGCATCGGCTGGTCCCACGGGCGGGTTGGTCTCGGTTTCCTGCATGTCGTCCTTCTTCACGGGCGCACCCGTTCGCTGTCCATCAGTGGGCGCAGGCGGGCATCGATCGCCTCCCGTGCCCGGAAAATCCGCGACCGCACCGTACCGATCGGGCAGTCCATCGCCTCGGCGATTTCTTCGTAGCTCAGGCCATCCATCTCGCGCAGGGTGATCGCCTGGCGCAGTTCCTCGGGTAGCGCGGCAACGGTCTGGGACACTTCGCGTGCAATTTCCTCGCGCAGCAATTCGTGTTCCGGGGTGTCGTTGTCCTGCATCCGGCCGCCGCCAGCGAAATTCTCCGCATCCACCGCTTCCACGTCCGAGGTTGGCGGGCGGCGTTTCATGGCGACGAGGTGGTTCTTGGCGGTGTTCACGGCAATCCTGTAGAGCCACGTATAGAACTGGCTGTCACCGCGGAAGTTCGCGATCGCGCGATAGGCGCGGATGAAACTTTCCTGGGCGATGTCCTGGCTTTCGGCGTAATCGGGCACGAAGCGGCCAATGACGGCGCCGATCCGGTGCTGGTACTTGAGCACCAGCAGGTCAAAGGCCGTCTTGTCGCCACGCTGCACACGTTTGACCAGTTCCAGGTCGAGTTCGTTCTCGCCCATCCGGGCCGCTGCTCCTGGCGGCCAGTGGGGCCGCAATACTGACTCGTGCTTGCCGCGAAAGTTCCGGGCAATTGGATGTTAAGCCACGCAGGTGCCGCGGCTGGCCCCTTTCACCCGGCCGTTGACCGGGGAAGATGCTGACGTGATGATACGTGCTTCCCCTACTCCAACGTATGGACCCGCATGTTCGACGGACTCCGCCTCATCCATTGGAAGCCGGAATTGCGCAGCGACGGCATCCTGGTGCTGAACCTCGACCGCGCCGACCAGGCCGTGAACGCGATCTCGCGGGCCGTCCTCGACGAATTCGAGCGGATGTTGGAGCGGATCGAGCTTGAGCTGCCCAAGGGCGTGGTGATCCGCTCAACCAAGGCGGCCGGTTTCATCCCGGGCGCCGATATCAAAGGCTTCGAGGACATCGCGGCGCGCGGACTGACCGAAGACTGGATCCGCCGTGGCCAACTGGTGTTCCAACGGCTGGCCGAGCTGCGCTGCCCGACGGTGGCGGCGATCCACGGCCATTGCATGGGCGGCGGCACCGAGCTCTCACTGGCTTGCCGCTATCGGGTGGCGAGCAATGATCCGTCCACGAAGATTGGCCTGCCCGAAGTGAAGCTGGGCATCTACCCGGGTTGGGGCGGCAGTGTTCGCCTGCCGCGCCTGATTGGTGCGCCGGCGGCGATGGACATGATGCTGACCCAGCGCAATTTCTCCGGCGCCGCAGCCAAGGCGATCGGGCTGGTGGACAAGGTGGTCGAGCCATCCGCGCTCCTGGATGCCGCCATCGGGCTTGCCCAGCGTGGAACCAAGCGCCCCTTCAAGCAGCGCTTCCTCGGCTGGATCACCAACACCTGGCCGGCGCGCCAATTGCTTGCGCCGCAGATGGTCAAGGCGGTGGCGCGCAAGGCGCGCAGGGAGCACTACCCTGCCCCGTTCGCCCTGATCGAGACCTGGCGTCGCAGCGGCGGACTTGGAGTGCGCGCGGCCCTCAAGGCCGAGGCGCGCTCGGTGGTCAAGCTGGCCGACACGCCGACCGCGCGCAACCTGGTGCGCGTGTTTTTCCTGATGGATCGGCTCAAGGGCTTGGGCGGGAAGGATCACGGCATTTCACACGTCCACGTGGTCGGTGCGGGCGTGATGGGCGGCGACATCGCGGCCTGGTGCGCGCTGCGCGGATTCACTGTGACCCTGCAGGATCGCGAGATGCAATACGTGCAGCCGGCCATGGATCGCGCCGCCAAATTGTTCGAAAAGCGGGTCAAGGATCCCGCCAAGCGGGCAGCCACCAGCGAACGCCTCGTTGCCGACGTGGAAGGCGCCGGCGTGGCCAAGGCTGACCTGGTGATCGAGGCCATCTTCGAAAACCTCGAGGCCAAGCGCGCTCTGTATGCGCGGCTTGAGGAAACGATGAAGCCGGACGCCCTGCTGGTGTCGAACACCAGTTCGATCCCGCTGACCGAACTGCGTGCCGGTCTCAAGCGGCAGTCGAATTTCGCCGGGCTGCACTATTTCAATCCGGTGGCACTGATGCCACTGGTGGAAATCGTGCGCCATGATTTCATGGCGCCGGACATCGAGCGACGGTTGGCGGCGTTCTGCCGCGCGATCGACAAGTTGCCGGTTCCGGTCGCCGGGACGCCCGGCTTCCTGGTCAATCGCATCCTCGCCCCGTACATGCAGGAGGCGCTGATCGCGTACGGCGAAGGAATTCCGGGGCCGGTGATCGACAAGACCGCGCTGAAGTTCGGCATGCCGATGGGTCCGATCGAACTGGTGGATACCGTCGGCCTCGACGTCGCGGCTTCGGTCGGCAAGATCATGGCCGACTTCCACGGCCAGGCGCTGCCGGCCGCATTTACGGTCGAGCCAAACAAGCGCGGCAAGAAGGATGGCCAGGGCCTGTACAAGTGGGAAAACGACAGGCCAGTGAAACCGGCGGTTCCCGCCGACTACCAGGTGCCCAACGACCTCGAGGACAGGCTGGTGCTGTCACTGCTCAACGAAGCGGTGTCCTGCCTGCATGACGGCGTGGTCAGTGACGCCGACCTGCTCGACGCCGGCGTCATTTTCGGCACCGGTTTCGCGCCGTTCCGGGGTGGCCCGATCAATTACATCCGCAGCGTTGGCGCCGCGCCGCTGAAGGCGCGGCTGGAAGTACTGGCCGCGCGCTACGGCAACCGGTTCGCGCCGCGCCCAGGTTGGGACGCCCTCGCCTGATCACCCGACCTGGTGATCAGTCGTTGCAGCTTTCCAGTTTCAGGCGTTGCCCGGGCTGGATCCGGTACGCAGGCGACTGGATCCTGTTGGACTTGGCAAGATTGGCCAGGTCGCACCCATGCTCCTGTGCGATGGCCATCAGGCTGTCGCCGGCCCGCACCCGATACATGGGCGGACGAGTCTTCTTTTTCGAGCCAGCCTTGTCGCGGCTGGACTGCTTGCCATTGTCGCCGCGGGCGATTGCCTCGGAGATGGTTGCCGACCCCGGCGGCGGACTGATCGCCGCGGGCAGGTACATCTTGTTGGCATTCACCAGCTGGCGCGCGAGTTCCGCATGCGTGCCCTGGACGCAGTTGCGGGTGTAAAGCGTGGCAACACGCCTGGGTGCGCGCAGCGTGGTGCCCGCAGGGATCGAGGCGCTGGCCTCGTAACGCGGATTGAGGTTACGCAGCACGCGGAACCAGCCGTCCCGGGTTCCGCCATTGCCAAGGCAGATGGTCAGCTCATTGATCGAGATCTCGCGGGCGATGGTGAACTGGCCAGGCGTGGTGTCGAGCCTGGGGAACTCCAGTCCGTATTTCCTCGGATGCAGGAACAACCACGCAGCGGCGATCACGGCAGGCACGTAGTCGCGCGTTTCCGGCGGCAACTGCGCCATCACCTGGGGCGACCACAGGCTGGCGCCGCCGTTGGCGGCATAGAGTCGTTGCGCACGGCCTTCACCACCGTTGTAGGCGGCGACGGTGTACTCGATGCTGCGGTTCAACTGGGCAAAGCGCTCGTTGATATATGCAGCATTGGCGCGCGCCGCTTCCCTGGGATCGAAGCGCGAGTCAAAGCCCGACACATCCCGATACAACCCAAGGCGCGAGCCGGTGGACGGCATGAACTGCAGTGGACCACTGGCACCGCTGCGCGAAATTGAATGCACCTTGCCGCCCGACTCCTTGGCCATGATTCCGAACAACAGCGCCTCGGGCAGTCCGGAACGCTGGTATTCGGGCGCCATCAGGTAGCGCATGTACTGGTAGTTTTCCCAGGCACTGATCAGGAAAGAACGCTGGGAGGTGAGCCATTCGCGGATGGCGGCCTGCACCGGCTCGTTCACTTCCACCATCTTGTCGAAATCGTGGCCGTCGTTGAGCAGGCTCATGCTGCGGGCAGCTTCGGGCGACACTGTCACGATCGGCGAGACGACGTGATCCGGCTCGGTCACGGAATCATCCCAGTCGTCCTCGCCGGCCAGGTCGCTTTGCGGACCGAGGTCGGCGGACTTGAGCAGCGTCTCGTACTGGGTGAACACGCGCGTGCTGTCGCAGCCCTTCTGCCGGACGCACTTCTGTGCCAGGTCCTCGAGGTCCTCGAGCGACTTCGACATCCGGGCCATGGCGGAGTCGTCGCCGCCCTTGAGCTTGATGCGCTCCTGGCGATAGGCCAGGCTGGCGGCGTCCATCGCCTGGTACAGCGGGGCGTTCTTGTCGACGCGGGCGGCGGTTGCCGGCAATGCGGCAAGCAGGAGAAGCAGGAATGGCAGGATTTGGGGTCGGGAGGTCATCATCATCCGGGGGGCCGTGGGTACAGGCAGGGTATCGGCAGGCGGCATTGTGGAGCAAGCGTATCGGAGCGCGCGCCGAGCCTCTAGAATCGACCGAACGCAAGCATCCGGGCACGAAGGCGAAAGCATGGCAGACATCTTGATCGGCAAGGGTGAAACTTCCGTTTGGTTGCGCGGAAAGTATGGAAACCGTCACGGTCTCGTCGCCGGCGCAACCGGCACCGGAAAGACCGTGTCGTTGATGGTGATGGCCGAAGGCTTCTCGCGCATGGGCGTGCCGGTGTTCCTTGCCGACGTGAAGGGCGACATCGCCGGACTGGCAGTCGCTGGCACGATGAACGAACGAATCGCGCAGCGCGTGGCCCAGATCGGCATCGAGGGCTACGCCAACGAAGCCAATCCCGTGGTGTTCTGGGACCTGTACGGCAAGCTCGGCCATCCGGTGCGCACCACCGTCTCGGAAATGGGACCTACGCTTCTCAATCGCATCCTCGAACTGAACGAGGTTCAGTCAGGCGTCCTGGATATCGCCTTCAAGCTCGCCGATGACCAGGGCCTGCTGCTGCTGGACCTGGATGACCTGCGCGCCCTGCTCAACTTCCTGGTCGAGAACAAGGCCGACGTCGGCCAGAAATACGGCCTGGTCAGCCCGACCTCCGTCGCCGCGATCACTCGCGCCCTGCTGCGCCTGGAACAGCAAGGCGGCGACGCATTCTTCGGCGAGCCCGCACTCAAGCTGGCCGACCTGATGCGCCAGGACATGTCCGGCCGCGGCATCATCAATGTGCTGGCCGCCGACCAGCTGATCATGAAGCCACGACTGTATTCGAGCTTCCTGCTCTGGCTGCTGTCGGAATTGTTCGAGACCCTGCCCGAGGTCGGCGACCTTGAGCAGCCCAAGCTGGTGTTCGTATTCGACGAGGCGCACCTGCTGTTCGACGACTGTCCGCCGGCGCTGCAGCAGCGCATCGAGCAGGTCGTGCGCCTGATCCGCTCCAAGGGCGTGGGCGTGTACTTCTGTTCGCAGAACCCGGACGACGTGCCCGACGTCATCCTGGGCCAGTTGGGCAATCGCATCCAGCACGCGCTGCGCGCCTATACGCCGCGCGACCAGAAAGCGGTGCGCGTCGCCGCCGAGACTTTCGTGCCCAACCCGAAACTCGACGTGGCCAAGGTGATCTCGGAGCTCGCCACGGGCGAGGCCCTGGTGTCCATGCTGCAGGACAAGGGCATCCCGATGCCGGTCGAGCGGACCTGGATCTGCCCGCCCCGCTGCCGCATGGGCGCGCTCAATCAGGAAGAACGCGATCAGATCCGCGCTCGCAGCCCGGTGGGCACGCAATACGACACGGCAATCAATCGCGAATCCGCCGCCGAGATGCTCGCGGCCCGCGCCGAGCAGAAGGCAGCCGATGCTCCGCCCGTCGCGGGCAGGACCGCGCGCCCGGGCGGTAAGCCAGCGGCGCCTGCAGCGGAACCGCAGTCGAAGGTCAGCGAAGTACTTTGGGGCACCGGCCGCCGCCAAGGCATGGTCGAAGCGGCAGCCAAGTCGGTGACGCGCACGGTGGCCTCCGGACTCGGGCGGCAGATCCTGCGCGGCGTGCTCGGCGGGATTTTCGGCGGGAAGAAGCGCTGAGGCGCCAGCGTGTCCCGCTGGCGCCCGCCGCCCGAACACTCGACGGCGATCATCACGCGCCCCGGCTTCGAGCGCCTGCGCGCTGAGCTCGACGACCTCTGGCGGGTGCGACGGCCCGAGGTGGTGCGCGCACTTTCGGAAGCCGCCGCCGAAGGCGATCGCTCCGAGAACGCCGAATACCAGTACCGCAAGAAGCAGCTGGGGGAAATCGACCGGCGTGTGCGCTACCTGAGCAAGCGGCTGGAAAAACTGAAAGTCGTGGACCAGCCGCCCAGCGACCCTTCCGCGATCTATTTTGGCGCCTGGATCGAGCTCGAGCGTGAGGACACCGGTGACGTCGTGCGCTATCGCATCGTCGGCCCGGACGAGATCGATGCGGCGACCGGGCAGGTCAGTATCGATTCGCCGCTGGTGCGGGCGGCTTTGAAGAAACGGGTGGACGATGTCTTCGAGGCACCATTGCCGACCGGGGCCAGGCGCTTCGTCGTCCTGTCCGTCAGCTACCCATCCTGAGGGCGCCTGCGTGAAGCTGCACGGCGACATCACCATCAACGGAACGGTGTACCCAGCCGGCGCGGACTTGCCGTGGACGCGCATCTATCCGTTCTTCCTGTTCCACATGCTGATCTTCGGCCTGTCCGGGTTCTGGATGGCCTATGGCCCCTCGCCTGCACCGGTCGCCTTCCTGTTCCTGCATGGCGGCTTTGCAATCAGTGTCTACGTGGTCTTCTACCTGGTCATCTTCGGCAGGGACGAGGTGAAGTGGATGTTCATCAACGCGGGGCTGGGCCTGTTCGGAATTTTCAGCCAGATCGGCTGGCTGGTGTCCCTGTCCGGTCGCAATGTCCACGACTATCCGTGGTACGCGCACGTCATCCCGTTCCTGTACTTTGTCCTCTACACCTTCCTGCTGCGGCACCTGGTGCTCGACCTGGCCCGCGTGGGCGACAATGCAGCGCGCAAGTCGCGTGTCGAGGCCGGGTACATCGGATTCTCGGTCCTCGTTTATGTTGCTTCCTGGTTGGCACACTGAGTTGCCCATGACCATCTACAGCGCGGCTTTCCTGTTCGAACCCGGCGAGTACGATGCCGATTTTCATCACCTCAACGCGCTGATCGAGGCGACTGCGCACGCGCTGCCAGGCTTCCTCGGCGTGGAATCATGGCGGGCCAGCGAAGGATCAAGGCGAAACGCGACCTACTACTGGGACAGCCTGGAAACCCTGCGGGCGTTCTCGACCGATCCCGTCCATCAGCAGGCCAAGCGCGATTACGCGCGCTGGTACACCGGCTACCACGTCGTCGTGTCCGAAGTACTGCGTTCTTACGGCGATGGCGCGTTCGACCACGTCACCCCGAACTCGCGCGCAAGCGAGCGATGACGAAGCACCACGCCGAGGCCACC
>JBBRZU010000077.1:0-12083 GCA_038236425.1 Lysobacterales bacterium
ACCGCGCCCAAGTACGCAGGCCAGGACAAGGTCAACCCGGGCTCGGTGATCCTGTCGGGCGAGATGATGCTGCGCTACATGGGCTGGAGCGAAGCCGCCGACGCGATCATCGCGGCGATGGATGCAGCGATCGCCTCCAAGCGCGTGACCTATGACTTCGCCCGCCTGATGGAAGGCGCGACCGAGGTCAAGTGCAGCGAGTTCGGCGACGAGCTGATCAAGCACCTGTAAGCCGCGCTCCGCGCGGAGCGCGGGTGGTCGTGACGGGACGGGGCGCTTCGGCGCCCCGTTTCATTGTCGCAGCGCAGGCTCGGCGACGGTTGCGGGTTGGCGCTGCATCGTGGTATCGGCGGGATCGGGATCGTCGATCGGCTCGTGCTTGTGTTCGCCGGGCGGGCCCTCGCTGTCGTCGGGCATGACTGGTTCTTCCGGCTCGCCGGGCGATGGGGGCCGTCCCGGTCCGCCGGTTGTCGGAAAATCGTCCGCGTCCAATGGCGAGGCACTGCGCCACGCCTGGTGGGCTTGAATCGTGTCCATGGCCTGCTCCATTCCGCGCGTCCTGCGCCGATGATGGCCCCAGCATGGCGTCTGCGGGGGCAATCCCGGCTTAACTTGTCGCCCGCGTTGCCACTGCGGACACGGCCGACACCGCCTGCACGCGGCTGGGTGCCATAATCCGCCCATCCCCCGCTACGCCGGAATCGCCATGCGCCTGCCGCTGATCGCCATCTTGCTGTCCACCGCCTGCGTCACGGGCACCGCATTCGCCACCACGACCACGCCCGCGACCTTGCCGGCAGTATTGCCGCCGCCAGCCATCGTGCTCGATGGCGCCAAGCCCGCCGCCGCAGCGAAGCCGGCGACAACGGCCGCGCAAGCCGCGCCGGCAATGGACAGCGACAGCACGGCCGCCTCGCTGGACCGCGCGCTGGCAGGCGACTGGCGCAGCGCCGGCAATGTCGGCCGCGATGTGTATCGGCATCCGCGCGAGACGCTCGGTTTCCTCGGCGTGCGCGATGACCAGACCGTGATCGAGATCTGGCCCGGCGGCGGCTGGTACGCCGAAGTGCTCGCGCCGATGCTGCGCGAGCACGGCCACTACATCGCGGTGGTGACAAAACCGGCAGGCGACGAGAAGTCGCGCGCATCCACGCAGCGCGGCAACGATGCCTTGCGCGCAAAGTTCAGCGGTCACCCCGAGGCATTCGGGGGTGCCGAGGTACGTGAGTCCGACAACGCGAGCCCGGATTTCGGGCCGTCTGCCTCCGTGGATGTGGTGCTGACCTTCCGCAACGTCCACAACTGGGTGATGGCCGGCAACGAGCAGGCCATGTTCAAGGCATTTTTCGAAGTCCTCCGTCCGGGCGGCACGCTTGGCGTGGTTGATCATCGCGCCGCAGAAGACCAGCCGCCTGCCGAAATGAAGAGCAGCGGCTACCTGCCCGAGGCCTATGTCATCGCACTGGCCGAAGCGGCCGGGTTCAAGCTGGCGGCCAAGAGCGAGGTCAACGCCAATCCGCGCGACACCAAGGATTATCCCGGTGGCGTGTGGACGCTGCCGCCGACCCTGTCCAAAGGTGATATGGATCGCGCGAAGTACCAGGCGATCGGCGAGAGCGACCGCATGACGCTGAAGTTCACCAAGCCCGAATAGTCACCCGCACCGGTGTTGCCAGGCTGGCGTGCCTGATCGCACGTTCCGGCGTGCGCCGATCTGCAATCGCGGGATGCTGTGGTTACTTCGCCAGCGCCCGCTGGCGCAGGGCGAGCAAGCGGGGGTCGCCCTTGCCTGAATGCTGCGCGTCGATGGACTGCAATGCCTGTTGCAGCAATGCGCGCCGGGCCGGCGCGTCGGTCGCGAGCATGGCCAGGCCGATGCGTGCCGCGGCCGCAGCGAGCACGGTGGCGCGGTCGTCCGGATGCTCGGCGAGCTGCGGCTCCAGGATCGCCAGCGCCTCGTGCAGTGCCCGCTGCGCGGACGCCGCATCCCTGACCACCACGTCCTGCTCGGCGCGTTCGATGAGCGCCTCGGCAAGCTCGCGCTTCCAGTCCGATCGGGCCGGATCCTTGGCGATCATGCCGCGCAGGAGCAGCGTTGCCTGCGCAAGCCTGGCGCGTGCGCCGTCGAAGTCGCCGCGTTGCCGCAACAGGCCCGCCAACTGGGTTGAATACAGCCCGACGTCTTCCTGGAACCCAGTGCTGTTGGGATCGGCATCGAGCAGGCGCAAGGCTTTGCCGACAGCCTGGGACAACAGGTCGGTCGCGACGTCCAGCTCGCCATCGAGGGCAAGCGTGCGGCCAAGGGTGGCCAGCGCGATCAGGTGCCGCTCGGCCTGTGCGTTGTTGCGCGGGTCGGCCCGCGCCTGCGCTTCTTCGATCAGGGCATCGGCCCGATAGCCGGCGATCGCCGACTTCAGGTCGCCACGCAGCAGCGCCATCTTGGCAAGGTTGTTGTGCGCCAGCCCGAGTTCGTTCTGGAAAGTGGTTTTCTTCGGACTGAACTCGACCAGTTTTCGCGATGCATCCAGCATGGACTGGTAATAGGTCGTTGCCTCGTCAATGCGGCCGCGGCTTTCCAGGACATGGCCGAGGTTGTTGTCCAGCGTGGCCAGCTGGAACAGCAGGTCCGGATCCTCCGGTGCCAGCTTGCGCGCCGCCAGCAGCACGTGGCTGGCTGCCTCGAAACCGGCCTGCGCCTTGTCGAGGTCGCCCTGGTACCACTCGGCATAGCCGACGTAGGCCAGCGTGTCGGACAGGGCCAACTGCCGTGCCAGATTGGCGGGTGCCTGGCGGGCGAGCGGCTCCTGCAGGCGCTGCGCAGCCTGGAATGCACTTAGCGCCTTGGGCAGGTGACCCTGGTCCATGCGCACGCTGCCGATCTTGATCAGCGCCTTCGCCCGCTGCTCAAGCGCCTCCTCGGTGACATCGGTCGCCGGCAGCGATTCGAAATAGGCCATGGCCTGGTCGTTCACCGTCTCCAGGATGTCCAGGCGCGAGACCTCCGACAGCTTGTCGTTGAGGTCACCGAGCATGAAGCCGACCAGTTGCTCGGCCTGCTTCTGCCGGCGCTCGGCCGCGTGCCTGGCGATCACCGCCTGCACTGCAAGGAAACTCGTTGTCAGCATGACCAGCGTCGCCAGCGCGGTGATCGCGAGCATGCGCCGATGGCGCCGCTGCGCTTCGCGCTGGCGCAGGGTATCGAGCGGGACGCCGAGCAAGCCGGACAGGATCTTCAGCAGCGCAAGCGACTTGCCATCCTTGCCATCGCGTACATCGGCGGCAATCGGTTCGGTCGGGCGGGTGCCAAGGTTGCCGTCGGCGTCCAGTTCGAAGCGCAGCGTCGTCGGGAAACACTCGCGCGCATCGCCCGCATTCGGTTCGCCGCCAACGATCAATGCATAGATACGTGCGCCCTGCGACTTGCGCTTGAAGGCAAGGATTTCAGCATCCACCCAACGCGAGCGCGCCGCCTCGGGTGAGCACACCACGATCAATGCTTCGGATTCGGCGAGTGCCGATTCGATCTGCGGGCCCAGCTCGCCGGCGCTCGCCAGCTCCTCCCGGTCGCGGAAGATCGGCGTCAGCCGATCGGGCAATGGGCCGTGTACACCGCTGCTGCCGCGCAGCCTGCCGGGCACGCGGTATCCCTCGATTTGACGATGCAGCCAGCCCGCCCACTTGGCATCGGCGTGGCTGTAGCTGACGAAGGCGCGGTAGCGCACGTCCACCTCCCAGGCGGCTCCATCGCTCCCCGCGAGTCCAGCCGAATCCCGAGTTTACGCCGGCCCGCGCCCGAACTGGCTGGCTGCGCGGCAGCGCCTATCCGGCGAGCTGCGCCGAGTCCAACGGCCGCTCGCGGTGCAGCAGGATCCACTCGGCATGTTCCTCAAGGCAGGCGCAGCCCAGTGCAAGCAGCAGCTGCCGCGTCTCCGCATCGCCCTGTGCGTGGTCGAGCCGCTCGCGGCAACTGCCGAACAGACGCGCCATGAAGCGGAATTGCTTGATCAATTCCTTGTCCGCCTTCTTGTACGAATAGGCCTCGCGGATGGCTGCCAGCAATGGCAACAGGCCCATCGCAACCACGAGCTTCTGCTGGATGGTTGCCGGCATGGCTGCGCCGCCGACCAGCAGGGCGAGCGCACCGAGCAGGCCGCCGGCGAGTGCGATATCGCCCAGCAGTGCCGTCAACCGGTACGCATGCTCGCGCTGGCTGGTGCCGTCGCGGTAGTACGCGAGTTGGCCGCCATGGTCGGATTGGCCGACCCAGTGTTCCACGACCCATGCCAGCGCGGCGCCGTCGCCGGACCGGGTGGCGCCACGGAACAGGCCGGTGGCGCGCATCGCGTGGCGAATCCAGCTCAAGTCCACGTCCTGCTTCTGCAGGAAGCTGTCGTAACCCAGGCTGCTGTTGGGTGGTGTTTCCACGCCCGCCATGCGCCAGAACAGCTGCACCCGCAAGCCCTCGGCCAGGCCACGATAGTCCAGGTATTTGCGCTGCCACTCGCGCCGCGCGCCCACCTGCCTGACCACCAGTCCGAGCAGGAACAGCAGCAGGAACAGTGCGACGTACAGGCGATTGGCCTGGACATCCGAAAACAGGATGAAGCTCAACCCCATTGCCGCGGCCAGCACATGCGTGGACAGCAGGCTGCTGCGCACGCGGCGCTGGAAGTGCACCGCCAGCCAGTCGGCGGAGCGGAACAGGCTGTCGATTTCCCGGACTGCGGGTGTCGCTTCCGGACTGCGGGGTCCAAGCAGGGTGGCGCTGGTGGCCCCGATCTGTGCGCGGTAGCGCAAGGCATCCTCGTTGAACGCCTGCATCTGCCCGAACACGTGCACGTAGTGCGCCGGCATGGGCCCGGCGCCATCGGTCCCGCCGTCGCAGGTCAGCCAGCGCGAGTGGAAGGCGCTGACACCGCGCGCATCCGCCGGCGTCGTGCCAGTTGGCGCGCCGGCGATGCGGCGGCTGCACGGCAGGTGGAACACCAGGTCGCTCTCGTCGTCGGCCAACAGGTTTGGCGCGATCTGTTCAATGCTCAGGCCCGGCATGACATTGCGCAGATGGAACTCCACCACCTGCGCGGTGCCCCCGGTCGCCGAGCTCGGCCGGCCATCCCACAACGCCAGCAGGATCTGGCAGTGCGAGGACATGAACATCCCGAGTTGCGCGTACTGCAGATTGCGCGCTTCGCCGCGCTCGTGGATGGCGTCCGCGTCATTGCCCGGCGCCAGTGGCAAGACCCGCATCCGGCCCTTGGCCAGCAGGGCATGGAAGCGGGACAGCAATTCGGGCGTGCGGAAATCGCGCTCGTATTCTTCACGCGGCATCGGCAGTGCCACCACCAGCTCGATGCCGAGCGCGAGCGCTTCCTCGGCCACCAGTTGGTCGCCGCCTTCGGCCAGTGCCGAGATCAGGCGCAACGGCAGCTGCGGGAAATCCGATTGCAGGCGGCGGAAAAATGCCCGCACCTGGGTGCGCAGGAAGGCCTCCTCCTCGGGCACCAGGTCGCGATGCGCGGTGAGGCCGATGCTCAGCCGCAGCTCGGCGTCCGGTTGCTCGTTGTTCATCGGCGCATGATGCCCCAGTCCGCCGCAGTTGGGGCCGGTTCTTTCACACGCTCCGTGGCTGGGGCCGGTTCTTTCACACGCGTGGTCATCGCTGCATGCCTTCGCCGAGCACTTGCCCACGCGCGTGAAAGAACCGGCCCCGATTTACCGATTTACGCGTGTGAAAGAACCGGCCCCGTTCAGGCCTCGCCGGTCTGCAGGCGCCACAGCGCGGCATAGGCGCCGTCCCGGGCAAGCAATTGGTCATGGGTTCCGCTCTCGACCAGGCGTCCGCCATCGAGCACATGGATGGCATCGGCTTGGCGCACGGTGGACAAGCGGTGCGCGACCACCAGGGTGGTGCGCTGGTGTGCGATGCGCGCCAGCGAACGCTGGATCGCAGCTTCGGTTTCGTTGTCCACCGCCGAGGTGGCCTCGTCCAGCACCAGCAACGCCGGCTCGCGATACAGCGCGCGGGCCAGGGCGATGCGCTGGCGCTGGCCGCCGGACAACTGCGCGCCGCGCTCGCCCACCGGGCTGGCATAGCCCAGCGGCAACGCGGCGATGAAGGCGTGCCCCTCGGCATCGCGCGCCGCCGACTCGATGCGCGACGCGGATGGCGTCGCGTCGCCATAGGCAATGTTGTCGGCGATGCTGCCATCGGTGAGGAAGGGTTCCTGCGCGACGTAGCCGATGCGCTGGCGCAGCGAGGCCGGATCGAGCGATGCAATATCAATGCCGTCGACGTGGATGGCACCGGCATCGGGATCAATGAAGCGCAGCAGCAACTTCAACAGCGTGCTCTTGCCGCCACCGGTGCCGCCGACCAGCGCCACGGTCTGGCCGCGTGCAATCGTGAGCGAAACGTCTGATATGGCGGCACGACCGTCATACGCAAACGAGACGTTGTCGAACGACAGTGCGGCTTGTTCGCGCACCGGTAACGTGCCGTGGCCGCGCGTCGGCAGCGGCGTGTCCAGCAAGTCCATCACCCGGGTGACCGAGGCCATCGCGCGCTGGTACAGGTCGGTCATGTCGGCCAGCCGGGTCAGCGGCCACAGCAGGCGCTGGGTCAGGTACACCAGCGCCGAATAACTGCCCACGCCCAGGTCGCCGCGCAGCGCGAGCACGCCGCCATACAACAGGGTCGACACGAATCCTGCCAGCACCGCCATGCGGATCACTGGCGTGATCGCGGCCGACACCCGGATGGCATCGGCATTGCGCGCGCGGTAGGCGTCGGAGGCATCGCGCACATGGCCGGCCTCGAAGGCTTCGGCGGTATAGGCCTGGATGGTCGCCATGCCGGCCAGGTTGTTGTTGAGCCGCGATGACACTGTGGCTGCTGCTTCGCGCGCCGCGGCGTAGCGGGGATACAGGCGACGCTGGAACCAGAACGCTCCCACAAGTATCAAGGGGACGGGCAACAGGGCGAGCAGGGCAAGCGAATTGGTCAGGAAAAAAAACACCGCGCCGATCAGCAGCGACGAAATGAACACCTGGATCAGGTCGTTGGCGCCGGTGTTGAGGAAGCGCTCGATCTGGTTGACGTCCTCGTTGAGCAAGGCCATCAGCCGGCCACTGCGTTCGCGCGCAATGGTGTCGGGTGGCAGCTGCTGCAGGTGGCCGTAGGCGGCGTTGCGAAGTTCGTGTTGCAGGTTCTGCGCCAGCCCGCGCCAGCGCAACGCATACAGGTACTCGAACAGCGACTCGAACACCCACACCGCCACGGTAATCGCCACCAGCAGGTACAGCTGGGTGAGCGGTTCGGCGATGCCGGCGCGCGCCAGGAAGCTGGCCTTGCGGTTGACCACCACGTCCACGGCCACGCCGATCAGCAGCTCGGGCAGCACGTCGAACACCTTGTTCAGTACTGAAAACAGCACACCAAGGCCCGCGTCGCGGCGATAGGGGCGGGCAAAGCCCAGCAGGCGGCGCAGCGGGTGGACGGCGGTCATGGGCAGGGATTCTCGCATGAGGCTAGACTGGAGCCATGATGCTGGTCCTCAACAAGCCGTACGGCGTGCTCTCCCAGTTCACCGACGCGCAGGTTCCGCCGCGGCCAACCCTTGGCGGTTTCGGGCTGCCGCCGAATGTCTATGCGGCTGGCCGCCTGGACTTCGATTCCGAGGGCGTGTTGCTGTTGTCCGACGACGGTGCGCGCATCGCCCAGGTCAGTTCGCCCAAGTTCAAATGGCCCAAAACCTACATGGTGCAGGTCGAAGGGATTCCCACTGACGAGCAGCTCGAGGAGTTGGCGTCGGGGGTGAAGCTCAAGGACGGGCCGACTCAGCCAACCCAGGTGCGGCGCCTGCAGTGCGCGCCCGACTGGCTTTGGCCGCGGACGCCGCCGATCCGGCTGCGCAAGGCGATCCCGGACAGCTTCCTGGAACTGACCTTGCGCGAAGGCCGCAATCGCCAGGTGCGACGCATGAGTGCCGCAGTCGGTCTGCCGACGCTGCGCCTGGTGCGCATCGCGGTCGGGCCCTACCATCTCGACGGCCTCGCGCCTGGCGAGTGGCGCGAGGCGCCGGGCTGAGCAATCCGCCATGATCGATGCGCCATGAGCGATGCGCCAGCCAGCGGCTCGGCTTTTCTTGATCATTTTTCCGGGCATGCGGGCGCCTACGCGGATGCACGCCCGGGCTATCCCGACGTCCTGTTTGACTGGTTGGCCAGGCAATGCCCGCGCACTTCGCTGGCCTGGGATGCGGGCTGCGGCAATGGCCAGGCCAGTGTCGCGCTGGCCGCGCATTTTGATGCCGTGTTCGCCAGCGATCCCTCCGCACCACAGATCGCCAGCGCGATCGCGAATGCGCGCGTGCGCTATGCGGTCGAGCCGGCCGAGCACTGCTCGCTTGCCGAAGCCAGCGCCGACCTGGTCACCGTCGCGCAGGCCTATCACTGGTTTGCACAGGACGCGTTCTGCGCCGAGGTGCAACGCGTGCTCCGACCTCGCGGCGTGGTCGCGTTGTGGACCTACGCGGAATCCGCGGTCAGTGCCGAGGTGGATGCGGTGTTCGACGCGTTGAACAATGGCCTTGTGCTTGAAGACTGGCCGCCTGAGCGCGAACACGTGATCAATCGCTATCGCGACTTGCCGTTTCCATTCGAGTCGATCGCGGCGCCGGCGTTCGAGATGGCCTGCGAGTGGAACATGCCGCAGTACTTGGCCTACCTGCGCAGCTGGTCAGCCAGCCAGCGCCATCAAAAGCGCACCGGGCGCGACCCGGTATCGCAGATCGAGCCGGCGATGGCCAGCGCGTGGGGCGATCCGGGGCGTCGGCGCATGGTGCGCTGGCCGCTGAGCTTGCGCGTCGGGCGCCGCTGAACGCGTGACGCTCTGCGCGCAGGAGTCGTCGGGCGTTCGCCTGCGGCGGAAGCCAACGCCCGCTGGGTAGCGGGCGCCGTTTAGTCCGTTTTACTTGGTGGTTGCCGCGCGCGGCTTGCGCGGGCGCGCAACGCGTGCCGGCTTGGGCGCGGCGTCCGCGCTGGCGGCCTTGCGGCGATTGGCCGCGGTCAGCCGCTTGGGCTTGGCCGCGCCATTGCCTTCGCCAGCCGCTTCGGCGGCCGTCTTGCGCTTCTTGTAGGCGCTATACGCGAAACCGATGCCGGCCAGCGCCACTGCGCCACCGACGATGGCCACCGGGTTGCGGCGCACGGTCGCGATCGCCACTTTGGCGCCGCGGCGTGCGACGGCCAGCCCGGCGCCGGTGGCGATCAGGTCCTTGATTTTGGGCAGCGTGCTCATCAGGCCGGTCGCACCGACCGTCGCCAACTCGCCAACCGCGGAGCCGGCGTCGCGGACGCGATGCCAGCTGGTGCTCAACACGTCTTTTCCGGAATCGTTCATTGGGTTGTCCTGACGGAGGGATTTGTGGGAAGCACAAGTTAGCGCAGATCGAATGAACAGGCTGTAAGCCGGGTCAGGTCAGGTACCGCGCGGCTTGGCGCGGTGGGTCGGGGTGGCGATCCAGGGATCGTCGGGCCAGGGATGGCGCGGGTAGCGGCCTTTCATCTCGCGGCGCACGTCCGGATAGGTCCGGTCCCAGAAGCCGCGCAGGTCCTGGGTGACCTGCAGCGGCTTTCCGCCAGGCGACAACAAGTGCAGGGTCAGGGCGATGTGCCCGTCGCAGACGCGCGGCGTGTCGGCCAGGCCGAACAACTCCTGCAACTTCACCGCCAGCACCGGCGCGGCATCGTGCTGGTAGTGCACCGCGCGCGACAGCCCGGACGGCACCGTGATCGCCGGCGGCGCCAGGCGGTCGACGGCCTGCCGCTGCGGCCAGTCGAGCAGCGCCGCCAACGCATCGCGCATCGCACCGGCTTCGAGCGTGTCCAATCGGGTCTTGCCCAGCAGCGCCGGACGCAGCCAGGTGCCGATAGTTGCGAGCAGTGCGTCGTCGGACAGGTCGGTGATGCCGAGCGCCGGCTCCCATGCGCGCACGCAACGGGCGCGCTCGAGCCATTGCCGGGTCGCGTCGGTCCAGGGCAGCGCATCGAGTCCGCGCGCGGCGATCGCGGCGCACAGGGCGTCCGCCGCCAGCTCGGGATCCACGCGTCCCGCGGGGCGGCTGTCGAGCACGATGCGATCGAAGCGCCGCTCGCGTCGCGCTTGCAGGCGTTGCGCGGCATCGTCCCAGTGCACCACATCGCGCTCGACGAAACGCTCGGCGAAGTCGCGTTGCAGGCGCGTGGCATCCAGCGGCGCGCCGCGTTGCACCAGCGCGTCGCGCGCCTCGAAACGCAGCTCACTGGCCACCAGCCACTGCTCGCCGAACACCGCGCTGTCCGGGAATACGCGCGCCATGCGGCCGTTCGCCAACTGGTAGCGCAAAGGATCGGTCGGGTGCTGGAAGGCGATGCGATCCGGGAAGCCGTGCATCAGGCGGTCGCCGAGCGCATGCGCCGGCGTGTCGCCGGGTGGCCGCGCGCTGCAGCGCAGGCGACGCCGCCACTGCGCGGCAGCGGCGTCGATCGCTGCGAGTGCGCCGCGATGGCCCTGCGTCGCGCCGCCACTACCGCCACCGCCACCACCTCCGCCACCGCCACCGCCACCGCCACCGCCAGCGCGACGGAACGCGGCCAGCGCCTGGTGGCGCGCGGCCCAATCGTCGCGCCGGGTGTCGAGCAGTGGATCGCGTGCCTCGACCAGCGCCGCCAGGTCGCAGGCCAGCGCGACCTCGTCTGCTTCATCGCTGGCCAACAACATCGCCGCCAGTCGAGGATGCGTGCCGAGCGCGAGCATGCGCCGACCCATCGGCGTGATCCGTGCGGTTGCATCGAGCGCGTCCAGGCGCTGCAACAGTTCGCGGCCCGCGGCCATCGCGCCTGCAGGTGGGGCGTCCACGAAACGCAGGTCGGCGCTGCCCCAGGCGGCGAGTTCCAGTTGCAGCGCCGCCAGGTCGACCTGCGCGATCTCCGGCGTGCGCGCCGGCTCCAGTCGCAGCGACGCCGGCCACAGGCGATAGCAGGCACCCTCGGCCACGCGGCCCGCGCGTCCTGCGCGTTGCTCGGCCGAGGCCTGCGAAATCGTCACCAACTCCAGCCGCGAAAAACCGCTGTTGGGTTCGTAACGCGGCTCGCGTGCCTGTCCACTATCGATGACGACGCGCACGCCGGGCAGGGTCACGCTGGACTCGGCGACATTGGTGGCCAGTACGATCCGCCGACGTCCCTCGGGATCGATGTTGAGTGCTTCGGACTGGCGCTCGAGCGGCAGGTCGCCGTGCAGTGCCAGCAATCGGGCGCCGGCCGATTGTGCGGCGTCGGCCAGGCGTCGCTCGGCATCGGCGATCTCGCGCCGGCCGGGCAGGAACACCAGCAGGTCGCCGGGGTGCGCCTGCAGTGCCTCGACGACACAGCGTGCGAGTTGCGCGCCCGCAGGTTCGTCGCGGCGCGCCGGGAAGTGCGAGATCGCCACCGGATAGCTGCGGCCGGCCGAACTCAGCCGCGGTGCGTCCAGCCATGCGGCCAGGCGCGCGCCATCGAGCGTGGCCGACATCACCAGCAATCGCAGTTCGGGCCGCAGTTGCGACTGCACGTCCAATGCCAACGCCAGGCCGAGGTCACCGGCCAGGTGACGTTCGTGGAATTCGTCGAACACAATCGCCGCAACGCCCTCGAGCGAGGGATCGTCCTGCAGCATGCGGGTGAGGATGCCCTCGGTGACGACTTCGATGCGGGTGGCGGCCGTCACCTTGCTCTCGAAGCGGATCCGGTAGCCGACCGTCGCCCCGACCGCTTCGCCACGCTGCGCGGCCATGAACCCAGCCGCCGCACGCGCGGCGACGCGACGCGGCTCGAGCACGATGATGCGGCCATCGCCACGCCAGCCAGCATCCAGCAGCGCCAATGGCACCTGCGTGGTCTTGCCCGCACCCGGCGGCGCCTCCAGCACCAGGCGCGGATGTGCCTCCAGCGAGGCCAGCACCTCGGGGAGCAGCGGGCTGATCGGGAAGGACGGCGGCATCGGCGGATTCTACGTGAGCGTCTAGACTATGCCGATGCACTACACGCCCGCCGCCGCGCGCCCG
>JBBRZU010000078.1:0-11855 GCA_038236425.1 Lysobacterales bacterium
CACCGCAGCCCACTGCGTGGACAGCGCAGACGACCGCGCGCCGAACGGATTCCGCACCAATGCCGACGACAGCGCCGACCTGCACGCCGAATGGGGCGGCGGCCAGGACCGCCGGTCACTGCGCATCATCAGCTTCCGGCCGGTGGACATCGCACTGATCCGACTCGATACGCCGTTCACCGTCGACGGCTCCACGCGCAAGTACCAGCGCGCGTTGTACCGCGGCCCGTTGGTGCCGCTCAGGCTGCACGTGTTCGGCCGCGGCATCTACCAGTTTGCGCGGGGCGCGGGGGAAGATGCCACGCCGGCGATGTCGGACGACCAATATCGCGTCGGGGAGTTCTCCAGCGACGACCAGGATGCAACCAGCTACTGGTTCCCGCGCACCCCGACGCAGGCGCTGGCGGGTGGCGACAGCGGCGGCCCCTCCTTCACCAACCTGCATCGCGGCGGTGGCGAGTTGGTCGGAGTGCACTCCCTGTCGCTTGCCGAATGCGCCGAGGGCAAGGCCTGCGGGCTGTGGACACGCGCAGAACCAAAGCCGGCCGGCTATTCAACCTGGCGCTGGGTCGCGAACACGACCCGGATCGGCGATGCCCCCGTGTCACTGGTGGCAGACGAGATCGACCGTTACCTGGGCGCGTTCGTGCCCGAGCCATCGCAATTCATCGGCACATTCTCCAACGCCAATGGCGTGTTGCAACCGATATGGGTGTACGCGATCGCCGCCGATGGCCGCTTGGTCTGGTATCGCAAAGACGGCGGCGCGGCGCCGTGGCAGGGCCCGATCACGGTCAGCCGAGGCTGGACCGCCTATCGCGACGTCGTCGCTGCGGGCGGCAACAGCCTGTTTGCATTGAGCAACGACGGCCACCTGTTCTGGTTGCGGCACGACGGCTTCAACGACGGTTCGCGTGAGTGGTCGGGGCCGGTGGAATTGAGTGGCGGCTGGGACGTGCAGCGCATCTTCGCTGGCGGCGACGGCATCGTCTACGCGATCAAGTCCGACGGCGCGCTGCTGTGGTGCCGTGACGCCAACTATGTCGCCGATGGTGGCGAACTGGCGCTGGACAACTGTCGCGTGGTCGGCTCGGGCTGGGGCGATTTCAAGGATGTGTTCTCCGAAGGCAAGGGCACGATCTACGCAATCAAGGCCGATGGCACGCTACTGCTCTATCACCACCTTGGCTACGCGAACGGGGACTGGACCTGGACGGGTCCGGCGACGATCGGCAGTGACTGGCAGCAATTCCAGCAAGTCGTGGCGACTGGAGACGGCAACCTGCTGGCAATCCGCCCGGATGGGCGCATGCTGCTGTACCGCTACCGTCCGCCGAGGGCGCCAGCGCCGGGCTACAAGGCCCTGGGGCGGGTCGGCAGTATGACCTGGCAGGGGCCGGTCGAGATCGGCAGTGGATGGACTGGTTTCCGTAAAGTGTTTGCGCTGCTTCCAACCGATGCCGGCGGACCCCGGTAGTCCGACGAGGGACCCAACATGAATCCGATCCGCAAGCCCGCCGCCACGCGACTCGCACACGCCTTTGCCTGCATCGGTATTTTTGCCAGCGGCGCAGCCCAGGCCGGGTTCCTGGACGATCTCGCCTGCCCCCTGTTCGGCTGCGCTGACGGCCCCGCGCCGGACCTGCAGTTGAGTTGTCGCACCTCGGGCCTGGTCGGCCAGCCCGAGTTCAGCGGCCAGCTGCCCGGATCGGCCAGCTACCGCATCCGCGGCAATTGTTCGAGCGCCGATCATGCGCAGTCGGTGTCCTACGACGTGGATGCCACCTGGACGCCGTCGGAAACCGATCCCGACCGGCCCAATGCCACGGAAATCTTCGATATCACCAGCAACGACAACCTCTCGCCGGACACGCGCGGGCAAGGAGGTGGCGAGGGCTACACCGAGCACGTGATCCTGAGCGCACATTGCGATCGCGATCCCTGGCTGTTTCCCGCCAGTTGCCGGCGCATCGGCGACACCCTGCCCGACAGCGTGCATCAAACCTGGTCCGTCGTTCCCACCGGGCGCTTCCCAACCACGGCGTCGGCCATCGGCGCGGTGGAGCGCAGCCGGCTGCGCGCCGACTACAACGCCGCCAATGGCATCGAGGACGACAGCTTCCGCGCACGGGCGACGAACGTGCGCCCACCCTTTCCCGGCGCCGGTGCCTACGATGAATCCAGCGCCACCGCGCGGGTCCGGCACCGCGCAGTGCTGGACGCCGTCGACAGCAGTGACGATCCGTCGATCCGCGTGCGCATCCGCTATCCGGTCGCGCTGGGCTATCGCGATGCGCGAGGCGTGTTTGATCCGAACCCGACATCCTGCGATGCCTTCCACATCTCCGCCTTGCCGGACAATCTGGACCGCGACAATCGGCAGCCTGTACTGATCAAGGTCGCGGCGCGGCCGGGTATGCGCACGCAAGGCGACAACTATGTCTGCGACTACGTGATTTCCTTCTTGCCGCTGGATACCAACATCCATGTGCAGGCCAGCATCGGCAGCGGGCGGCAGCGATCCACCGAAGCCTGGCAGGGTGGTGAACAGGCGCAGCCAACACTGGGACAGTTCCGCTCGGTGATCGATGACACGCGCGTACTGTCGCTGTCCGCCGATCAGCCGCGCGCCTCGCTCGACTTCCGCATGGAATATGCAGGCGGCATCCCGAGCGGCAGATTCGACGAGCGCGCCAGCCAAAGCCGCAGCGCAGCAGTGCGCGCAGCACTCACGCCCGCTCCCGACCCGCGCATCTGCGAATACGCGCGCAGTGCCCGCGCGCGCAATTCCCCGGCTGCTCCCAGCCTGGAAAAGCAATGCCGTGAAGCCGGCGGCACGCCGTACTAGTCCATCCGCAACAAGCCACCCGCTTCCGACAAGGACATGCAATGCGACCTGCCCATGCCTGGCTGTTCTGCCTGCTCATGTTGCCGATACTGCAGGGCTGCGCGCCGTCCTCGGCGCCCGCGGCCGACTCGGCGGCGCCGGTGCCCGTAACCGGCACCGGCGAGGCTACGGCTGCGACGCAGCCATCCGCGCCCGCGGTGGCCACTCCCGCCGCCGACGTCACAGTCCCCGGCGGCGCCAGTCGCGCCTGCAACCGTGTCACCGCCAGCGAAATGTCGGCGATCATCGGCATGCCGATGGGTGCGACACCCAACGACGGCACCGAAGGCCTCACCTCGTGCAGCTATGCACCGCTCGCCGGCAAAGGCCCGTCGATTGAATACACAATTTCCGCCGGTGATGGCGCCTCGACCCTGCGCATGGGTCGTGAAATGAAGAACTACGACCCGGCGCCTGGCAAGGCGTTCGCAGGTATCGGCGATGATGCCGACGTCATCGGGCCGGCGCTGGTGATCAATGACCACGGCGACATGGTGTCGCTGTATCTGGGCGGCGTCGGCCTCGATGACGAGCCGGTCATGGCGAAGAAGATCTACGACGCATCCGGCCCCTGAGCACGAACATGGGCGCCGTGGAAGCCGATGTTGGCAAACGGGCCGTGGCGCTGGAGCCGTTCAGCGCCGCGGAGCGCGAGGATTTCTTCGCCAGCATCGCCCGGCATCGCCGTGCCGCGATGCGGATCGGCTGGCTCGCCGATGCCTGCGCCCTGGTGCTGGCACTTGTCGTCGCGATGCTGATGGCGCCGCTGTTGTATGCGCTGCTCGGCCTGTTGATGGACCTCGTCAACCTGGTGGTGCCAACGCCGGACCTGATCGGAACGGCCACCGACGCAGTCGGCGGCCTGATCGATCCAACCGGACCGGTGCCGGCCTGGCGCTATGTCGAGATCGCCCTGCTCTCCGCCATCCCCGGGCTGGTCGTGATCTTCCTGATCCAGCACACGCTCGGCCGGCTGATGCGCGAGGCCATGGCCGGCGATGGTTCGACTTTTGCCGCGCGCAGCCCCAACACGTCCGACCTGGGCGAGCAGCGCTTCGCCAACTCTGTGGCAGAGATGGCCATCGCCGCCACACTGCCACCGCCGCGGGTCTGGATCACCGATAACGACGCGGTCAACGCCGCCGCCTTCGGCGCCGATGCACGGCATGCCAACGTGGTGGTGAGTACGGGCCTGCTTACGGGCGCCACGCGCGACGAGTTGCAGGGTGTGGCCGCGCACCTGGTCGGCGAGATCGCCAACGGCGACTTGCGCATCGGCGCGCGAATCGCCACGCAGCTGGGCATGTTTGGCTTGATTGCCCGGCTGAGCAACTCGATGGCCGATCGCCAGGCCGCGGGCCGGCTGCTGCGCCTGCTGCGGCGATCGCTGCGCCCAGGCACCAGCGAGGCCGATGGCGAACTGGCGATGACGCTGACCAATCCGTTCGAGCCCGAGGCCCACGCCGCGCCCGATGCCACGCAAGACACTGGCAAGGTACCGTGGCGCACGTTCGCGTGGATGCCATTGGCGGGCCCGTTGGTGATCGCCGGCTTTTTCGGCGGCCTGGTCTGCACAGCCATCCTCGGCCCGTTGCTCGCGCTGGGCTGGCGCAGTCGCAAGTACCAGGCCGATGCGACCGCGGTGCAGTTCACCCGCAATCCCGACACGCTGGGCAGTGCGCTGGAAAAAATCCGCGGCGAGCCGGTGGTGGGCGCCTTCGGAGCGTGGATTGCGCATCTGTCGGTGGTGCCGAGTCCGCTGATCGGCGCGCGCAGCATCCTTGGCGGCTCCAGCGCGCCGATGGCGCCTTCGCTCGACAAGCGATTGAAGGCACTCGGCCTGATGGGCGCACAGGTCTCGCCGCACGCTGGCCGGCGCGTGCCGCCGTGGGCGTGGATCATCCTGGTGCCGTTGCTCGCACTGGTCGCAGTACTGATCGGCACGGTCATCCTCGGGCTCATCTATGTCTCGGCGGCGCTGTCGGGGCTGTTCACCTGGCTGCCTGCCGTGCTCGTGCACGCAATGCTTCGTTGATGGTTCGCCACAGGGGGATGACATGAATCGTTTGCGACAGCAGCGACGCGTACGCCAGGCAACAGCGGTGTTCATGCTGTGCCTGGCCACGGCCAGCGCGGCCGCGGACGAGCGCGTCTGCAAGCAGTGGAAGGCGCCAGCCCTGATGAAGATGACGCAAAGCACCCTGGGCGGACTCGAGGTCGATTTCCAGCTGAGGCAGACGGGCTCGCAGTTGCTGGGATGGGCCCAGTACCAGACCACGCGCAAGACCGTCATCGGCAATGTCTTTGGCGACATCACCGGCAACGGCATCCACCTGCGCGTGCTGTGGACCTACAGCGGCGATCCGAGCATCGGCCGCTACGTCGGGACGATCAAGCCGCGGGTGGGCGGCATCGTCGGCGATACGCAGTACGGCGAGGTCTTCGAGGGCATGACTTACGACGAGTTCCGCAACCCGCCTGAATACGCGTCCTGGAATGCCTACCACTTCACCTGCCAGCTCGAGCCGCTACCGCCACCACCGCCGCCGCGCCCGACGCTGGCGCTCGGCCGCGTCGGCCCCCGGTATTCCGGGCCGCCGGTTCCAATCTGTGACGCTGCGCGTTCCGCCAAGGCGCGCAATTCCCCGGCCGCGCCCGGATTGGAGCGCCAGTGCCTGGCCAGCGGCGGGTCCATGAGCGTGCCCCTGGTAACGGACACGCTTTCCATCAGCGCGCTCGATCGGGCGAGCAACGAACTGCCGTACGCGGCGGCGCAGGCAGCCCCACCTTCAGCCGCGCCGGATGTCAGTGCCGCGCAGATCGAGGAACTGGCCGCGACCGGCGCCACCATCGCGGAGCGCGACCCGGAGGTGGACGCCGCGCGTAACGCAGCGGACGACATTGCCTATGCACGCGGATTCGACGTGGGCACGGGCCTGTTCGGCGATCCCGCGCTTGGCGCCGTCGGCAACACGGCGACCGGCCCCGGCTCGATGGCAATCCGCGCGACGCTCGACGCCTCCGGTCAACGCGGCTTCGACGCGGCCGCGGCCTACCACTTCGCTCGCGACTACAGCCGCTGAGCATCCCGGAAGAACACTACATGCGCCACACCACCAGGACTTCAACTACGTTCACCCGCGCGTTCGCACTGCGTGGCTGCGCCCTGATCGGGATGGCGCTTGTCGCCAGCGCCTGCAGCAAGCCCGGGGCCGGCTCGCAGAATCTGGCGGACGATCTCGCCGAACGGACTTATGGCCCGGGGGTGCAGCCGAACGCGGCTGTGACCTATCAGCCCGACGTGATCGCCGTGGGTGGCGGTGCGAAGTCGATTCGCTCCGCGAGTGCCGATGGGCTGGTCTGGATTATCGACGGGCATGCGGCGCACGCGCAGGACCTGCGCCCTGGCAAGATCATGCTCGCCACCAGCCGTGCCGCCGGACGAGTGATGAAGATCGCACCGCATGGCGAGGACCTGGCAGTGACCCTGGGTCCGATGCAACTCGGCGACGTGCTGCGAGACGCCGACATCACGCTCGACCAGCCGTTTGATCTGGCGAAACTGACCGTTCAAGCGATTCCTGCACTGCCTTACATGTATCGCGATTTCGCAACCCCCGCTGGCACAGCGCCCCCTCCCGTGCAGATCGGGTTCATGCAACCTGAAGCAGGCGAGCAGCCTGGGGACTATCTCATTCAATTGATGCCGATCCAGGTGGCGTCAGCAGCCGCGACTCCAATGGATAAATTGCCAGCGGCAGGAAAGTCCATGGGCAAGGTGGCGGTCGGCGATTGGGAAATGGAGTTGGCGGCAAAGACGGACAACCCGGTCAATGGCACTAGTAGCGGCAAGCTCAAGCAGCGCATCGCCCTGAAGATCCAGCGCAAGTTGAGCGGCCCTGGAAGTACCGGGCTGAAAGCAGGAATCGAAGTCGTCGTGCATGTGAGCGATTTGCGTTTCAAGACGCACACCGTCTATCACGACGGCCAGATCGACCAGGAGTCTTCGAGTATCTTCCTGGAGGGCATCGACGGCGTCGACGTGGATATCAGCACCGGCATCGCGCAGGCCGTTGGCGACAACAAGAAAATCCGCATCGAGATACCCCTCGAGTTTGCGGAACCCTGCCCGGCCTACGGCGTTCCGCTGATGTGCCAGGTGAAGTTCAAATTCCTGATCGAAACCGCCCTGGGCGGCAAGAATGCGACGCTCTCCGCTTCCAGCAGGTTCAACATGAACGGGGCGCTGGGTGGACAGGGCGGCAAGGTCATCACCCCCACGGCAACCGAGAAGGGTTCGATCGTCGATTCCATCAAGGGCGTCTCGCTCGGTGTCAGCGGCCTGGTGTTCACCTTCGAGACACGCTTCATGACGGGAGTCGGCGTGCCGGCCTTCTTCACCGGCCCGTATGCCAAGTTCATAGCGGCGACGGGCGTTACCCATGCCTCGTCATTGAACATGGGCCTCATGCAGGACTGCCATGCCACCACGGTCAAGTTCGACGCCGGAGTGGGCTGGGGATTCCAGATACCGCTTCCCCAGGTCACGGCCCTCAAGAACCTCCTCAAGGGTGGCAAGTTCGAATCGGAGGCGTACGAACTATCGCAGACGTTCTACAACAACGACTCGTTCAGCCCCGACGTGCCGGCCTGCCACTTCTGACGCGTTACATTCTTGCCTTGGCCATGTCGAAGATCTGCCTTGCCTTGGCCGGCGCATCATCAACGCCGGAAAAGGTGATCGTCACCAGGTCATCACCGCTGCGGATCATCAACGCCGTGCCGACTGCGACCGCCTGGTCGCCGATCCCGGCGTAAGGATTGGCAATGCCCGGTTCCACGTTTGCCATGGCGCCCATGGCGCGCATCGCGGTTTCGCCTTCGCCCCATTCCACGGTCAACTCGATGTAGGGGCTGATGCCGTCTGCGGGTTTGTAAATGCATTCGGTCTTGTCGACCGATCCTTCGTGCGCTTCGGCTTGCATCGCTCTTCCGAAGATCTCCGACATCTCGGTAGCAGTTATCAGCACACAGGCAGTCGGTTTGGCAGAAGCGTGTGTGTTGGCGGTGGCCGGCTGCCCGGTGGCCGCGGTTGCGGTTGCGGTTGCGGTTGCGGCTGCCGCCATCGCCGTCGATGCAGCCGGTGCGACGACCGCGGCAGGCTCCGTGGTTGCAGGCACTGGTCCGGAACAGCCCGGCAGTGCGGGCAAGATCAACAACATGGCAAGCGAGAGTCGATTCAAATTCATGGGATCGTCCTTGTGCTGAAATGATCAGTGCTTGTAATCGCGCGCAATTGCAAAGCCGCCAAGGTATTGAAGCCGCGCTGCCGAGCGGTACCTGCGAGAGCATTCCCGGAAAGATGATGCTTCCACGGGCCTGGGTCCCGGACCGCAGCATTTTGTCCTCGGCGGAAGTCGTGTCGTGGCCAGATCGAGACCAAGGCCGCATCGGCAACAGCTCGCCCCGGCGCGGCGTTGTGCAACTATGCGCCGGAACACGGCATCTGGAAACCACCTGCTTGCCTCGCGCTGCTTTGGCAGCTACAGCAGCGGGCCGAGCAGTCTGGCGATGTCCTCGGCAAACTTTCGCCAGCGCGGCCGCTGTTGCCACGCACGCGCGTCCATGAAGCGCGACTGGGCAATGTAGCGATCCTGCAGCGCGCGCAGCTTCGCGGTGAAGCCTTCGTCATACACGAACAGCGATACTTCGAAATTGAGCCAGATGCTGCGCATGTCCAGGTTCATCGAACCGAAGATCGCGCTGCGTCCGTCGATGGCCAGGCTCTTGGTATGCAGCAGGCCGCCATCGAACAGGGCAATATGCACGCCCGTAGAGAGCAGTTCCTCGAAGTAGGCAACGCTGGCGTAGCGGACCAGGCGCGAGTCATTGCGCGCCGGTACCACCAGGGTCACCGCCACCCCGCGCCGCGCAGCCGAAAGCAGCGCCGTGATGATCGCCTCGTCCGGGACGAAGTAAGGCGTGGTCATCACGATCTCGCTGCGTGCGGCGTAGATCGCGGTCAGCAGCAGCGGCAGCAGGGCACCCGGATTCACCGCCGGACCGGAGGGCGCAACCTGCACCATTGCACCGTCCGGGTGGATGGCATCGGCATGAGGGTCCGGTGGCGCGACGAAGGCCTCGCTGCCCTCCACGGCCCAGTCCAGGGCAAACACGCCCGCCAGCGCAGCCACCGCAGGGCCACGCATACGCACCATCGCGTCGATCCACCTGCCTGCTCCCGCGTCCTGGTGGAAGTCACGCGGATCGGCCAGGTTCTGGCTGCCGGTGTAGCCGATGCGATCGTCGAACACGGCGATCTTGCGATGGTTGCGCAAGTCCGCGCGCCACAACAGGTCCGGCAACCGGCCGGTCGGCAACGCCGCCCGTACGAACACGCCGGCGGCACGCAACCTGGCAGCGTGCGGCCCGGCGAGGAAAGCGCGACTGCCAAGGTCATCGGCAATCACTCGGCACACGACCCCGCGCCCGGCTGCGCGCACCAGCGCATCCACGATATCCAGGGTCCGCCCGGCGCCATGCCAGATGTAAAAGCACAGGTCACAGCGCTGCTGCGCGGCGTCGATGTCGGCGACCATCGCGTCAAACACCGCATTGAAGTCGTCGAGCAGCTCCAGGCGGTTGCCGGGCTGCGGTGGCAAGCCCAGCAGGCTCTGCGCCAGCCGGGGCAATTGCCCGCCCGTACCCGACTCGTGCAATTGTCCGCCGCCGCTCGTTTCGTTCAGCGTGCGCTGCCATTGTTCCAGCGCGGCCTCGCAACTGGCGCGCTGCGCCACGCGGCGGCGCCCCAAGCGTCGCTCGCCAAACATCAGGTACATCACCGCGCCGACCAGCGGCATCATGAACATGGCCGCGATCCATGCCACCGAAACCCCGACCGGCGAACGCCGCTGGATCACCCGCAGCGACAGCCCGAGCACGCCAAACCAGTGCGCAAGAACCAGCAGGGTCGTAGTGACATTGGTGGTCACGTTGCATGGCTCCGGTTCGCTGCCGCACATCCCGGAATCGGGAAGCGCCTGGCCTGGTACGAAGGAGGATACTCATTCCGGTACCCGGACCTGGCCTGCATCAACGCAGGCCACCCTCCCCTGCCCTGCACTGCTCCACAAAGGAACCCGCGATGAGCCATCCGCCACCGATCGACTACCTTACTTCCGCCACACGCTGGTTCGGACAGCAGGCCAAGGATCTCGATGCCACCACGCGCGCAGTGCTCGCGCGCGCCGGCAAGGGCCAGGCCATGACGCATGACCCGGTCCGTCACCTCGACGAGCAAGCCACCTTCGGTGAGCGGATTGCCGACAAGGTGGCCCGCTTCGGTGGCTCCTGGCACTTCATCATCCTGTTCGGCGTCGTGCTGGTGGCCTGGGTGGTGTTGAACGCGGCAATGCTGGGCAGGGCGGCGTTCGATCCCTATCCCTTCATCTTCCTCAACCTGGTTCTGTCCATGCTGGCCGCCATCCAGGCGCCGGTAATCATGATGAGCCAGAATCGGCAGAGCACGAAGGACCGGCAGATGGCCGCCTACGACTACGAGGTCAACCTCAAGGCGGAAGTCGAGATCATGGCGTTGCACGAAAAGATGGATGCACTGCGCAGCCAGCAGATGATGACCCTGCTGACCCAACAGCAGGCGCAGATCGAGTTGCTGACGCGGCTGGTCGATGGCCGCCAGGACCCTGCGCCTTCGACCTGAAACTGGGGGGCGCCGTACTGCCATCCGGTCCGGGCAACGCCAGTAGTCGACCGTACCTCAGCCCCGCCGGGGAACGACGCGTCGATACGCGCGGCGCATTGCCATCAGCAACCGGTAGGAAAGGGTCCCGCGCAGCAACCCCACCGCTCGAAGCGTCGCCTCGACCTTGGCCTCCGCATCTTGCAAATCGCGGTAGAGCCGCTGGATATGCCGGTCCCGGTTGCCAAGCAAATCGCGCAGTTCCTGCACGTCGCCTTCTCCGAGGACCAGGCCGGGGACGAAGGAATCCGGCAGCGACCGGTCCACGTAAATGGTCGAATGCGTCGCGGCCAATTCTTCCGGATCGCGCTCTTTGGAATAGTAGTAGAGCGCGACCGACCTGCGGGAGCGCTGCTGCTGATCCTCGGGCAGGCGAATCGTCGAGAATCCATGCCAACTGCGCTCAGTCGTCTCGAAGATGACTGCCCTGTTGAACTGCGGCGACACGCGCACGACCTCGTCATCCGCGGCGCGCGGATCGCGATGCAACTCCAGTACCCCACCCCAGGCATCAGACCACTGGTGGTTGAGATAGACGATCAGGTTCAGCCGGCGATGGTCGTGGGTCGCCGGGTGGCGGTTGAAATCAACATGGGCGTCAAGACCCTGGCGATCGCGGTTCTCGTGCGTGCCGCCCCCGACGTAGGCAGGGTCGTGCAGAAGCCCTGGAATGCCTGTGATCGCCGAGATCAGCGCCAGGAATTCCCGGCTTTTCGCCATATCGTCGAATTCCACAAACGCGGGCCCAAGCATTCGCAGCCGTTCATTCACCGCCTTGTTGCCCACCACGCCATCCTCGCTGATGGCGCGCGCCGGATCGAAGTCCGGAAACTGCGCCAGCAGGCGCTCGGCCAGGCCCGGGTCCAGGAAATCGTCGATGACAACGTGGCGAAATGGCTGCGCGCTGCGAAATTCCTTCGCCAGCGCATCCACTTCGGTTTTCCCTTCCACGCGAACCATCGCCATCCCCCGTTTCACGCCAATGATAGCGCCCCGTACCTGCCTCAATGCGACGCGGTTTCATGCGACACGGTGTCGCGCCTGTGTCGGGCGATGGCCCGCCTTGGGCCGCCTTGGGCCGCCCAACCTTGGGGTAGTATTCGTTCATCAATGCGTCGGTGCCGGGTGCAATGGCATGGGCCGGGATCAGGCGCGACCGGAGGTGGTCGCCGCCGCGCAGCCAATGGGGAGGCAGAATGGAACTTGCGC
>JBBRZU010000079.1:0-11809 GCA_038236425.1 Lysobacterales bacterium
ATCCGGCGCCGCGGCTTTCGCAGCCCGCACCGGCCGCGCCAGCCAGATCACCGGGATCAGCAGCAAAAACAACCAGGCCGACACCCGGAACAGATCATTGGCGCCGAGCATCGCCGACTGCTGATCAATCAGCCGATTGATGATCGCCAGCGATTGCTGGTCACCCAGGCCCTGCGCCTGCATCTGCCGCAGCGTGGCCGTCGCCCCCGGGCTGGCCATGTTGATGGTTTCGGCAAGCTGCGCATGGTGCAGCGCCGAACGCGCCTCCCACATCGTGGTCGCCAACGACGCACCAACGGCGCCTGCCGTGATTCGCACGAAATTCGACAAGCCCGACGCAGCGGCAATGCGATCCGGCGGCAGGCCGGACAGGATCAGCGACACCAGCGGCGTGAAGAAAAACGCCATCGCGATGCCCTGCAGCACGGTCGGGATCATGATCGTGGCGAAGTCGGCATCGGTGTTGAACCACGAGCGCATCCACAGCACCAGCGCGAACACCGCAAACGCCACCGTGGCCAGGCGGCGCGGATCGGTAGTGCCGATCTTGCGGCCGACATACGGCGACAGCAGGATCGCGAAGATGCCGACCGGCGCCAGCACCATGCCGGCCAGCGTGGAGGTGTAGCCCATGTACTGCTGCAGCCATAGCGGCAGCAGCACCAGGTTGCCGAAGAACGCGCCAAAGCCGAGCGAGATGGCGAGGGTGCCGGTCCAGAAGTTGCGGCGCTTGAACAGGCTCAGGTCCACCACCGGATGCTCGTCGGTCAACTCCCAGGCGATGAACACCAGGAAGCCGACCAGCGCGACCGCCGCCAGCACCACGATCTGCGTGGACGCGAACCAGTCCAGCTCCTTGCCTGTGTCGAGCATGATCTGCATCGCGCCGACCCAGATCACCAGCAGTGCCAGGCCAACCTTGTCGATAGGCAGCCGCCGCACAACCGATTCGCGCTCGCGATAGAGCATCCACGTGACTGCGGCCGCGCCCAGGCCGACGGGAATGTTGATGTAGAAGATCCACGGCCAACTGAACTGGTCAGTGATCCAGCCGCCAAGCAGCGGACCAATAACCGGCGCCACAAGGGTAGTCATCCCCCAGAACGCCAGCGCCGTGCCGGCGCGTGCCTTCGGGTAGCTGGCCAGCAGCAAGGTTTGCGACAACGGGATCATCGGGCCGGCGACCGCACCCTGCAGAATGCGGAAGGCGATCAGCATCGGCAGGCTGGTCGCCAACCCGCACAGGAACGATGCGAAAACGAACAGCAGCACGCTGGTGATGAACAGGCGCACCTGGCCGAAGCGCTGCGTGAGCCAGCCGGTGAGCGGCACGCAGATCGCCGTGGCGACGGCGAACGAGGTGATTACCCAGGTACCCTGGTTCGGGCTGACGCCCATGTCGCCAGCGATCGCCGGTATCGACACATTGGCGATCGCGGTATCAAGCACGTTCATGAAAGTCGCCAGCGCCAGCGCGATGGTGCCAAGCACCAGCGCGCCGCCGGTCAGCGGCGGATATTCGACGGCGCCCGCGCGGGGCCCGACCGCGGCCATGTCAGTGCGCCGCGTTGCCGGCGTCGCCGCGCGGCGCGTCGCCTGCCGCGCTGGTGGATGTGTCATCGCCGCCGTCGGCGGTGTTCACCTCGACCTGCATGGATAGCCCGATGCGCAGCGGATGCGCGCGCAATTCGTCAGGCTGCAGCGCGATCCGTACCGGCACGCGCTGCACCACCTTGATCCAGTTGCCGGTGGCGTTCTGCGCCGGCAAAAGCGCAAACGCGGCGCCGGTGCCTGCGCCCAGGCCGGCGACGCGGCCATGAAAAGTGACGTCCTTGCCGAATTGGTCCGCGTGCATCAGCACCGATTGGCCGACATGCATCTTGCGCAGCTGTACCTCCTTGAAGTTCGCATCCACCCATACCTGGTCCAGCGGCACGATGGCGAGCATCGGCACGCCCGGTTGCACGCGCTGGCCCAGCTGCACGTTGCGCTTGGCGATGACGCCCGATACCGGCGCGTTGACCGTGGCGCGTGCCAGCATCAGCTGCGCCTCGCGCACGCGTGCTTCGGCAGCCTGGACCTTCGGGTGCGCGGCGGGGGCAACGCCATTGGTGAGTTCGCGATTGGCGGACAGCTGCTGGCGCCCGGCTTCGAGCGCGGCGCGTGCCGCGTTCTCCCCCGCGCGGGCGGACACGGCCATGGCTTGCGCGTGGTTGAGGTCTTCGCGCGAAATGACCTGCCGCGCGGCCAGGGTGCGTCGGCGCGCAAGGTCCTGGTCGGCACGTTGGCGATCGGCCGCAGCATTGGCAACATCGGCCTCGCGTGCCTGCAGGCCGGCCACCGTGGCGGCATCGTTGCCATAGACCTGGCCGACTTCGCGCTGCGTCTGTGCCAGCGTGGCGCGGGCTTCATCAAGCGCAGCCTGCGCATCGGCGGGATCCAGCGCGACCAGGCGTTGTCCCTTGGTGACGTGGTCGGTGTCCTGCGCGTCAACCGCCAGCACGGTACCCGCGACTTGTGCCGTTACAAGGACGACGGGGCCCTGCACATACGCGTCGTCGGTGTCTTCGTAGTGGCTCAGGTAGAGGTACCAGTAGATGCCATAGGCGACCGCCGCGACGGCGACCAGCGCGGCGATCGCGAGCAGGGCGCGCTTGCGCGTCGGATTGAGGGGGGCGGCGGCGTTCATTGCGTGGATCCAGTGCGGCTGCGGTTGGTGGAGGCATGGTCGGTGGAGGTGCCGCGTGTGTCGGCATCGCCTGCATCGACATCGGCCGCCGCGGCGTGGGCGCCGTTGTCGATCATCCGGCGCAGCATCGACAGCAATTGCTCGAATTCCTTCTGCGTGAATCCCGCCAGGTGTTCGTTGAGCACTCCGGACAATTCAAAGGGAACCTGATCGGCGGCCTTGCGCCCATCCGCTGTCAGTTCCAGATGCACCACGCGGCGGTCGTGCTCGCTTCGCGTGCGCTGGAGCAGGCCCTTGGTTTCGAGTCGGTCGATCATCCTGGTCATCGCGCCAGTGTCCGAGCCGTTCTGCCGCGCCAGTTCGGCGGCGGTATCGGCAAGGCCGAATTTCAGCATCAGCAGCGGCTTCCACTGCAGGGCGGTCAGGTCGTGCGGCTGCATCCGGGTGTCGATGCGGCGATTCATCGAACCGATCAACAGGCGCACCAGGTGCCCCACCGAATCCTCGATCCGGTACGCATTGCCGCGATAGAACGGGCCGCCGGTCGCTGCGGTTTTCGCGGGTCGGGGAGTGCGTCGATTGGTCATGGCGCGCACATTGACTGCATAGGCAGCTATTGTCAAGGCAGTTAAATCGGACAGCCGGCTGGCGGAACTCGGCAGCGGAGTCGCCGAACCGGGCGCGGAGTCACGCCGGCCATGCCTCTTGGCAGCCCTGTACGCGCGGCAGGAATGGCTACACTCGGCGCTTGCCCGTCCCGAGCCGACCCATGAACCGACTTTTCCCGTTCGCGCCCCTCGCCGCCCTGCTGCTCGTGCTGCCAATGCTGGCGAGTGCCGCCGCACCTGCGGACTACGCTGCACGCCGGGCCGAGCTGGCACGCCAGATCGGCCCGGACAGCATGCTCATCCTGATCTCGCCGCCGCCATCGCGCCGCAACGGTGACGTTGACTGGCCCTACCGCCAGGAAGACAGCCTGCTCTATCTCACCGGCCAGAACGAGCCAGAGACCACGCTGGTGCTGCTGCCCGGTGAGGCAGCGCACAAGGAAATCGTGTTCAGCCGCGACAGCGACCTGTCCAAGGAAGTGTGGACCGGCCGCATCGCGCCCCATGAGGAAGTCGCTGCGGCGACGGGGATCAAGGAAGCAGTGTCATCGACAAAGTTTCGTCCGTTCCTGTCCGCCGCCTTCGGCAGCGGCGGCTGGGGCGACGCGCGTTCCGGTGGCGTCGGCATCAAGGCATTCCGCGACAAGGTCCGCGCAGGCAAGGCGATGGTCTGGTTGATCATGGAAGACCGCGGCCTAGACGGCGAGCAGAGCCCGGAGTTGAAATTGGTAGAGGAGTTGCGTCGCAGCTACCCCGAGCTGCAGTTCCGCGACGCCTTCCCGCTGTTGTCGGCGATGCGCAGCATCAAGGATACCGCGGAGCTGGCCGACATCCAGAAGGCCATCGACATTACCGTCGCGGCGCAGAAAGCGGCCATGCATCGCGTGCGCACCGCAAAGCACGAGTACGAAGTGCAGGCGACCATCGAGTACACCTACCGCAACCTCGGTGCCTGCTGCTGGGCATTTCCATCGATCGTTGCCTCGGGCCGCAACACGACCACGCTGCATTACGAAACCAACAACGACCCGATCGTGCCCGGCGCACTGCTGCTTACCGACATCGGCGCGGAATACAACGGCTATTCGGCTGATGTCGCGCGTACCTACCCGCAGAACGGCAAGTTCAGCCCCGAGCAGCGCACGGTGTACGAAGCCGTGCTGCGCGTGCAGACGCTGATGATGACGAAGATGCGCGCGGGCGCGTCGATGGTGGAGCTGCAGAAACTGACCGGCAGCGAGCTGGGCAAGGACCTGCTGGCGATGGGCCTGGTCAGCCGCAACGAACCTGCCCAGGTGGGCTGGTATTTCTTCCACGGGCTGAGCCACGGGCTCGGGCTGCGCACGCATGACGTGGGCGACGGCACCCGCGTGCTCAAGGCCGGCACCATCATCACCGACGAACCGGGCATCTATGTGCGCCCGAATGACGTGAAGCAGAACGCGGCATATCTGGCACTGCCGGCCAACGAGCGCGCCGGCATCGATGCCGCGCTGGCGAAGTACGCTGACATTGGCGTGCGCATCGAGGATGACGTTCTGGTGACTACTGGCGCGCCGAAGAATCTGTCCGAGGCGGCACCACGCACCGTGGCCGAGATCGAAGCCTGGATGGCCGCGGACTGAACCGCAGCCGTCCGGTGCCGGGCAATTTGACGCGGCACTGACATCGTCGCCGTGATCATCGCAGCATGACATTGTCCCGATCCTTGCGTGCCGCTTCGGCCGCCCTCTTCGTGCTGGCGCTCGGCGCCTGCCAGTCCGTTTACTTCCACGCGATCAATATCGGCGTGGTCGAAGGCGAGACGGTCGCCTTCGATCCGGCCAACGGCTTGTCGCTCGACATCTATCGTCCCGCGGGCGACGTGCGCAATGCGCCGGTGGTGGTGTTCTTCTATGGCGGCAGCTGGCAGACCGGCGAGCGCGGCTGGTATCGCTTCGTTGGCGAGACGCTGTCGCGGCGCGGCATGCTGGTGCTGATCCCGGACTACCGCAAGGCGCCGGCGCATCCTTTTCCCGACTTCATGCAGGACGGTGCCCGCGCCGTGGCCTGGGCGCGCGCGCATGCCGGCGAATACGGCGGCGATCCGCAGCGCCTGTTCCTGATGGGACATTCGGCGGGGGCGCATATTGCCGTGCTGCTGGCGACGGATAAGCAGTTCCTTGCCGCGCAGGGGATGCGCCCGCGTGACCTCGCCGGTGTCGTCGGCCTGTCCGGGCCTTATGACTTCCTGCCGCTGACTGACCCACTGGTGATGCAGGCGCTTGGGCCTTCGGCGGGCTGGCCGTCGACGCAGCCGGTGAATTTCATCGATGGCGACGAGCCGCCGTTCCTGTTGCTGCATGGCGATGCCGACACGACGGTGCGGCCGGCGAACAGCGAACATCTCGCCGCGCGGCTGCGCGCCCGCGGCGAGCCCGTGGAATTGCACATGATCCCGGGTGTGGGCCATATCGGCATGCTCGATGGTTTTCACTCTTCGGATGCGTCGCCGGCGGTGGAGCGGAGCGTGGGCTGGATTGCAGCGCAGCCCGCGCCAGCGACGCCTGGAAAATAGCAGAAAGCCATCGGTGCTGGGCACGAAGCAATATTCGCAGGACTTGCTCATTGCATGCGCCTGGAATCGTCTTCGAGATGCTGCATCTGTGCGCGGCGCTGACAACCCCTAAAGTACGTCCAACAGCTGCGACAAATCCTCGACAAATCCCTGGTAAGCAGCAGCCACCAATGCCGTCCCGCGGTGCCGAAGCACCCATGCAGGATGGACGGTAGCCAATGCCTGTCGACCGTCAGGCAGGTGCAGCAATTTCCCCCGCACTTGCATCAGTTCAACGCCGGGCCCGAGAAGCGCGCTGGCGGCAGTGGCGCCCAGGCAGACGATGATGGCGGGATTGATGCTGGCGATTTCCGCGTCAAGCCATTGCCGGCAGGCCCGCTGCTCAGTCGCGTTGGCCTTGCTGTGCAGGCGCACCTTGCCGCTGCGGGTGAACTTGAAATGCTTGACCACGTTGGTCAGGTACAAACTCGAGCGATCGATTCCAAGCGCCGCGAGCGCGTGGTCCAACACCTCGCCGGCGGGCCCGACAAAGGGTTGCCCGCGCAGATCTTCCGCATCGCCCGGCTGTTCGCCCACCAGCATGATGCGGGCATCGCCAGGCCCTTCGCCGAATACGGTCTGGGTGGCCGGTTGCCAGAGGGGACACGCGCGGCACCTGCTCGCCGCATCGCGCAACGCGGCCAGGCCCACAAGATTCGGCACCGGCTTTGCGGCCAGCAGCGCCCGCTCCACCATGCGCGGCTTGGCCGGCGCCTGTGCTGCGCGTGCAGCCATGTCGCGAACGCGCGCGCCAGCGCCGCGGATCAAGGCCGGCAACTGATGGGTTTCCGGCAGATTTTTCCAGTACTTCTGCGGCATCTCCTGGCGCATCATCCGCGGGTTCAGGCGTGCCGGATTGAAGATGTTGCTGTAGTAGGTCTGCCACAGCGACTCGTTGCCATCTTCGGCCGGCGCGTCAGAAGCCAGCGCGCCTTCGCCCATCAACAGCGCTTCGCCATCCCAGGCTGCACTGCGATAGGGCGTCATGATGGCCCAACGCATGCCCGCAAACCGGCGTACAAAAAAGGGTGCCACCAGGTCGAGTATCTGGTGCTCGGGTTCAAACCACGCGACAAAGTGATCCTTGCTGCCGGGCACTTCGCGGAAACGCACGAAGGCCTTCATCTTGTGCAGGTCGCGGCCGATGGTTTTCTCCAGCCCCCGGGCCCGGTACACGTCCTCGTCGAGCGGATTGGCCAACAACTGCCTTTCGCCATGGGTCAGGCGCCAAAGCAGGCGATAGAGCAGGGCATGGCGCTGCGGGTCGCGATGCGCCAGCACACGATTGGCCAAGCCAAGAAATGCCGCTGGCACGGCTGCTCCGCGCGCGGGCGTGGGCGGATGGGGTACGGGTGGCATGTCGAACAGCGACCCATCGTTGCCATCGGACCAGGACAGGCGTTCAGGCGTGACCTCTGCAGCCAGCGCCAGACGCGCCTGGTCACGCCAGGCATCAAGACTCCACGATGGGTCCACGCGGGCAGAGAACACGGACAGCGTCAGTCGAACAAGCCAGCTTGCTTCGGTGTTGGCGCCAGCAGTGAACGCAGCTGATCAGGCCGGTCCAGCTCGCCATGCGGATGGTGGTCGAGCACCTGCACGAAGGGCAGCATCTTCTTCAAGGGCGCCCGTAACCGTCCCAGGTCATCCAGGCGCAATCGCTTGTGGCGCCGCGAACTGATGATCTTGTCGACATTGCGGGTGCCCAGGCCTGGCACACGCAGCAGCAGTTCCCGCGGCGCGGTATTGAGGTTGACCGGAAACCGTGCAGGGTTGCGCAGTGCCCAGGCAAGCTTGGGATCAATATCGAGATCAAGCATCGTCTGCGTACCGTCGGCTGCACGCGGCGCAATCTCGTCGACGTCAAACTCGTAAAACCGCAGTAGCCAGTCTGCCTGGTAGAGCCGGTGTTCGCGCTGCAACGGCGGCGCTTTCAGCGGCAAGATCTTCGAGGCGTCCGGGATCGGACTGAATGCCGAGTAGTAAACGCGCTTGAGGTGATAATTCCCGTACAGCCGAACGCTGGTATCCAGCACGTCGCGATCGTCGGCAGCATCGGCGCCTACGATCATCTGGGTGCTCTGTCCCGCCGAAGCGAATCTGGGTGCACGCGCCGCACGCTTCACGCCTTTGGCGGGCCTTGCCTGCTTCGCCTCGTCGATGCGCCAGCGCAATTCGCCCATGGCCTTGTTGATCCCCGCCGCGTCCTTCTGGGGTGCAAGCTGCTGCAGCCCGGCTTCGGTGGGCAGTTCGATATTGATGCTGAGCCGATCCGCATAGCGCCCGGCCAGCGCCAGCAATTCGGGCGACGCTTCGGGAATCGTTTTCAGGTGGATATAGCCGCGGAAGGCAAAGTCCTCGCGCAGGCTGCGCGCAACTTCCACCAGTTGTTCCATGGTGTAGTCGCCGTTGCGGATGATGCCGCTGGAAAGGAACAGGCCTTCGATGTAGTTGCGCTTGTAGAAATCCAGCGTCAGGGCCACCACTTCGGCGGTACTGAAGCGCGCACGCTCGACATTACTCGACACCCGGTTGACGCAGTAGACGCAGTCATAGACGCAGAAGTTGGTCAGCAGGATCTTGAGCAGGGAGACGCACCGGCCGTCCGGGGTATAGGAATGGCAGATGCCCATCCCGCCGGTGCTGCCGATGGCGCCAGGCTTGCCCAGCGAATCTTGCTTGCGGGCCCCGCTGGAGGCACACGACGCGTCGTACTTGGCGGCGTCGGCAAGGATGGCGAGCTTGGCTAGGGTCGTCACGGTCAGTTCTCGAAGTCCGCCTCGAGTATAAGTTGACGGATCGCATGTGCTGAGATTGAGAAGGTCTCAGGCGGTCTCCATCCGCCGCTGCCAAGGCAACGAAAACCGGAAGATCCTCGCCAACACAGTGCCGTACTGCTTCCAGAACCCGCCGGTGTTGTAGTGCACGCCGTAGCGCGCGCAGATCTCGCGCACCCGCGGCGCGATCTCGGCATAACGCGGCGCCGGCAGATCGGGAAACAGGTGATGCTCGATCTGGTGGCTCAGATGCCCGGTCAGCAGATGGAAGGCGCGGCTCCCTTCGAGGTTGCTCGAGCCATGGATCTGGCGCAGGTACCAATCGCCGCGCGTTTCATTCTCCACTTCCTTGCGCGTGTAGGTCTGCGCGTCCTCGGTGAAGTGGCCGCAGAAGATGATCGCGTTGGTCCACAGGTTGCGGATACCGTTAGCGACCAGGTTCCCGAGCAGCACACGCGGCCACTGCCAGAACGCCAGGGCGGGGAACAGCACGTAGTCCTTGAACAGTTGCCGTCCGGCCTTGCGCAGGAACGGGCGCATGCGCTCGCGGAATTCCGCCAGCTTCATCCGGCCCAGCACGAAGCGGCCGACCTTGATGTCGTGCACAGCCACGCCCCACTGGAAGTTCAGCGCCAGCAACAGGTACCAGAACGGTTGCAGCAAGGTTGCTGCCGACCACTTCTGCTGGGCGCTCAAGCGCAGCATGCCGTAACCATAGTCATGGTCCTTGCCGAGGATATTGGTGTGGTTGTGGTGCTCGACATTGTGCGAGTGCCGCCAATGGTCGCCGTCGCAGACGATGTCCCATTCGTAGGTTTGCGAGTTCAGCGATGCATCGTTCATCCAGTCGTACTGGCCGTGCATGACGTTGTGTCCGACCTCCATGTTCTCGACGATCTTGGCCAGCGCCAGGCTGAGCACGCCGGCAACCCAGCTGATCGGGCCGACGCCGAACATCAGCAAGCCGCGGCCCGCGATCGCGGAGCCACGCACAAGGTGCCGCATGCGATGGATGTGCCGCGCGTCCTGTTCGCCGACTTTGGCCAGAACGTCCACGCGCAAGGCGTCGAGTTCCGCCTGGAAGCGGGTCAGGGAAACAGGGTCGAGTCGGGTCTTGGCGATCATTTGATTTTGTCCTGTGCTCAGAGCGCGAGTTCGAGTGCGCTTTGTGGAGTGGATATGCAGAGCTGGATCAGTTCCTCGCCCGGGCCAGAGGCCTGGCCGGTGAGCAGATTTATTACCGTGCCGCTGCGCTTTTGGCATTGGCAGGTTCGGCAGATGCCGCGCCGGCAGCCGAAACGCGGCTGCAGGCCGGCGCCTTCGGCGGCGTCGAGCAGGCTTTGTCCGGCCTTGGCACTGAACATCCTTCCGGTGGCAGCAAACGACACCGCGTGTTCCGCGGCGTCCGGGTCGATCGCGGCGGCGCGTCGGCCGAAGCTTTCGCTCTGCAGCTGCTCGCTGCGTTCGGCGGCGGCATACATTGCCGTCAGCGTCTGCATGAAGCCGTCCGGGCCGCAGAGCAGGGCTTCGCGCTCGGCCCAGTCGGGCACGCTCGCTGCGAGTACTTGTTCGTCCAGGCGGCCGAGCGTTTGTGTTGTGTGCAGATGGACGCGCAGCTGCGGCCAACGGGATGCCAGCTCGCGCAACTCATCGCGGAAGATCATGTCGGTCTTGGTACGGCTGCTGTGTATCAGGACGACATCGCGTTTCGAGTTGGTGCCAGCAAGCGCATGCAGGTGCGAGATCATCGGCGTGATGCCGCTGCCGGCGCTGATCAACAGCAACCTGCTGCCGGCATCGCGCGGCGCGAAGTCGCCCTGCGCCTGGCTCAGGCGCACCACCTGTCCGACCTGTAGGGCGTGGGCCGCATTGGACACCGGCCCGTTGTCCTTGCACTTGATGGTCAGCCGCAGCAAACGGTCCGCGCGCGGCGCCTGCGACAGGCTGAAGCAACGGCCATGGCGGGCGCCGTCGATCTCAAGCTCGAGCAGCACATGCTGGCCGGGACGAAAGGCGCCGAATCGGCCATTGGGTTTGAGCCAGAGGCTCTTCACGCCCGGCGCCTCATCGACGACCCGGGTCACCCGGGCGCGCGGTTCAGTGAACGACCAGACAGGATTCAGCGTCGAAGCCATGGAATTCCAGTGCTCAGGCTGGTTCAGCGGCGCCCATAGAGGATGCGGCGGAGCCTTGTTTTTGTGTGCTTTTGGTCGGCGCGGGTGGTCTTCATTGGCAGGTCAGATAATACAGTAAACATATGTTCACTCAATAGTTGTAGAGTTTGCACTCCAGTGGCGCTCCGGCCTGCCGCCTATACTTCGGCCTCCAGTCATTTGGCTGGCTGCCTCTGACGGAGAAAACCTTGGCTGCGGGCAAATCCAAGCCGGTATCGGCCGATCCGGCGTCCCGGAGCAGCCGGGTCGAACTCAAGGAGCGCACCCGCCTGCGCCTGACCGAAGCGGCGCTGGCGCTGATCGGCCAGGGGCGCGGCTTCAGCGCACTGAGCCTGCGCGAGATCACCCGCGAAGCCGGTGTCGTGCCGGCCGCCTTCTATCGCCATTTCCGCGACCTCGACGAACTCGGCCTGGCTCTGGTCGAAATGGGCGGCGTGACCTTGCGCCATCTGTTGCGCGAGGCGCGCCGCGACGGCATCCCGCCGACCGACATGCTGCGTGGTTCGGTGCTGGTCTATAAGCGCTTCGTCGAGGAACGCAGCCTGGTGTTCCGCTTCCTGGCCGGCGAACGCGGCGGTGGTTCGCGGGTGATCCGCCAGGCCATCCGCACCGAGGAGAGCCACTTCGCGTCAGAGATGGCGCAGGACCTGCGCGCGCTCGGCACTTTGCCTGACCTGTCCAGCGCCACGCTGCAAATGATCTGCGGGCTGGTGGAGGCCACGATGTTGAATGCGGCGTCGGACATCCTCGATCTGCCGCAAGGGCGGCCGAAGCAGGAGAAGGAGTTGGTGGACAATTTCGTGCGGCAGTTGCGGTTGATTTTCTTGGGTGCGCGGCGGTGGCGGGAGAGTTAGTCGCGCGCGCGGGTGGATGCGGCGGCAGTTGCGGCAACTGCGGTGGAGCGGGGCGTGCGCTGGATCGGGTCGCGGCCTGCGCTATCATCGGCGCGTGTACGGGCCTATAGC
>JBBRZU010000080.1:0-11533 GCA_038236425.1 Lysobacterales bacterium
AGGTCGGCGAACGAAGTGCCCAGGCGGACTTCGAAATTGCCCGGCTTGTTGACATGACCCGACACCGAGAAGATCTTCGGGCCGCCATTGTTCGGCTTGCCCAGGTTGAGGAACCACTCGGCGCCATTGCGCAGGATCGCCGGCACCGAGGCATAGGTCTCGGTGTTGTTGATCGTGGTCGGCTTGCCAAACAGGCCGTAGTTGGCCGGGAACGGCGGCTTGTAGCGCGGCTGGCCCTTCTTGCCCTCGAGCGATTCCATCATCGCGGTCTCTTCGCCGCAGATGTAGGCACCGGCACCGAGCGCGCTGTGGATGTCGATGTCCACGCCGCTACCCAGCACGTTCTTGCCGAGCCAGCCGTTCGCGTAGGCCTCCCTCAGCGCCTCCTCGAAATGCTCGTAGGGCTCGTGGTGGAACTCGCCCCGCATGTAGTTGTAGGCAACCGTGGATCCGGTCGCGTAGCAGGCGATCGCCATGCCCTCGATCACCGAATGCGGGTTGTAGCGCAGGATGTCGCGGTCCTTGCAGGTGCCCGGTTCGGATTCGTCGGAGTTGCACAGGATGTATTTCTGCCCCGGCGCGCTGCGCGGCATGAAGCTCCACTTCAGGCCGGTCGGGAAGCCCGCGCCGCCACGGCCGCGCAGGTTGCTCTGCTTGACCATGTCGATGACCTGGTCCTGCGGCGTCATTTCCGTGAGCATCTTTCGCAGCGCGGCATAGCCACCGGTCTGCAGGTAGTTGTCGTAGGACCAGGGCTTGTCGAAGTGCAGCGTCGTATAGACGACGTTGTGCGCTTCGGGCGCGGGGCCGACCGGGCCGGTGGATTCGTGCGCTGCATGCTGGGCCATTGCGGGGTCAATCCAGTCCGTCGAGGATGGCGTCGAGCGACTCGGGGGTGAGGCGCTCGTGGTAATGCCCGTCAACCACCATCATCGGCGCGCCGGCGCAGGCGGCCAGGCACTCTTCTTCGACCTTGAGGGTGACGCGGCCGTCGGGCGAGGTGCCGCCGTGCTTGCAGCCCAGCTTGTTTTCGGCGTGCGCGACCAATTCGTTTGCGCCATTGAGCCAGCAACTGATGTTTGTGCAGATCGCCACCTTGTGTCGCCCCACCGGCTGCAGGTCGAACATCGAATAAAAGGTCGCGACTTCATACGCCCACACCGGCGGCAGGCCCAGGTACTTGGCGACCGCAGCCATCAACTCGTCGGTAAGCCAGCCACCGTTCTGGTCCTGCGCCGCAATGAGTGCCTGGATCACCGCCGAACGCTTGCGGTCGGGCGGGAATTTGGCGGCCCAATGGTCGATGTTGGCGCGCGTGGCCTCGCTGAGCGCGACCATCGGGTCGACGTGCTCGCAGGCGGCAAAATTTCCGGTGGCTTTCATGGTTAGCGGTCGATCTCGCCAAAGACGATGTCATAGGTGCCGATCATGGCAACGACGTCGGGCAGCATGTGCCCGCGGACGATGGCGTCCATCGAGCTGAGGTGGGCAAAGCCCGGGGCGCGGAGCTTCACGCGGAACGGCTTGTTAGCGCCGTCGGAGATCAAATAGCAGCCGAACTCGCCCTTTGGCGCCTCGACTGCCGAATACACCTCTCCCGCCGGCACCGAATAGCCCTCGGTGAACAGCTTGAAGTGGTGGATCAGCGCTTCCATGTCGTCCTTCATCTCCCCGCGGGAAGGCGGCGACACCTTGAAGTTGCGCACGATGACCGGGCCGGGATTGCGCCGCAGCCATTCGATGCACTGCTTGATGATGCGGTTGGACTGGCGCATTTCCTCGACGCGGACCAGATAGCGGTCGTAGCAGTCGCCCTGCACGCCGACCGGCACGTCGAAATCGACCTTGTCGTAGGCGGCATAGGGCTGCTTCTTGCGCAGGTCCCAGGCCACGCCCGAGCCACGCAGCATCGGGCCGCTCATGCCCCAGGCCAGCGCCATCTCCGGCGGCACCACGCCGATGCCGACGGTGCGCTGCTTCCAGATGCGGTTGTCGGTGAGCAGGGTTTCGTACTCGTCGACCTTGTGCGGGAAATCGTTGGTAAAGGCCTCGAGGAAATCCAGCATCGAGCCTTCGCGCCAGGCATTGCTGCGCTTGAGGTCGGCGCCCTTGCGCCACGGCGACTCGCGGTACTGCGGCATGCGCTCGGGCAGGTCGCGGTAGACGCCGCCCGGGCGATAGTAGGTCGCGTGCATGCGCGCACCTGACACTGCCTCGTAGCAGTCCATCAGCTCTTCGCGCTCGCGGAAGGCGTACAGGAACACCGCCATCGCGCCGAGGTCGAGGCCGTTGGATCCGATCCACATCAGGTGATTGAGGATGCGGGTGATCTCGTCGAACATCGTGCGGATGTACTGCGCGCGCTCCGGTGCCTCGATACCGAGCAAGGTTTCGATCGCACGCACATAGGCATGCTCGTTGCACATCATCGAGACGTAGTCGAGCCGATCCATGTAACCGATGGACTGGTTGTAGGCCTTCGATTCGGCCAGCTTTTCAGTACCACGATGCAGCAGCCCGATGTGCGGGTCGGCGCGCTGCACCACTTCGCCATCCATCTCCAGCACCAGGCGCAGCACGCCGTGCGCGGCCGGATGCTGCGGGCCGAAATTCAGGGTGTAGTTGCGGATCTCGGCGGTCACGGCGTGGCCTTCTTCGCGGCGCCCGGCACCGGCTGCGGCTGTTCGGCGGCGGCCTGCTGCCAGCGCGAGTCGAAGCGCACCACCTTGGGTACGTTCACGCGCGGCTCGATGCTGACCGGCTGGTAGACCACGCGCCTGCGCTCGGGGTCATAGCGGACTTCGACATTGCCGATCATCGGGAAGTCCTTGCGGAACGGATGCCCGACGAAGCCGTAATCGGTGAGGATGCGACGCAGGTCCGGATGGCCCTCGAACAGGATGCCGAACAGGTCGAAGGCTTCGCGCTCGAACCAGTCGGCGACCGGATACAGCGACACCAGCGACGGCACCACCGGCAGGTCGAAGTCGGCGGCGAAGCAGCGCGCACGCAGGCGACGATTATGGGTAACAGACAGCAGGTGCACGACCGCCGCGAAGCGGCGCTCCGGACCGCGGCCCATCGGGCGGTTCGCCCAGGCGAAACGGCCCGGGCCGAGACCCTCCACGCCGCGCGAAAAGCCTTCGGAACTGACCTCGGAGGTGTCCCACTCGTCGCTGCCGTAGCTGAGGTAATCGACGCCGCAGACATCCATCAGCAGCTCGAAGCGGAACTCCGGCTCGTCGCGCAGGATCGCGATTGCCTCGCGCCAGTCGGCAGGCGCGAATTCGATGGTGGTTTCGCCATGCGCTTCGACGATGGCGAGCGCACGCTCCCCGAAGCGGGCCTTGAGGCGTTCGGCGAAACTGAGGTTCAGGTCGGCCATGTCAGCGGGCAATCGTGCTGGTGCGGCGGATTTTCTTCATCAACTGCAGGATGCCGTAGACCAGCGCTTCGGCGGTCGGCGGGCAACCCGGCACGTAGATGTCCACGGGAACGATGCGATCGCAACCGCGGACCACGGCGTAGGAATAGTGGTAGTAGCCGCCGCCGTTGGCGCAGCTGCCCATCGAGATGACCCACTTGGGCTCGGGCATCTGGTCGTAGACCTTGCGCAAGGCCGGGGCCATCTTGTTGACCAGGGTGCCGGCAACGATCATCACGTCGGACTGCCGGGGCGACGGGCGGAACACCACACCGTAGCGATCCAGGTCCAGGCGCGAGGCGCCGGCGTGCATCATCTCGACCGCGCAGCAAGCCAGGCCGAAGGTCATCGGCCACATCGAGCCGGTGCGCGCCCAATTGACCAGCGCATCCACCGAGGTCACCGCGAAACCGCGCTCGACCAGTGGGTTGTCGCCACCCGGGCGCAGGATGTCGTCCACCGTGGATTCGGGAGTCGGGTTGTGCAGCGCGTCCGAAATGGCCTGGATTACACCCACAAGATCACTCCCATTCGAGCGCGCCCTTCTTCCACACGTAGACGAATCCCAGCACCAGCAAACCCAGGAAGATACCCATCTCGACCAGGCCGACGATGCCCAGGTCGCGGAAGATCACCGCCCACGGGAAGACGAAGGCGATCTCGAGATCGAAGGCGATGAACAGGATGGCAACGAGGTAGTAGCGCACGTCGAACTGCACGTGGGCGTCTTCGAAGGCCTCGAAGCCGCACTCGTAAGGCGAGAGTTTTTCGGCGCCGCCGGCGATTGCGCCGCGCGGGGCGAGCAGCTTGCCCAGGGTCATGCCCACGAGCAGCAGCACCACGCCGACCACCGCGGCCACGCCGAGGAACAACAGGATCGGCAGGTATTCGCCCAGCATGAAGACTCCGTTGCCAGCACGCCGCGAGGCGCGTTCCGCACCGCCTCCGCGTTCGCGGGTGACGGCGCGTTCCAATGATTGGTGCCCAAAGGGGGACTCGAACCCCCACGACCTAAGTCGCTACCACCTCAAGGTAGTGCGTCTACCAATTCCGCCATCTGGGCATTGCCTGCACCGTCACCGGTCCAAGCCTTGAAATTGTACCAGCGGATCAACCGCCCTTGCTGTCTGGCGCCGGCGTCGTCGACGCGGGCGGTGTGCCACCGGCGGGTGCCGTGGCGGCCGGCGCGGCGTTCACCGGCGCGTCGGATGCATTCGCAGGCGCGGACGCGGGTGCGATGACCGGCGCAGTCGGGACTGCGGCGGAGGGAGCCGGCGCGAGCGGGGTCGGCGCAGCCGGCGCTGGCTTGGCAGCCTCGGGCGGCAGGTCCGACATGATGCTCGGGTTCGACGCGGTGCCATCGGCACGGGCTTCGTGGCTGGCCTGGTAGGTCATGGCAAGGCTCATCACGAAGAACACCAACGCCAGCCACTTGGTCGAGCTGGACAGGAAGTTCGCCGACCCGCGCGCACCGAACACGGTGCCCGATGCCCCGGCGCCGAAGCCGGAACCGGCCTGCGCACCAGCGCCGCGCTGCAGCAGGATAAACACGATCATGGTGATCGCGACGAGAACGTACAACACATTGATGATGGTATGGATCATGGCTTCTGTCAGCGGCTCGCCGCGGAGGCGATGGCAAGGAAATCCTGGGCGACCAGCGATGCACCGCCGATCAGGCCGCCGTCCACGTCGGGCTGTGAAAACAGCTCGGCGGCGTTGGCGGGCTTGACGCTGCCGCCATAAAGGATGGGCAACGAGCCGGCAATATTAGCATCCAGGGCGCCGAGTTCGCCACGCAGGAAGGCATGGACCCGCTGCGCCTGGTCCGGCGAAGCGTTCCGCCCGGTGCCGATTGCCCAGACCGGCTCGTAGGCAAGCACGGCATTGGCGAAAGCCGCGATCCCGCCGTGGGCGAGCACAGGGGCCAGTTGGCGCTCGAGCGCCCATTCGGTCTGCCCGGCCTCGCGCTGGTGCAGGGTCTCGCCGACGCAGAGCACGGGGATCAGGCCGACGCGATGGGCCGCATGGAATTTGCGGGCGACCTGCTCGCTGGTTTCCTGGTGGAAGTGACGGCGCTCGGAATGGCCAACCAGGGTGTAGCGGCAGCCCACGTCGACCAGCATGCGCGCCGAGATTTCGCCGGTGTAGGCGCCCTGCTCGTTGAAGTCCACGTCCTGGGCGCCGAATTCGATGCCTTGCGACAGGTAACGATCGGCCAGTTCGCCCAGGTAGGGGGCCGGCGGAAAGATCGCTACGCGAACCCCGTCGGGTTTCCCGGCCGCAACGGCATCCAGCAGCGCACGCGCGAACTGGCGGTCGCCATGCAGCTTCCAGTTTCCAGCGACAATCCGATCGCGCATCCCACGCTCCCTGTCGAGTTCGCCGCGGCACAAGGCGCGCGGCCAGCCGGTCAAGGATAACGCGCCGCGCCCCTCGGGGTGGCCCAAGCTGACCGGATCCCGGCCAAAACCGGCACAATCACCGGTCAAACCAGGAGTCCCCCTTGGCTGAAGCACCCTCCCCCGGTTATGCCCTGGTGACCGGCGCATCGAGCGGCATCGGCGAAGCCATCGCGCGTGAGTACGCGCGGCGCGGCAAGCCGCTGGTGCTCACTGCCCGCCGGGCCGATCGCCTCGAGTCCCTAGCGCAGCAACTGCGCCTGCTTGTGCCGTGCGAGGTGATCGTCGCCGACCTGGCGGAGCCCGGTGCGCCCGCACGGATATTCGAACAGACGCGCAAGCGGGGCCTGTTCGTGGACACGCTGGTCAACAACGCTGGCTACGGCGTGCCGGGCCGCTACCTGTCAGCCGATTGGCCGACCCACCGCGATTTCCTGCAGGTGATGGTGATGGCCGTGGCGGAACTGACCCATCTCTACCTGCCGGCGATGGAGGCTGCCGGACACGGCCGCATCCTCAACGTCGCCTCACTCGCCGGCCTGGTCCTGGCTTCGCCCGGCCACACGATGTACGGCGCGACCAAAGCCTGGCTGATCCGGTTCAGCGAATCCCTGGCGCTGGAATCGCGCTCCCGCGGCGTGCACGTGACGGCGCTATGCCCGGGCCTCACCTACTCGGAATTCCATGACGTGAACGGCGTGCGCGGGCAGATCTCGACCTTGCCAACGTGGCTGTGGCTGGACAGCGACACAGTTGCCCGCATGGGCATCGACGCGGTCGAGGCAGGCCGGGTTCGCGTCATCACTGGCGGCGTCAATCGTGTGGTCGCCTGGGCTTGCCGCTACTTGCCAGAATCCCTGGTGCGCCTGCTGGTTGGCGGCCGGGCAGGGAAATTTCGCAATGCCGACTGACGGCCAGCCCGCGACATCATGAAAACCCTTCCCTACCGCAAGCCTACCGAAGGCCGCGACTACTGGTTGCTGGACGACGCCCTGCCCGACCCCGACGCGGTCCGCGCGCGTTGCCTGGCCAAGACCGACTGGATCCAGGGCTGGCCGCACAAAGCGGAAAGCTGGCCGGGCCTGCGGGCGATGCCCGGCCTGCTGCCCGACGAGTTGGCGCTGCTGGAAGCCAAGGTACGCAAGGCCACCGGCGCATCGCGCCTGTGGATGCAGGCATCGCCCGACGGTGGCGAGCTCAACCACAATTGCGTGCAGGTGGTCGGCGAGGAGGAGTGTGGCCCGCGGCCGCATACCGATTCGCGCAAGCTGTGCCGCTACGCGGCGGTGCTCTATCTCAACCCCGGCGTGCCCGACGACTGCGGCACCAGCTTTTACCGGCAGCGCCTGCCCAACGGCCAGCCGGGCGGCAATACGGTGTCCGGCCCGCACGCCAACCTGGTGGAGGCGCTGGGCGCGCGCTTCGTGCCGCCCAATTCGTTCATCGAAGACATGCAGGTTCCGCACAAGTACAACCGGCTGCTGCTGTATCACGGCAACCTGGTGCATAGCGCCACCGCGTACTGGGGCCACACGCTGGAGGAAAAGCGCATGGCCGCGGTGTTTTTCTGGATGGCTTCCTGAGCGGTTGTCCGAACATCCGTTGCGAGTCCCGCAGCAGGCAGCCGCGCGCGACTCGTATCAGGCCAACTTGATTTCGCGCAAGCGCTGCATCAGGTAGTCGTGCGAACTGATCGGTTCCGGGTAGCGATCCGGATTGTCGGCGCTCACGCACGATGGCAGCGAGGCGATGATGAAATCCGGGTTCGGGTGCAGGAAGTACGGCGTCGAATAGCGCGGCTCGCGCGCGGCTTCGCCCGGTGGATTCACCACCCGGTGCGTGGTGGATGGATACACGTGGTTGGTCAGCCGCTGCAGCATGTCGCCGATGTTTACCACGATGGTGTCGGCTTCGGCGGTGAACGGGACCCAGTCGCCGTTGCGTGCCTTCACCTCGAGACCGGCCGCGCTTGCGCCCACCAGCAGCGTGATCAGATTGATGTCCTCGTGCGCGCCGGCACGGACATTTGGAATATCAGGCGCGGTGATCGGCGGATAGTGGATCGGCCGCAGGATCGAGTTGCCGACCCGGGTCGGCTCGACGAAGTAGTCGCCCGGCAAGTTGATGTGCAAGGCCAATGCCGACAGCACGCGCGCGCCCAGCGCATCGAGCGCCTGATACAGGCCATAGGCCTGCGCGTGGAACTCGGGCACTTCATCGGGCCAGATGTTCGGCGCCATCCACTCGCGGTAACGCGAGCCTTCCGGCAGCTCGCGACCAATATGGTAGAACTCCTTGAGGTCGGGATACTTCGAGTCCTTCGCGGTTTCGATGCCGAACGGCGTGTAGCCGCGCGCACCGCCGGTGCCGGCCAGGTGGTACTTGCGCTTGACCGCGTCGGGCAGCGCGAAGAAGGCCTTGAACGCGCGATATGGGCCGTCGAGCGCTTCGCCGATGATGCCGTGGTGGCTGAGCCCGCAGAATCCCCATTCACGGTAGGCCGCGCCGAGCTCGGCGACGAAGGCATCGCGATCGGAGTCGAAGCGGCGGATGTCGAGGGTGGGGATTGGGTTCATGGCGTGGTCGCGAATGGCTCAGACGGCAGCCTGGACCGCGGCGGACAATTGGTCCAGCACCTGTTGCATCAATTGTGCATCGGCTGCTTCCACGGTCACGCGAACCACCGGCTCGGTGCCGGAGGGACGCAGCACCAGCCGGCCCTGGCCCGACAGCGCCCGCTCGGCGGCCGCGCGCGCAGCCTGTACCGCATCCGACGACAAGGGGCGCACACCGGCGGCGACGCGGACGTTGACGGTCTTCTGCGGCAGCGGGCGGTAATCCGCCAGCGCGTCAGCCAGTGAGCGACCGTCGTGCTGCAACGCTTCCAGCACCTGCAGCGCCGCGACGATCGCGTCGCCGGTGCTGGCGCGATCCAGACACAGCAGGTGCCCGGACGCCTCGCCACCGAGGGTGCCGTCATGTTCGACCAGGGCCTGGTGCACGAACCGGTCGCCGACCTTGGCGCGCAGGAAGGCGATGCCCGACTCGGCCAAGCGCTGCTCGAGGGCGTAATTGGTCATCAACGTGCCGACCACTGGGCCGCGCAGGCGGCCGGCGGACTTCCAATCCCGCGCGAGCAGCCAGATCAGTGCATCGCCGTCGAGCAATCGTCCGGCGCCATCCACCATCAGCAGGCGGTCGCCATCACCATCAAAGGCGATGCCGAGGTTGGCGCCGGTATCGCGAACATGGGCAACCAGGGCCTCGGGATGCATCGACCCCACGCCATGGTTGATGTTCAGGCCATCGGGCTGCACGCCAATCGCGCTCACCGTCGCGCCGAGTTCCTCGAACACCTGCGGCGCGACCTGGTAGGTGGCGCCGTGCGCGCAATCGAGCGCGATGTGCAAACCGCGCAGCGAAAAATCATCCGGCACGCTGGACTTGCAGAACTCCGCATAGCGCGTGAGTGCATCGGGGATGCGCGAAGCCTTGCCCAGTCGATCCGAGGGTACCGTGTCGAACGGCTGGTCGAGTTCATCCTCGATCGCCGCCTCGACGGCATCGGCGAGCTTCTCGCCATGGGCCGAGAAGAACTTGATGCCGTTGTCCTCGTGCGGATTGTGCGAGGCCGAAATCACGATGCCGGCGCCGGCGCGCAGGGAGCGCGTCAGGTAGGCGACCGCCGGGGTCGGCATCGGCCCGAGCATGCGCACGTCGGCACCGGCGGCGACCAGGCCGGCCTCGAGTGCGGATTCAAACATGTAGCCGGAGATCCGCGTGTCCTTGCCGATCACCACGCTGGCATGGCCGCCATCGCGCGCCAGCACGCGGCCGAGCGCGCGGCCCAGTCGCAGCATGAAATCCGCCGAGATCGGGCCTTCGCCGACCCGGCCGCGGATGCCGTCCGTTCCGAAATACCGCCGGTCCGACATCAGTCGTCGACCAGCACCGGCGCCGCGCGCTTCATCAGCAGGGCCAGCAGTGAGGCGATGCGGTCGCGCATCTGGCGGCGGTCGATGATCAGGTCCACGGCGCCGTGCTCGACCAGGAACTCGGAGCGCTGGAAGCCCTCGGGCAGGGTTTCGCGCACCGTCTGCTCGATCACCCGCGGGCCGGCAAAGCCGATCAGCGCCTGCGGCTCGGCAAGGTTGAGGTCGCCGAGCATGCCCAGCGATGCGGACACGCCACCGGTGGTGGGGTGGGTCAGCACAGGGAAGTACGGCAGGCCTGCGGCGCGCAGCCGGCCAAGCGCTGCCGAGGTCTTGGCCATCTGCATCAGCGAGAACAGGCCTTCCTGCATGCGCGCGCCGCCGGTGGCGGTGAAGCACACCAGCGGGCAGCCGATTTCCAACGCCCTTTCCGCGGCAAGCGTGAAGCGCTCTCCCACCACCGACCCCATCGACCCGCCCATGAACTTGAACTCGAACGCGCAGGCGCAGATATCGCGATCGTGCAAGCGGCCCTGCATGGCGATCAGGGCATCGAGCTCTCCGGTGGATTTCTGCGAGGCCTTGATCCGGTCGGCGTAGCGTTTCTGGTCCTTGAAATGCAGCGCGTCCACCGGACCGAGTTCGGCGCCAATCTCGGTGCCGCTGCCTTCGTCGAGGAAACTGGCCAGGCGCTCGCGCGCGGCGATGTAGCTGTGGTGGCCGCACTTGGGACACACCCGCAGGTTTTTTTCCAGCTCGGGGCCGTACAGCGCGGTGCCACAGCTGTCGCATTTTTCCCACAGGCCCTCGGGCACGCCGCGCTTGCTGCTGCCCTCGGTGCGGATCCGGCCCGGCATCAGTTTGGTCAACCAGCTCATGCGTTCATCCGGGCGATCCATCGGGATCCAGGGGAGCCAGTCTACAGCGCGTCGAGCGCGGCGCGCAGCGGCGCCAGGAAGGCCCCGGCACGCTGCGCGGCCTGGTCGGGGCTGTCGGCATCGGCCAGCGCGGAGACCAGGGCGCTGCCGACAACGATGCCGTCGGCGAGCTTGCCCATCGCGGCGGCACTTTGCGCGTCCTTGATGCCGAAGCCGATCAGCAGCGGAACACGGGCGCGGGCGCGCAGGTCGGCGGTACGGCCGGCGATGTCGCCGCCATCACCCAGGGCGGCGCCGGTGACGCCCGCGAGGCTGACGTAATACAGGTAGCCCTGCGACTCCTCGGCCAGGCGCTGCAGGCGCTCGGGCGAGGTCGTCGGCGCGGCCAGCGAAATCAGGTCAATCCCGTGCGCACTGAAACAGGCGCGGAACGGGGCCGCTTCTTCGGGCGGCAGGTCAACCAGCAACAGACCGTCAACGCCGGCATCGGATGCTGCCAGGGCAAAGGCATCGGCGCCGCGGATCTCGACCGGATTCAGGTAACCCATCAACACGACCGGCGTGTGCGCGTCGGCGCGGCGGAATTCGCGAACGGCTTCGAGTACCTCGTTGGTTCCGACGCCGCGCGCCAGTGCCCGTTCGGAACTGCGCTGGATCACCGGACCGTCGGCCATCGGATCGGAAAACGGCACGCCCAATTCCAGCAGGTCCGCGCCTGCGGCGACCAGGGCGTGCATCACCGGCACGATCGACGCCAGGGATGGATCACCCACGGTCACGAACGGGACCAGAGCTTTTCGTCCTGCGCCCGACAGCGCCGCCATTCGACCCGCGATCCGGCTCATTCGGCGGCAGCTGCCTGGTCGGTCGACTTGGCGGCATCGGACGCGTTGTCGG
>JBBRZU010000081.1:0-11486 GCA_038236425.1 Lysobacterales bacterium
GGATTGCTGTTCGGCATCCTGGTGCTGGCGATCATCGGCCGCAAGATCCTGGAGAACGCGCGCTTCTCGCGCGGCAAGAACAATGGCGCGCTGTTCGGCGTGGCGCTCGGGCTGGTGGTGGTGGGCTACGTCGGCTTCTTCTTCGGCCGGCTGATCAAGGCCGGGCTCAGCCGCCAGCGCGAGCACCTGGCCGATGCCTCGGCGGTGCAGTTCACCCGCCAGACCACCGGCATTGCCGGCGCGCTGAAGAAACTGGCCGGGCTTCCAGAGGGCTCGCGCCTGTCCACCTCCGATGCCGAGGAATACAGCCACATGTTCTTTGGCGAAGGCCTGAAGCTGTCGCGGCTGATGGCCACGCACCCGCCGCTGGTCGAACGCATCCACCTGCTCGATCCGTCGTTCAAGGCCGCCATGGTCGAGGACCTGGCGGCGAAATGGGTGCTGCATCCACCGGTTGGCCTGGATGAGGATGCCGCGCTGGGTTTGGCCGGCCCGCACGATGGCGCAGTCGCGCGGCCGATGTCTGCTGATTCACTGCCTGGTGCGCGCAAGCAACTGGAAGTCTCGCCACCCTCGGTGGTGTCGCAGGTCGGTGCGCCGCGTGCAGAGGATTACCGCCAGGCCGGCGCGATCCAGTTCGCCATTCCGGAGGTGCTGCAGCGCGCCGCCCGCCACCAGTCGGATGTCGTGCCGATGCTGCTTGGCTTGCTGCATGCACCGGCGGGCACGGTGCGTGACGCGCAGCAGTTTGAGCTGCGCGCACGCATGGGCCCCATCGTGGCCGAACAGGCGCTCGACTATGCCGAACGCCTGGCCGACCTGCACCCGATGCTGCGCTTGCCGCTGGCGTCGCTTGCCTTCCCGACCTTGCGCCGTCGCCCGCGCCCGGAGCTGCGCCAGTTCACCGACCTGGTGTACGCGCTGGTGCATGCCGACGACGAAGTGAGCCTGTTCGAATATTGCATGGGCCGGATGCTGCGCGCCCAGGTGATCGAGGCACTCGATCCGGTCAGCGCCTGGGTGCCCGGCAACCTGCGCCTGGCCAGTGCCACGGCGCCGGCGGTGACCTTGCTGGCGGTGCTCGCGCAAGCGGGCCACGACAATCCCGCTGACGCTCCACGCGCGTTCCTCACCGGTGTGGAACGCGTCTTCCCGCGCCTCAATGCGCCTTATGCGCCGCCCACCGACACGCTGGCCGCGCTGGATGCCGTGCTGCCAGTGCTGGACGGGCTGGAGCCGATGGGCAAGGAGCTGCTGCTCGAGGGCCTGGTGGCTGCGATCAGTCACGATGGCCACATCAGCGTCGAGGAATCGGAACTGCTGCGCACGGTCTGCGCCGCATTGCATTGCCCGTTGCCGCCGATTCCCGACTTGCAGGTGGCCTGAGCGCGCAGGCGCTCACACCGATCACAGCAGGCTGATCACACCACGCTGATCACACCACGCTGATCACAGCAGGCCGGTCACACCAGGCCGGTCAGGTAGTAGAAGCCGATCACGACGAACACCGCCACGGTCTTCACCGCGGTGATCGCGAAGATGTCCTTGTAACTCTGCCGATGGCTCAGTCCGGTTACCGCAAGCAGGGTGATCACCGCGCCATTGTGCGGCAGGGTATCCATGCCGCCGGACGCCATGGCCGCCACCCGGTGCAGAACTTCCATCGGGATGTGGGCTGCGTTTGCCGCCTGGATGAAGGTATCTGCCATTGCTGCCAGCGCGATGCTCATGCCGCCCGACGCCGAGCCGGTGATGCCCGCCAGCGCGGTGACCGTCACCGCTTCGTTCACCAGCGGATCAGGGATCGCGCGCAGCGCATCGGCGACCACGAGGAAGCCGGGCAGGGCGGCGATCACCGCACCAAACCCATATTCCGATGCGGTGTTCATCGACGCCAACAAGGCACCACCGATCGCCGACTGGCTGCCTTCGGCGAAGCGCGAATGCACGTTGCGCCAGGCCAGCACCAGCACCGACAGGATGCCGATCAGCAGTGCGCCCTCGACTGCCCACACGCCGGCAACCTTGGATATTTCCTGCACCACCGGCTTGGCATTGCCAATGACGGCGGGGATGAACTCGTGGCTGGCGCCGTAGGCTTGCGGGATCCAGACCGAGAACAATTTGTTCGATACGCCCACCAGCACCAGCGGCAGGATCGCCACCAGCGGGTGCGCCAACGCCTGGTCGGTGAACGGCACCGGCTCATTGCGCAACTCCGGCCCGTTGCCCGCATAGCCTTCGCCCGCGGCCAGCGCCTGGCGGCGTCGCCATTCCAGGTAGGCCATGCCTACAGTGAGCATGAACAGGCCGCCTACGCTGCCGAGGATTGGCGCAGCCCAGGTATCGGTGCCGAAGAACGTGGTCGGGATGATGTTCTGGATCTGCGGTGTGCCCGGCAGCGAATCCATGGTGAAGGTGAACGCGCCCAGGGCGATGGTCGCCGGGATCAGGCGCTTGGGGATATCGCTCTGGCGAAAGAGTTCCGCGGCGAACGGATACACCGCGAACACCACCACGAACAGCGACACGCCGCCGTAGGTCAGCAGCGCGCAGGCGAACACGATCGAGAGCATGGCGCGGCCGCGGCCGAGCAGTTGCAGCGAGCCGGCGACGATCGCCTTGGAAAACCCGGACAGCTCGATCAGCTTGCCGAATACCGCGCCGAGCAGGAACACCGGGAAGTACAGCCGCAGGAAGCCGACCATCTTTTCCATGAACAGGCCGGTGAACATCGGCGCGACCAGCGACGGATCGGTCAGCAGGACCGCGCCCAGCGCCGCGACTGGCGCAAACAGGATAACGCTGTAGCCTCGATAGGCGACCAGCATCAGGAAGCACAGGGCGGCCAGCACGATTACAAAGGCCATGCCTTCGTTCCTTCCAATGGGAATGCCGCGGAAGTGTCAATGCTGGCGCGCGACTGGCCCACTGTACGAAGGTACAAGTGCGGCTCAGGGGGACGGGACCTAGTCTGCCATGCGTCGGCCATCCGGTCGCCGCGTCGATTTGCCGAGAGGGGACACCATGAAGCGCAACCACCTGAGCCTGGCCATCGGCCTGATCCTTGCCGCGGCCGTCAGCCCGGTCCTTGCCGACGACGCGACGGCGGGCAGCCTCGCCAGCGCCGCTGCAAGCGTTTCCGCAGATGCCTCCGCGCCAGCCAACACGCAGACATCGGCCACTGCCGATGCCGCTGCCGAAACTACAGCCGAAGAAAAAGCCAAGGCCAAGGCCAAGGAAACACCGCGCCTGAATGCCGTCACCGTCACCGCGCGTCGCCGCGAGGAAACGCTGCAGGACGTGCCGGTCGCAGTCACCGCGTTTACGCCGGAGACCATCGACAAGCTCAATGTGCGCGACATTGGCGACCTGGATGCGCAGGTGCCGAACCTGACCATCTACGCCGCCCGCGGCAGCAACACCACGCTCACCGCGTACATCCGCGGCGTCGGCCAGTCCGATCCGCTGTGGGGCGTTGACCCGGGTGTCGGCCTGTACCTGGATGACGTCTACATCGCCCGCCCGCAGGGCGCGCTGCTGGATGTGTTCGACATCGGCCGCATCGAAGTGCTGCGCGGCCCGCAGGGCACGCTGTATGGCAAGAACACCGTCGGCGGCGCGATCAAGTACATCTCGCGCGACCTGCCGACCGAGTTTGAAGGCGTGGCCGAAGTGGGAACGGGTAGCTACGGCGAAGCCAACTTCAAGGCCGCCGTCGGCGGCGCGCTCGGACAGGGCGTGCGTGCACGCCTGGCCGTGGCCAGCCTGACCCGTGGCGGCTTCGGTGAAAACATCATCACCGGCGTGGACGTCAGTGACAAGGACACCAAGGCGGCGCGCTTCACGCTCGGCATCTTCCCGGGCGGCGACACCTTCGACGCCCGCCTGGAACTCGACTACACCAGCGATACCTCCGGTGTGCGCGGCGCGCAGATGCTCACGACCAACCGGTTTGACCCGTCGGTGCCTGATCACCCGGTTCTGTCCGACCGCTATGACGTGCGCAGCGGTTTCTACCCGGACAACTCGACCACCTCGGGCGGCGCCTCCTTCACCATGAACTGGCGTCCCAACGATGCCTGGCGCTTCAAGTCCATCAGCGCCTGGCGCAAGTCCGACACCGAGACCTCGATCGACTTCGACACCCTGCCCGCCGCACTCGCCGACGTCCACGCCGGCTATCACGACAAGCAGCTCAGCCAGGAATTCCAGGGCGCCTACGACAACGGCGGCAAGCTGACCGGCGTGATGGGCATCTACTGGTTCAAGGGCGAGGCTGGCGGCCTGGTCAAGAACATCTTCCTGCGCAAAGCCGACCTCCCGCCGTTCTTCCCGAATCCGCCGGGCGCGGGCTTCCCCGGCCAGTACGGCACCACCAACGGCATCGTCTACACCAAGTCGATCGCCGGCTACGCCGATTTCGATTACGCCTTCACCGACAAGTTCAGCGTCGGCGCCGGCCTGCGCTGGACCCAGGAAGAAAAGAACGGCGTCGTCAAGAACCAGAGCTTCGCCAACATCAACTTCAACCCGCCGACGCTCACCATCGGCTTCGACAAGACGATCACTTTCACCAATGTCTCGCCGAAGTTCACCCTCGACTACAAGCTGAGCGACGACGCGCTCATCTACGGCTCGTGGTCGCGCGGCTTCAAGTCCGGCGGCTACAACATCCGCGCCAGCGTGCTGCCCAACTCGCAGCTGCCCTACCAGGATGAGCAGGTCGACAGCCTGGAGATCGGCACCAAGCTGGCCTTCGCCGACCAGCGCGCGTTCCTGAACATCGCGCTGTTCCACAACAAGTACAAGGACATCCAGCTGTCGGTGTTCACCACCTGTACGGTCAACAATGTGCAGACCTTCTGCGGCGACTTCACCAACGCCGGCCAGGGCACCGTGCAGGGCGCCGAAGTCGAGTTCCAGTTCCGTCCGAACGATCACTGGAATTTCTCCGGCAACCTGGCCAAGCTCGACGCCAAGTTCGACGAATACCTGTTCAAGGGCTTCAACATCGCCGACCAGCAGGAGTTCACCAACGCGCCGGACTTCTCGGGTGCGATCAATGCCGAATACCGCACGGCGGTGGGCGAGCGCGGCGACATCAGCTTCCGCGGCACCTACAGCTACCAGAGCGAAGTCACCGCCACCACCGAAGTGACGCTGGACCCGGTCACCCACGTGGTGACCAAGCCGATCCACCAGGATGGCTACGGCCTGCTCAGCGCCGGAGTGATCTATCGCACCGGCGGCGCATGGACCTTCTCGCTGCAGGGCACCAACCTCAACGACAAGGCCTACCTGACAACCGGCTATGTGGTTCCGTCGGTCGGCGTGCGCACCGGTTTCTATGGCGCGCCGCGGCAGTGGAGCCTGTCGGCCCGGTACGAGTTCTGATCAAGGCTGCAGTGCGCTTGCTTCGGCAATCAAGGCGAGGCAGCGCAACGTTTCCGAGGGGCCGCGAAAGCGGCCCTTCTCTTTGCCTGGATGTGCTTTCAATCGCGGCTGAAGCCGCTCCCACACGCTATCCTCGATGGGTGAGGGAGTTTTGCGCATGTTGAACGAACCGGTGGTCATCGTTGCCGCACTGCTCTGGCTCGGACTGCTGTTCGGCGCGGCGCTGTGGGCGGAGCGACGGCCCGGGCTGCTGGCGCGGCAGTGGCCGATCGTCTACAGCCTGTCGCTGGCGGTGTACTGCACCTCGTGGACCTTCTACGGCACGGTCACCCAGGCGCAGCGCTCGGGCTGGCCAATCCCGCCGACCTTCATCGGCACGATCCTGCTGTATGCCTTCGGTTTCGGTGTGCTGCGTAAGTTGCTGCGCATCGCGCGCGAACAGAACTCCACTTCGCTGGCCGACCTGGTCGCGACCCGCCTGGGCAAGAATACCGGCCTGGCCGCAGCGATCACCTTCGTCGCCGTGCTCGGCATCGTCCCCTACATCGCGCTGCAGTTGAAGGCGGTGACGATGAGTTACGCCCTGCTCACGCATCGCGAGCAGCTTTCGCCGCTGCCATGGCACGACAGCGCGTTGTATGTCGCGCTGGCGATGGCCGTGTTCGCGATGCTGTTCGGCACCCGGCGCGCATCGCTGGCCGAGCACAATCGCGGACTGGTGATGGCGATGGCCGCCGAGTCCCTGCTCAAGCTGGGCGCGATGCTCGCGCTGGGCGCGTTCGTCTGGTTTGGGCTCGACTTGCCGCAAGTTGCTGCGCACGCCGCGCCGCCTGACGGCGCCAGCGGCTTTCCGGCACTGATCCTGCTCGGCGCGCTGGCGATGCTGACGCTGCCGCACCAGTTCCATGTCGGCATCGTCGAATGCCGCGACGAATCCCAGCTACGCACGGCGCGCTGGTTGTTCCCGCTGTACATGCTGCTGATCTCGCTGCCGATCCTGCCGCTGGCGCGCGCCGGCGATGCCTTGCTGGCGCCGCATGGCGTGCCCTCGGATCTCTACGTGCTGGCGCTGCCGTTGTCGCAGGGGCATCACGTGCTGGCCCTGGTCGCGTTCCTGGGCGGCCTGAGCGCCGCCACCGGCATGGTGATCCTGGCCACGCTGGCCTTGAGCGTGATGATCGGCAACCACTGGATCGCGCCCCTGCTGTTGCGCGGCGCCTGGCTGCCTGGCAGCGGCGGTAGTGATCTGCGCAACGCGGTGCTGATGCAACGGCGCGTGGGTATCCTGGCGATCGTCCTGCTGGCTTGGGCATACAGCCGCGCGATCGCCGGCAACAATGCGCTGGCCGACATCGGCGCGGTGAGTTTCTCCGGGCTGGCGACGCTGGCGCCCGCGGTCGCCTTCGCCGTCTGGCGGCCACGCACGCCGCCGCGTGCGGTGCTGCTCGGCCTGGCCGTGGCAGTTGCCGTGTGGGCCTGGGCGTTGCTGGTGCCGGTATTGGCCGAGGGTTTTGGCGCCGGTGGCGATGTCTTGCGCAATGGGCCAATGGGACTGTCGTGGCTTGCGCCCGACAAACTGCTCGGACTCGGGAACTGGAGCCGGCTCGGCCGCGCGGTGACCCTGAGCTTGCTGGCGGGCATGCTGGTGACGGCGCTGGATGCACGCCGACGCGGTGCGCGTACCGAAGCCGTGCCCGGATCGGGGCTGGATCGCGAGCGCTTGCGTGCGATCGCCGCGCGCTTCCTGCCGCGCGACAGCGTGCGCTCCCTGCTCGCCGATGCCGATGCAGACCCGGGCGTGGTGCCGGCCGCGGTCGAGGCGCGGGTCGAGCGTGAACTGGCCGCGGTGCTTGGCGCCGCATCTGCGCGCCTGCTGCTGGATGCCGCGCGCCGCGAGCAGGGGCGCGACCTGGACACCGTCGCCACTATCGTGGGCGAAGCCTCGCAGGCGCTGCGCTTCAACCAGCGGGTGCTGGAGGCCGCGCTCGAGAACATGAGCCAGGGCATCAGCGTGGTGGATTCCGACCTGCGCCTGGTGGCGTGGAACCGGCGTTACGCCGAGCTGTTTGAATATCCGGGGTCGATGCTGCGGGTCGGGGTGCCGGTGGCCGAATTGCTGGCGCACAATTTCTCCCACGTCAGCTCGCATCTGCTCGGTGCCAGCGGCGATGGCGCGGCCGGGCGCGCATCCGGGCCATCAGCGCTCGAGGAGGCCGGGCAAGTCGCCAAGCGCATCGCGCACATGCGCGCCGGCACGCCTTACGTGGCCGAGCGGCGCTTCGGCGATGCCGTGGTGGAAATCCGCGGCAATCCGATGCCGGGTGGCGGCTTCGTCGCCACCTTCACCGACGTGACCGACTTCCGTCGCAACGAAGCCGAGCTCAAAGGCATCGCCGAGACGCTGGAGCAGCGCGTGGTCGGGCGCACCGCCGAACTGGAAGGTGCCAAGGCCGAGGCCGAACGCGCCAACCGCGCCAAGACGCGCTTCCTCGCCGCAGTGAGCCACGACCTGGCCCAGCCGCTCAATGCGGCGCACCTTTTCACCCACGCACTGGCGCAGCAACTTGTGCATCCGGAGTACCGCGAGGCAGTTGCCAATATCGACGGTGCGCTCGGCTCCGCTGAGGGCCTGCTGGCTGGATTGCTCGACATCTCACGCCTCGACGCGGGTGGCCTGGCGCCAAACGTGCAAGCCTTTTCCGTGGACGATTTATTGCAACACCTGGCCGCGGAATTCGGCGTGCTGGCCCGGCACAAGGGCCTGGAGCTGCATTACCGTCCTTGCCACGCCTGGGTGCGCAGCGATCCGCAACTGTTGCGGCGTGCGCTGCAGAACTTCCTGGCCAACGCGGTGCGCTACACCGCCACCGGCCGGATCCTGCTCGGCTGTCGGCGCGATGGCGACGGCCTGCTGCGCATCGAGGTGCGCGACAGTGGCCCGGGCATCGCGGCCGTCGAGCAACAATCCATCTTCGAGGAATTCCGCCGGCTCGATCGTGGCGGCCAGGGGCTGGGGCTCGGGCTGGCGATCGCAGAACGCATCGCGCGGCTGCTGCAGCATCCGCTTCGCCTTACCTCGCAACCTGGTCGCGGCGCCTGCTTTTCGATCACCGTGCCGCGCACCAGCGCGCGCCGCGCAGCGCCGCGCAGCCAGCCCGCTGGCACCACCGAAGCGCCGCGCAGCCGGGTGCTGGTGGTGGACAACGATGCCGACGTGTTGCGCGCCATGCAGGCCCTGCTCGGCGGCTGGAAATGCGAAGTGATGGCCGCGCACGACGCCGCCGAAGCCGAAGCCTGCATCGCCCAGGCGGTGCCGGACATGCTGCTGCTCGACTACCACCTCGACGGTGGTGACACCGGCCTGGCGTTGCGCGAGCGACTGCGTGCACTGATGCCGGAGCGGCCCTGCGTCATCATCACCGCCGACCACGGCGAGGCCGTGCGCCAGGCGGTGATCAATGCCGGTTGCCAGCTGCTGTACAAGCCGCTCAAGCCACTGGCGCTGAAGTCGGTGATGGCGCGTTTCATTGCGGCCCGCGACGCCGATGCCTCGGCAAGCAACGACTGACGCATCCGCTGCGGCAGCTTCGGGCGCTTCGGCGGCGTCGCCGGAAAGGCTCAGGGATCGAGCGCGGAACGGCTCGGGTCGGACAATTCAAGTGAACGCAACAGCACGCCGGCCTGGGTGCGATTGCGCACGCCGAGTTTTTCGAAGATAGCGCTCATGTGCGCCTTGACGGTGCGCTCCTGGATGCCAAGTTCGTCGGCGATCTGTTTGTTCAGGCGGCCCTCGGCAACGCGCGCCAGCACCTTGAACTGCTGCGGGCTCAGGGCCGCCAGGCGCGCAGCGGTGTCGCGGTCGCCGGCGCTGGGCGTGATCGCCACAACCGCATCGCGCAGGCTCGGCGGCAGCCATTCCTCGCAATCGAGCACCGCGCGCAGTCCGGCCTGCAAGGTCGCCAGATCAGCGCGCTTGGTCAGGTAACCGGTGGCACCGTAGGCCAGCGCGCGACGGATCGTGGCTGGGTCGTCATGCGCGGAAATCATCACCACCGCCACGCCAGGATGCTCGGCGCGCAGGTTGACCAGGCCCATCAGCCCGTGGCTGCCCGGCATGTGCAAATCGAGCAGGACCAGGTCGGTATCGGGTCGCGCGTTGAGCGCCTGCAGCGCGGTCGGCAGGTCGGATGCTTCGTCGATTTCGGCATCGGGCAGCACGCCGTGCACCGCCTGGATCAGCGCCTGGCGATACAGCGGGTGGTCGTCGGCGATCAGCAGGCGAGGCATGGGTGTCCGGGCATGGAGGCGTCTATTGCGATGTCCAGCCGCCATCCACTGGCAACGCGGCACCGGTGAGATTGTGCGCTGCCGGACGGCACAGCCACAGCGCCAACTCGGCGATGTCATCGGGCAGCGACATGCGCAGGCTCGGCTGCTTCTCGCCGAGCAGTGCACGCACGCCGGCCTCGCGATCACCACCAAGGGCTTCGGCGCGCGCCATCACCTGCGGTTCGATCAGCGGCGTTTCGACCCAGCCCGGGCAGATGCAATTGACGGTGACACCGCCGGTTGCGCGCGAGCCGGCGGCGGCGTATTCCAGCGCCGCGACTTTGCTCAGGCCGACCAGGCCGAATTTGCTGGCCACGTAGGGCGCCTTGTTCACTGAGGCCACCAGCCCGTGCACGGAGGCGATATTGACCACGCGCCCGTAGCCGCTGGCGGCCATGCCGGGCAACGCCAGGCGCATGAGGTGGAAGGCTGCGCTGAGATTGATCGCCAGGACTTGGTCCCAGGTCGCCGACGGCATTTCGGCCAGCGGCGCGGTGTGCTGAACGCCGGCGCAGTTCACCAGGATGTCGGGCGCGCATTCGGCGGCGCAGGCCGTCCACATGGTTTCGATGGCGGCGGGATCGCGCAGGTCGGCGGCCAAGTGCCGCGCCGCAGGTGCGCCCGCGTTGCGCACTGCCGCCAGCGCATCGGCGATCTGCTGTCCGCTGCCGAGGCCGCTGATGGCGACGCCCGCGCCCGCGCGGCCGAACGCGCAGGCAATCGCAAGGCCGATGCCGGAGGTCGCGCCGGTGACCAGGGCAGTGCGCCCCTCCAGGAAACGATCGCTCATGCCGCACCCGCGCGTAGGACCAGCGGGAACCTTAGCAGGGCCTGCCGAGGCGGGCCTTGTACGTTGGTACGATGCGCCCGCGCTCCGGGCTTGGTAGCGTGCGTGCATGACCCGAATTCCGTTTGCCTCCGTATTGCCGCTGGCCGCGGCCATGTCGCTCGCCGGCTGCGCCGGTGCTCCCACCCACGCAGACTGCGCGAGTGTGCCCATGTCCTCGATCCTGCAATCGCGCCATGCCGGTGACGATGACCTGCTCACCGCCGGACTCGGCGCGGCCGGGCTGTCCTCGCCGATCCCGCCGCCATTCGCTGATCCGGCGCATCCATCTGCCGCTGAATTGCGCCGTCGCGCGATCTGGAGCAATTGGCGCGGTATTGCCGACCTTGCCCCGGGCAGCGGCTACGGCACGCTGTATGGCGCCATCGCGCCGGTCCCCGGCCGCGAGTTCCACGCATTGATGAAGATTCCCGGCGCGACCCATCCGCATCGCGTGCTGCTGCAAGTGCCCGACAGCTTCGATCCCGCCAAACCCTGCATCGTGGTGACCGCGTCGTCGGGCTCGCGCGGCGTCTATGGCGCGATCGCCCTGGCCGGCAGCTGGGGCCTGGCGCACGGCTGCGCGGTGGCCTACACCGACAAGGGCACCGGTACCGGCTATGTCGAAGTTGGCGCGTCGGATGCGGTCGGCCTCGACGGTGTCCGCCGCAGCAACGGCGAGGACGTCGAGTTCTCCGCGTCGGCTACCACGCCGCCGGTCGCCAACGCAGCGGCGCCGCCGATCGCCACCAAGCACGCGAACTCGGGCGACAACCCGGAAGCAGACTGGGGACGCCATGTGCAGCAGGCAGTCGAGTTTGCGCGACACGTGCTGGGCCGCGAATTCCCGGCCAATCATTTCGATGGCAAGGCCACGCGAGTGATCGCGGTCGGTGTGTCAAATGCCGGCGGCGCCGTGCTGCGCGCAGCCGAA
>JBBRZU010000082.1:0-11323 GCA_038236425.1 Lysobacterales bacterium
ACCAGGCGCGAGTAGAGCGTCGCCACGGTGAAGGTTTTGCCGGTGCCTGCGCTGGCCTCGAGCAACTGGATGCCGGCGATCGGGATGCGCAGGGCAAGATCCAGGTCGGCATCGGCCATCGCGGCTGCGTCGCACACTGGTGTGTGCTCAGTCATCGCCTTCTCAGTCATCGCCTGCTCCGGCATTTGCGCCTGCGGCTGCCGCATTGGCCGCCGCGGCGAGCGCGTTTGCCGCGGCGTTGCTGCCTGCAGGAAGGCTGGAGAAAATTTCCGCAGCCAGGATTTCCATCTGCGCTGTCTGCGCGGCGTGTTCGAACGGCATCGCGCCACGCAGGGCGATGCGCACCGCTGCGTCGCTGCCTTCGCCGTTCGCGCCCGACCAGGACTTGCGCGCCTGCTTGCGTGCGATCTCGTCATCGCCTGCGAGCCAGAGCAAGTGGCCGGCCTTGGGCATGAACGGCAGCGCCTCCAGTCGTGCCCGCGCGGCCAGTTGCAGCAGCGCCTGGAGATTGGCGCGCGCTTCGGCGGCGGGCATCGCTGCAATCGTCTCGATGCCGCCGTCGAGCACGAAGCGCGAGATCGGCGCCGTCTCGCCCAGCGCCGACCAGGCCAGCGCATCCACGCCCAGTGCGATCAGGCTGCGGCCATGGCCCTTGCTGGCGCTGAACTGGCGCAGGCCGCCATCGTGTACCCGCGGCAACACGCCCGACAGGCGATGCGGGCCGAGGTCGAGTTGCCAAGGGCGCGGCCGGGTGGCGCCGGCGTTGCGCCAGGCATCGAGCGCCGGTGCCAGCCGCTTGATTGAATGGCGAAGGGCATCGCGGCCCGCTGCGCCAGGCGCGATGCGGCCTTCGGCCAGCAGGCGCGATGCCAGTGCATCCACGCCCACCGGCGTGTGCAATGGCAACTCGAGCGCGAGGTCGAACACACGGGTATCGAGTTGCCAGCGGCCCAGGCCGTCGTTGCCGTCAAAGGGTTCTTCGTCGGGCAGCAGTTCGTCGCGTTCGGGTGTGCGCAGGCCAAGGCGCTCGGCGAGGAATTCACGTGGCGGGTGGACGAGCGCGCGGACGAGCTGGTCGCGGGTCCAGTCCAGCGGTGCTTCCATTGCTGGCGGATCGAGGGGACGCGCGAACGGCGGCGCACTGCGACGCTCCTCGCCCCCTGCAGCGGCAGCAGCACTCCAGCCGCGTCGGTAACTGAAGCGGCGTGCATCGGCACCCTGGCCGGCATCACCGCCCAGTGCCGCCGGGGAAAACGGCTGCAGCGGATGCACCACCAGCAGGTCGCGGCGGGCAAACCCGGGATCGCCGAAGTAGCGGGCGGCGACATCGAGCAACTCCGATACCACCACCGAGGGCGGCAAGGTTTCGCCACTGCGCGGATCCTGGCCAAGGTAACTGACATGAAACGCCTGCGTGGCGGCCGAAAACAATTGCAGGAACAGCGCGCGATCATCATCGCGGATCGAGCGATCGCCGAGCTTGCGCTGCGGTCCGCCCAGCGCGGCGGCGAGGCGATTGACTCCGGCGGGTGGATCGCGGCGCGGGAATTCGCCATCGCTCATGCCGAGCAGGCAGATCACCTTGAACGGCACCAGCCGCATCGGCACCATCTTGCCGAAGGTGACGCCGCCGGTGAGGAAGGGTTGGCGTCCGTTGTCTTCGCCCAGTGCAGCATCGAACCAGTCGCGTACTACGGACGCTGCGACCGGCTCGACGACGCCAGCCGCGAGCGACTCGTCGGCAAACTGCTTGACCAGCGCGCGCAGGAATTCCAGCGCGCGTCCGTCGCCTGGATCGCGCGGCACGTCGGGGAACAGTGCCTCGAGCAACTGTGACAGTGCTGCCTGCCAGGCCGCCGGCGCGCGCGCGGCGGAAAGGATGCGCTGCGCATGCGCGAGCGCCCGCAGCGCCTGCAGCAGGCGATCGAACGACGCCAGGGCGCTGCCCTCGAGCACCGGCAGCGGTGCGATGCCATCGATGTCGTCATCGCTGCCGGTGGCATGCCCGAGCAGCAGCCGATCCAGCGCCCAGGCCCAGGTGAAGGCGTCCTCGCGCGGCGCGCCGAGCGCGGCGCGATGGTCCGCATCCAGGCCCCAGCGCGCGCCCGCGGCCTGCAACCACGCCGATAGCGTGTCCAGTTCAACCGGCGCAATGGCGAAGCGTTCGGCGATCGCGCCCACCGAGAGCAGGGCGAGCACATCGTTGATCCCGAAGCGCGCCTCGGGCAGCGCGAGCAATTGCACGAAGGCCTGCGCCACCGGGTGGGTGGCCAGCGCGCTGCCGTCGCCGATCGCAAACGGGATGGACTGGCGCGGTGCGGAATCGGCGCCGAAGACGGCCTGCACGAACGGCGCGTAGGCATCGATGTCCGGAGTGAGCACGGCGATGTCGCGCGGCTGCAGCGTGGGATCGGATTCGAGCAGGGCGCGCAGTTGTTCGTGCAGCACCTGAACCTCGCGCAGCCGGGTATGGCAGCTGTGCACCTGCAGCGATGCATCGGCGCGTCCGGCGGTGGCAAACAGCGGCAGGGCGGCGCGCGTGGCCGGATCCTGATCGGGTGGTGGTCGGCGCTCGAGCAGGTCGCGCTGCAGGCGATGCAGCAGCCCGGTGCGCAGCTCCGGATCCGGTCCGACGTACACCGGTTCTTCGAAATCCGGATGCACAACCTCATAGGAAAACAGCGTGCGCACGAAGTCGCGTCCGGCCGATCCATTGGCCCGCAGAAGCGGGTTTTCGTTGTCGGAGAACACCGTGTCGGGGGCATCGCGCAGCAGTTCGCGCGTGCTGCGCAAATCGCCCCACCAGCCGCGCACTGGCGAGAGGAAGTAGAAGTGCAGGATTCCCGAGCGCGACGCACTGGCGATCACCCGCAGCACATCGGGCGACACGTTCTGCGTGGCGAAGGCGAACACCCGCCCGGGCAGCCCACGCGGAACGTCATCGCCGCCGGTGCCGAAGCGTTGCAGGTAGGCATCCACGCGCCGCGCACGGTGGCCCAGGCCATGCGTGGCCAGCCGCCACAACTCGGCCTGCCAGTCGTCGCGGCCGGCGCCGCGGTCCCAGCCCAGCAGCCAGTGGCGCCGCCAGGCCTGGTATTTCTCGAACGCGTCCGCCACCTCGCCGGCAAGCTGCCAGGCCGCCAGCGCCGGATCGGCGCCGCCAAGCAGCGGCAGCAGCGGACGCAGGACAGGGGCGCGCATTTGCACCGGGTCGGACAGCACTCGCCACAGGCGCCAGCGCAGCCGCCGTGGATCGGCGATCGGCGCGGCACTGGCATCGGGCAGATTGGCATCGAGCGCGCGTGCGACGAATTCACCGGGCGCCAGGAACTCCAGGTTGGCGGCGATGCCATGCACTTCGGCCAGGTGCTTCTGCAGCCAGCGGCGCATCGCCGGCTGCGGGATCAGCACTGTGTCCGGGGCGAGCAGGGCAGCTCCGGGCGCGGGACGGGCCAATTCCGCCGCCAGCAAGCCCGCCAACAGCTCGAGGTCGTTGCCGTGGTACAGGCGGAAATCGGTTGGCACAGGCATCGGGCCATGATGCCCGAAGCCGTCGCACCGGCTGCGATTGCCGCGTCCGGGCGAAGGGCCGCGGGAAGGATCCAGAACCGCAGGCAGACCGCGGCCAGGGCCCGATCAGCCTGCCAGTCCCGGCCCCGATCAAGGCCATTGCTGTCGGAAAACGACGCATTGCCCTTCGCGGGAGGGTGCGCGGCCGATATAATCGCCGTCTTCGCCCTGCTCCGGATCTCCCGTGCGCAACCACGATCTCGTATTCCTCAAGCATTTCTCGCAAGTGATGGCCTTCCTGGTCGGCGTCACGATCTTGCTGATCCTGCTCGGCATCTACATCAACGGCCAGAAGCCCCCGGAGCCCAACCCGGTCGCCGAGGCCGCGACGCTGGCACGCATCCAGCCTGCGGGCGCGGTGTTTGCCGGCTCCACCGGCGCTGCCGCACAGGCCGCCGCTGCGGCCGCCGCCGCCGATGCTGCCAAGGGCCAGGTCGCCTACGACGGCACCCTGGATGGCTCGGTGATCTTCGGTAACCTGTGCACCGGCTGCCATACCGCCGGCGTGGCGCTGGCACCGAAGCTGGAAAAGGCCGCCTGGACCGCGCGCATCGCCCAGGGCATCGACACCCTGCATTTGCATGCGATCAACGGCTACAACGGCCCGGACGGAGGCATCATGCCGGCCCGCGGCGGCAATCCCGCGCTCAGCGACGAACAGGTCAAGGCCACCGTTGACTGGATGCTGACCCAGCTCAAGTAGCCCGCCTTCGCAACACCGATCGCGCCGCCTCCGGGCGGCGTCGTCGTCTCTGGAGCCCGATATGCCCGATACCCGTTGCACTGCCAACTCTCCGGTCGTTCTCCGGGCCCGCCTTCGCACGGCCTGCGGCCTGGCCGCGCTTGGCCTGCTGGCCGCCTGCCAGGCCGGCAGCCACGGCAGTATCGCGGCCGACCCGACCGGCGCGGCGGGTGCTGACGTGCAGATCCCCGTGCAGGTCGCCATCGGCGCCGTGCAGGGCACCGGCTTGCGCAGCCCGCTGCTCGGTCGGCAAGTCACAGTGCAAGGCGTGGTGACCGGGAATTTCGCGCGCGGCCTTGGCGGTGTGTTCCTGCAGGACGCCGGTGACGGCGACCCGGCCACCTCCGATGGCCTGTTCGTGCAGCGCGCGATGGACAACGACAGCGAGCACGGCGGCAGCGAGCCGGTGCTGCACGCGGGCGATCGGGTCGAGGTGTCCGGCACGGTGGCCGAATTGGGCGACAACGAACTGAGCACGCTGACCGAACTGCGCGATGCTGTCGTGCGCGTCATCGGCCGCGGTGAAGTCGCGCCGCTGGTGTTGTCCGCCGCGCCCGTCGACGCGTCCGACTGGGAACGCTACGAAGGCATGCGCCTGGCGATCAGTGCGCCGCTCACCATCTCCGACAACAACCGCCTGGCGCGCTACGGCGAGCTGGTGGCAAGTTTTGCTGGCCGCCTGTTCCAGCCGACCGAGCTGGCTGCACCCGGTCCGGATGCTGCGCGCGTTGCCGGCGACAACGCGCGCCGCACGCTGCTGCTCGACGACAACCGCAACAGCAAGGATCCCGAGACCCTGTGGTTCCTGCCGCAGCCGTTGTCCGATGCCGCACCGGTGCGCGCGGGCAGCGAGCTGCGCCACGTCACCGGCATCCTCGACCAGAGCCGAGGCAAGTACCGGCTGCAACTCACCAGCCCGCTCGACATCGTGCAGGCGCCGCGCCCGGCCGCACCCGATGTGCCAGGCGATGTGCGCGTGGCCAGCCTCAACCTGCTCAACCTGTTCAATGGCGACGGCCACGGCGGCGGATTTCCGACCGAACGCGGCGCGCAAACCGAGCCGCAATACCGCATGCAGCAGCGCAAGCTGGTGGCGGTGGTGCAGGCGCTGCGCCCGGATATCGCCGGCCTGATGGAAGTGGAGAACGATGGCAGCGGGCCGGACTCGACCCTTGGCCAATTCGTTGCTGCACTCAATGCCGCCGGTCCGGCGCGCGACTACACCTTGGTGAATACCGGCGCGCGACTGGGCAGCGATGCGATCCATGTCGCGATGATTTTCCGCAGCAGCCGCGTGCAGCCACGGGGCAAGCCGGTTTTCCTCACCGGCGGCCCGTTCGAGAATCGCTCGCGGGTGCCAATGGCGCAGGCCTTCCGCGCCGGCAAGGGGCCGGTGTTCGTGGTCGAGGTCAACCACTTCAAGTCCAAGGGCTGTGGCCGCGACGCCGATGCCGCCAGCGGGCCGGAGCAGGACCAGCACGATGGCCAGGGTTGCTGGACGCCGATGCGGGTCGAGTCGGCACGGCGCGTCAACGCCTGGCTGGGCACCGACCCGACCCATAGCGGCGGCAAGCTGGCACTGCTGGTTGGCGACCTGAATGCGCACGCGATGGAAGCGCCGCTGCAGCTGCTGCGCGACGCGGGCTGGCAGGATGCGTTCGCCCTGGCCAAGGTCAGCAAGCCCTACAGCTTCACCTTCGACGGGCAGGTCGGCCGGCTGGACCACGCACTGCTGACGCCAGCCCTGGCGCCGCGGCTGCGTGGGGCCGTGGAGTGGCACAACAACGCCGATGAAGCCGACGCCTTCGACTATCACCGCGATACCGAGGGCGATACCTGGCGCGCATCCGACCACGACCCGATCCTGCTTGGCCTCGATCTGCGGCGCTGAGCGCCCCGGACCGACCCGGACCGACCCTGGGACGCGGCTGGGGGGCGAGTCCGCCCCGGCCCGTCCAGCCGCTATGATTCCCTCCATGCCACCCGTCGCCACATCGCCGCCGAGTTTCCCGACCGAGTCGGGCAGCCTGCTCCTGCCCGGGCCGGCCGGCCTGCTGGAACTGGCCGTGGACCTGCCGGATGCGCTTGCGGCGCGCCGGGGCGTGGCCGTGCTCTGCCACCCCAATCCGCCCGATGGCGGCACCATGCACAACAAGGTCGTCACCATGACCTCGCGTGCCCTGGTCGAGTGCGGCATCGCCACGGTGCGCTTCAACTTCCGCGGCGTGGGCCAGTCCGAAGGCACGTTCGACAACGGTCGCGGCGAAGTGCTCGACCAACTGGCCGTCGCGCGCTGGGCACAGGCTGCGCGCGCCGACGATGCACTCTGGCTCGGCGGATTTTCCTTCGGCGCCTGGGTGACGTTGAAGGCGGCGCGGCAATTGCCGGTCAAGCAGATGATCAGCATCTCGCCGCCAGTGGGGTTTCGCGATTTCACCGGCGTGTTGCCGCCGCCCTGTCCGTGGCTGCTGATCCAGGGCGAGACCGACGAGATCGTGGACGCCGCTGGCGTCTTCGCCTGGGCGGCAAAACTGCAGCCGCCACCGATGATCGTGCGCATGCCCGACACCGGCCACTTCTTCCACCGCCGCCTGCTCGACCTGCGCGGTGCGATCAAGAACGGCGTGCGCAAGAACCTGCCGCCATTGCGCCTGGCCCCGGCCTAGGCCGCGCCCGCCCGTGCATCGCGCAGCAGCAGGACGCGTCCATCAACATGAGTCGTTCCTGCACATGATGGGCATCGCTCCATGAGCCGCCCGTCCGAGGCCTATGCCGCCGGCATCGCCGCCGGCAACTGGCAGGCCGATGCCGCACAGTCGGCCCTGTTGCCTGAACTCGACCGACTGCACGAGCAATTGCATGCCGCGCAACCCGACAGCCTGATCGACCGCCTGGCGGCGCGCTTCCGCGAACCGGTGGCGGTGGACGGACTGTATCTGTGGGGCCGCGTCGGCCGCGGCAAGACCTTTCTTGCCGACCTGCTCTACGACAACCTGGGCAGCGTGCCGAGGCAACGCTGGCACTTCCACCGCTTCATGGGCGAGGTGCATGCGCGACTGCGCGCGCTGCCCGACACCGCAGACACGCTGTCGGTGGTCGCCAGGGACATGGCGCAGGATCTGCGCCTGCTGATGCTCGACGAGTTTTTCGTTGGCGACATCGGCGACGCGATGATCCTGGGCCGTCTGCTTGAACAACTGGTCGGCCGCGGCGTCACCCTGGTCACCACGTCGAACATCCCGCCGTCCGAGCTGTATCGCGATGGCCTGCAGCGGGCCAGTTTCCTGCCCTGCATCGCGCTGCTGGAAACACACTGCGCCGTGCGCGAACTGGCCAGCGCGCAGGACTATCGCCTGCGCCAACTCATCCGCGCCGCCACCTACATTCGCCCGCCGGGGGATGCAGCCGATAGCGCGCTGGCCGAACACTTCGCGCGCATCGCCGGGCATGAGGCAGGACATCTGGAGCCGCTGCACGTCAACGGCCGCGAGATCCCGATGCGCGCCTGCGGCGGCGGTACCGCATGGTTCGAGTTCAGCGCGCTTTGCGAAGGGCCGCGATCGGCCGCCGACTACATCGAGCTGGCGCGACGATTCCATACCGTGCTGATCTCCGGCGTGCCGCGCTTCGATGGCAGCAATGAGGATGCGGCGCGGCGCTTCGTCTATCTGGTGGACGAGTTCTATGACCGCCACGTCAACCTGCTGCTGTCGGCCGCCGCCGATCCGCTGTCGTTGTACACGGGGCAGCGCGTGGCCAACGAATTCGAACGCACCGGCTCGCGCCTGGTGGAGATGCAGAGCGCCGACTACCTGGCGCGCGAGCACCGGCCCTAGTGCCAGCTGGCGCGCGAGCACCGGCCCTGGTGCCAGCTGGCGCGCGAGCACCGGCCCTGGTGCTAGCATCCCCGTCGTCATGAGCACACCAGAAGACTCCACGCTCGGCCGCATCGTCGCCCCGCCCACGGTCTACGACCCGGGCCTGCTGTTTGCGATTCCGCGTGCCGCCGGCCGCGCCGAGCTCGGCTTCGCCGACCCGCCGCCCTTTATCGGCGTGGATATCTGGAATGCCTATGAGATGGGCTGGCTGGATGCGCGTGGCCGCCCGCGCGTCGCCCTGCTCGAAGTCCGGGTGCCGGCGACGTCACCCAACCTGATCGAGTCCAAGAGCTTCAAGCTCTACCTCAACAGTTACATGCAGCATCGCGTGTCCGACACAGACGGCTTGCGGCACATGCTCGCCGACGACCTGTCCGCGATCGCGGGTGCGCCGGTGACTGTCATGCTCGGCACGCTGACCTCGAAAATGTCGAGCACGATCGAGAACCTCGAAGGCGAGCTGATCGATGACCTGCCGATCGAGATCCATACCTACGGCCCGCCCGACCCGTCGCTGTTGCATGCCAACCCCGATGCCGTCGTCGAGGAGTCACTTGTCTCGCACTTGTTCAAGTCCAACTGCCCAGTGACCGGGCAGCCCGACTGGGCCAGCGTGCAGGTGCACTACCAGGGCGCGCGCCTGGGCCGCGATGGCCTGCTGCGCTACCTGGTGTCGTTCCGCGAGCACCGCGAGTTCCACGAGGCCTGCGTCGAGCGCATCTTCCGCGACATCCTCGCCACCTGCGCACCGACCCGCCTGTCGGTGTATGCGCGCTACACGCGTCGCGGTGGCCTGGACATCAATCCGTTCCGCGCCACGCCGGGTTGGCTGATGCCCGGCAACACCCGCACATCGCGGCAGTGACACCGCGTCCATCGCCAGGAATCACCATGCGCACACGTCTTTTCCCGTCCCCGCCCGGCACGACCCGGCCCAGAACGACCAGGCCCAGCACGACCAGCCACGCCCCGATGCATGCGACTGCGCTGAAGCTGCTGGCGATCGTCCTGCTCGCGCTGGCCACCTCGGCAATGCTCGCGGGCTGCAAGCGCGACAGCGCAGCGGACGCACCCGCCGGCAGCGCCAATGCCACCAATGCCGCCGAAACGGGCGGCGTGTCAGTGGATGGCGGTCACGTCGCCGAGATTGGTGGCGACCCGGCATCGCCCGACCTGGGCGAGTTCCACGTGGCGGCGTTGCAGTTGGGCAGCGCGCTGGATGCTGACCGGGTCGTGCTGGCGGACAAGGACCAGTTCAGTCCGAGCGACACGCTGAATGCCTCGTTGCTCAGCACCGGCGCGCATCCGGGCCTGACCCTGGTCGCGCGCTGGGTTGGCCCTGATGGCAAGGCTTTCGCCGAAACCACCCAGGAGCTGGCGCCCACCCAGGCTACCGCCACCACGTTTACCGTGCGCAACGCCGAGCCGTGGCCGAGCGGCGATTACAAGGTCGATGTGCTGGTCGGCGGGCACGTGCTGGCATCGCGTCCCTTCCAGGTGCGCTGAATCAGCCGCTGTTTGGGTGCTTGTAGAGTCCGTCAAAGGCCGTCGTCCAGCGCTTGCCGTCGTCGCTGGATGACTCCCAGAACTGGCGCACGCTGCCATCCGCATTCGGCGTCCAGGTGATGCGTTCGCGCTGCACGACGCCGGTCTTGTCGAACACCTGCCAGTCGCCAAGCCAGAAGTCGAACTGCCGGTGCTCGGCGGAAGCGCAGGGCGGCGGGGGCCGTTTGCGCTGGGCGTCGGCGGGTTGGCTCAGGGGTAGTACCAGGGCAAGCAGGAGGAGTGCACGCATGGGTGGCTCCGGCAGGGGAAAGTCTTGAGCTTACAATAGCCGGTCCGAACCACAGGCGGCGCCGGCATCCGTGCGGCGACGCTGCATCCAGGAGTTCCAATGGCAGACGTCACGCTCAGCCCGCCGCCAGGCGGCGCCCCGATCACCATCGCCGCCGGCAAATTGTCGGTGCCGAACAATCCGATCATCCCCTTCATCGAAGGCGATGGCATTGGCGCCGACATCTGGCGCGCCGCGGTGCGCGTGCTTGATGCCGCCGTGCACAAGGCCTATGGCGACAGCCGAAAAATCTACTGGATGGAAGTGCTGGCCGGCGAGAAGGCCAACGACGCCGTCGGCAATTGGCTGCCCGATGAAACCGTGCAGGCCTGCCGCGACTACCTGGTGTCGATCAAGGGCCCGCTGACCACGCCGGTCGGCGGTGGCATCCGCTCGCTCAACGTCGCGCTGCGGCAGATGCTCGACTTGTATGTGTGTCTGAGGCCAGTCCGATGGTTCAAGGGCGTGCCTTCGCCGGTGAAGCGCCCTGACCAGATCAACATGACCATCTTCCGCGAGAACACCGAGGATATTTACGCGGGCATCGAGTGGGCCGGCGGCAGCGCCGATGCGCAGAAGGTGCTGGACTTCGTGCAGAAGGAATTCCCGGCGATGTTCGCCAAGATCCGCTTCGGCACCGCCGAGCGCAATGCCGAGTGGCAGCGTGCGCTGGAAGGCATCGGCGCGCCGCATCGCGAGCTGCCGGTGCAGGTTGGCCTCGGCCTGAAGCCGGTTAGCTTCCTGGGCACCGAGCGCATCGTGCGCAGCGCCATCGAGTACGGCATCGCGCAGAAATCCAAGTCGGTGACCCTGGTGCACAAGGGCAACATCATGAAGTTCAGCGAAGGCGGCTTCCGTGACTGGGGCTACCAGGTTGCCGCCGACCTGTTCGGTGCGGTGCCGCTGGATGGCGGCCCGTGGCACGTGATCCCGGAAGGCAAGCACGGCGCCGGCCTGATCATCAAGGACGTGATTGCCGACGCCTTCCTGCAGCAGATTTTGCTGCGTCCGTCCGAGTACGACGTGGTCGCCACGCTCAACCTCAATGGCGATTATTTGTCCGACGCATTGGCAGCGCAGGTTGGCGGCATCGGCATCGCGCCGGGCGCCAACATCAACTATGTGACTGGTCATGCGGTGTTCGAGGCGACCCACGGAACCGCGCCCAAGTACGCAGGCCAGGACAAGGTCAACCCGGGCTCGGTGATCCTGTCGGGCGAGATGATGCTGCGCTACATGGGCTGGAGCGAAGCCGCCGACGCGATCATCGCGGCGATGGATGCAGCGATCGCCTCCAAG
>JBBRZU010000083.1:0-11215 GCA_038236425.1 Lysobacterales bacterium
GACGACGAGGGTGCGGGCGCGGCACGACGGCTGCTCGGCCGCGGGCTCAAGCAGGTGATTGTGTTCGCCAACGCATCCGACAACGCGCGGCGCGCAACGGCTGCGTTCCGTGCCGCGCTGACGGCAGGTGGCGGCCATGTACTGGTCGAGATCCCGGTGACCAGCGACAACGCCGATGTCAACGCGCAACTGGGTGTCCTGCAATCCGGACCAACGCCGGCGCAGGCGGTATTCCTTGCACTCGAAGCAGGCCAGGCACGCACCGTCGTGGCACAGCTGAAAGCCTCGGCTGCCAAGGGGCTGCCGCGCATCGCCACCTCGCTGATCCTCAACGGCGCCAATGCGCGCAATGATATCGAGCTCGACGGCACCGAATATCCCGAGCTGCCGTGGCTGCTCGGCCAGTCGTCCGGCCTGCCCGAGGCCAGCACGGTCAGGCTGTCGAGCGCGCGCGGCGGCGCCAATCGCCTGTTCGCTTTCGGTGCTGACGCATGGAAGCTGGCGGCGTATTTCGAGCGGCTCTACAACGAACCGTCATTCACCATCCGCGGCGCCACCGGCACCTTGCAGATCGACATCACCGGGCCGGTGAACCGCACCCCGGCCTGGGCGGTGTTCAGCGGCGGCCGCGGCCGGCCCCTTTGAGTGGCCAGCGCTGGCCCTGATCGCCGGCAACTGGGGCAGGACGCCGAGGATGCGACCCTGGCTTTCCTGGAAGTGCGGGGCCTGCAATTGCTCGCCCGCAATGTGCGCTATCCCTTTGGCGAGTTGGACCTCATCGTCCGCGACGGTGCAACAGTTGTATTCGTCGAAGTCCGCTTCCGCAGCAGTACGCGATTTGGCGGCGCGGTCATGTCGGTGGATGCCGCCAAGCGCCGCAAACTCGCGCGCGCTGCACAAGCCTGGCTCAAATCACGGCGCGACTTGTCGAACGCACCCTGCCGGTTCGACGTGGTCGCCGTTGCAGCTGTATCCGGGCAATTGCAGTGCGAGTGGATCCCGGCGGCATTCACGCTCGACGACTTGTGGTAATGCCGGCCGCCCCGTCGCGCGACATCGGAGAGCGCTGCATGCATCGACATACCGCCATCCTCGGCACCGCCTTCGGAATGCTGCTGGCTTGCGTGGGCGCGAGCGCTGCCGAACCGCAGTCGCCGAACGGAGCAGTCGACAAGTCCATCAACGTGTTGATCCTGGGCAACAGCCTGAGCTACGTGAACAACCTGCCTGCCCTGTTCAATGCCATCGACGCCAGCCAGCCGGGGACAACCCGCATCCACGCGGACTTGCTTGCAGCACCGGGAGGCAGCCTGTCGGAACGTTGGACCGATGGCGTTGCCGCACAGGAAATCGCCAGCGGGAAATGGCAGGTGCTGGTGCTGCAGGAACGCGGCGGCACCCTGGCTTGCCTGGCCAAGCCGCAACAACGCGAAGAGGCAACCTGTCGCGCCAGCGCGGTCGCGCATCGCGAATTTTCCGAGCTGGCGCGCAAGCACGGCATGCGCGTCGTGTTGCTCGGGACCTGGGGGCCGGACTCCATCTGGCAGGCACAACTCGGACGCGGGTTGCGCCAGCTCGCCGGCAAGGTAGGCGCTGACGCGCTCGATGTCGGCGCGCAATTGCGTGCCCATGCAAAGTCCGATCCGGCAACGCCGATGACCCAGGATGCGATGGGGCATCCCAGCCTGGACGGCTCACTGCTGATCGCGCTGTCCCTGTACGAGTCGCTGGCCGGACATCGCGCCGAGCCGAAGGACCTCGTGCTCGCCACGGCGCTGCTGCCGCCGATGGCCGACGTAAGCCCGAAGCGCCTGGTCTCCACCCAGGCGCAGCTTCAGGGCGACGGTGCCCAGACCCAGGTGGCCGCGGCGCGACTGCGCGCATTGCAGCCCTAGCTACCCAGCCCCAGCTACCCAGCGCTAGCCACGCAGCGCGTGCAGCGTTGCGATCAGGTGACGGGCAGAAGCGCCGCCGCAACCTGCAAGATGCCGGTTGCGTAGATCCCCGCAAACACATCATCGATCATGATTCCCATACCGCCGTGGACATGACGGTCGGCCCAGGACACCGGCCAGGGCTTCCAGATGTCGAACAGGCGGAACAACGCAAAACCCGCCAGCATCCACGGCCAGCCCGGCGGCGCGAGGAACAGCGCAATCCACAGGCCGACGAATTCATCCCAGACGAATACCGACGGGTCGGCGATGCGCGTGCGCTCGGCCAGCCAGTTGCCGGCAAGCACGCCGACCGCGAATGCAATGACCACGACCATCAGATAGCCGCGCGGTTCCAGGTGGCGCAACGCGAACCACCACGGCAGCAAGGCCACCAGCGAACCGACGGTGCCCGGCGCACGTGGCGCCAACCCGCAGCCGAACCCGGTGCCGATCCAGCCCCAGGGGTGGCGCAGCAAGGCGCCCGCGCTGGCCGGCGACGCATTCAATTCGGCATACCCCTGGCAAAGTGATCGAAGCCCGGCTCAACCAGCGTGAATACGTCGCCATCCGGCTGCAGCAGTTCCAGCCCTGGCTCGCGGGTGATGCGACCGATCACGGTGGCGGTGACATCGCAATCGGACAAGGCCTGTTCGATTGCCAGCGCCTGCGCGGCAGGCGCGACAAAGCACAACTCGTAGTCGTCGCCACCTGCCAATTGCAAACTCCAGCGGGTCGGCTCGTCAGGGAAATGCTCGGCAAGTGTGCGCGAGGTCGGCAGCCGGCCCAGGTCGAGCTGCGCACCAACGCCGCTGCGCGCGAGGATGTGCCCGAGGTCGGCGGCCAAGCCATCGCTGAGGTCGATCGCGGCGCTGGCCAGCGCGCGCAACGCCAGTCCGACATCCACCCGCGGCGTCGGGCGGTCGAGTCGATAGCGCAACTTGGCCGACTGCAGTCCGCCGCCCTGCCACTGCCGCAATCCGCCTGCGGCATCGCCCAGCGTGCCGGTTACCCAGATGTCTTCGTTGATGCCGGCGCCATCGCGGCGCAGCGCGCTTCCAGCCGGTAGCAGTCCGTGCACGGTGACCGTGATCACCAACGGGCCGCGCGTGGTGTCGCCGCCGATCAGCGCGACATGGTGCTGGTCGGCGAGTTCGCAGAATCCGTCCAGGAAATCGTCGAGCCAGTCGGCGTCCGCGTCGGGCAGGCTCAGGGCCAATGTCGCCCAGGCAGGTTGCGCGCCCATCGCCGCGAGATCGCTGAGGTTGACCGCGAGGGATTTCCAGCCGATGTCGGCGGCCGCGGTGTCCTCGGGGAAATGCCGGCCGGCGATCAGCGTATCGCAGCAGATCGCCAGCTCCATGCCGGCTGGCGGACGCACGATGGCCGCGTCGTCACCAATCCCCAGCAGCACATCGTCGCGCACGCCGGCGCGCGCGCGGATGCGTTCGATCAGTGAAAATTCGGGGGTTGTCGGTGCCTGCGCCATGCGTGGCGCCCTGCGCCTAGCGGCGCGCCGACTGGATCTCGACGGCGCGCCAGTCCATGGCTGCGCGGTCGAGGACGCCGTTGACGTAGGTGTGGCCGTGTTCGGCGCCGAAGCGCTTGGTGGTCTCGATCGCTTCGTTGATCACCACGCGGTAGGGCACGTCGGGGCGATGGGCAAGCTCGAAGCCGGCGATCCGCAGCACCGCGCGTTCGATCGGATCCACCTGGTCCATGGTGCGATCGATATAGCGTGAGAGCACCAGGTCGAGTTCCTCGTGGTGGCGCACCACGCCGCGCACCAACGCTTCGAAATACTCGAGGTCGGCGACTTCCATGTCCTGCTCGTCGCGGAACTGCTCGATCACCTTGTCCACCGGCGAGGACGACATCTGCCAGGCATACAGGGCCTGCAGCGCACGGCGACGGGCGCGCGAGCGGGCGGCGGGATCGATGCCGTCGGTGCGGTGCGGCTTCATGTGCGTGGTCCCTTGAGCGTGTTCAACAGGTCGGCCATTTCAAGTGCAGCCAACGCGGCTTCCTCGCCCTTGTTGCCGTGGACGCCACCGGCGCGCGCCTGCGCGTCGGCATGCTGCTCGACCGCCAGCACGCCATTGCCGATCGGAAAGCCATGGTCGATCGATACTTGCATCAGGCCGCGGGCGCATTCGTCGGCCACCATCTCGTAATGCCGGGTGTCGCCGCGCACCACGCAACCCAATGCAATCGCGGCGGCGTGGCGGCCAGCCTGCGCCAATGCGCGGGCCGCAAGCGGCAACTCCAATGCGCCAGGCACACGGATGACATCGATGTTGTCGGCGTCGGTGGCGTGGGCCAGCAGGGCCGCACGCGCGCCATCCACCAGCGCATCGGTGATGCGCGGGTTCCAGCGGCTGGCGAGGATGGCGTAGCGGGCGCCCGGCAGGGGCCGCAACGCGCCTTCGATCTGGGGCATGGGCAGCAAGCGTTTGTCGGGTCGACAGTCTAACAGGCCGGACCGGCGGGCCCGGGCGTCGCGCCGGCGGCGCCGATGCGACTGTTCATGCCGGCGTCGGCGCGGCGCCGGGGGTCGCGACGTAGTCCACAACCTCCAATCCGAAGCCGGCGAGCCCGACCTGACGACGCGGGGTGCCGAGCACGCGCAGTTTGCCCAGGCCCAGGTCGGCGAGGATCTGCGCACCGGCGCCATTGCGACGCCACTCCGCGACGCCCTCCACGGTCACCGGCGGCAATTCCTGCATCCGCGCAAGCAGGCGCTCCGGAGGCAGTGACTCGGCCAGGACGACGATCACCCCGCAGCCCGCATCGGCGACCGCGCGCATTGCCTCGTCCACGCCGATGCCGAAGTCGGCACGGCGCCAGCGCAGCACATCGGCGAGCGGATTCTTCACATGCACCCGGACCAGGGTCGGTGTGTCGTGCAGCGGCGTACCGCGCACCATCGCGAAGTGCACTTCGCCGCTGAGCTGGTCGCGGTAGGTGTGCAGCTTGAACGGGCCAGCGTCGGTGTCGATGTCGCGCACGTCGATGCGCTCGACGGTGTGCTCGTGCGCGAGGCGATGCCGGATCAGTTCTTCGATCGAGCCGATCTTCAGGCGATGCTCGCGCGCGAACACTTCCAGCGCTGGCCGGCGCGCCATGCCGCCGTCGGCATCGAGGATTTCCACCAGTACGCCCGCAGGTTCCAGCCCGGCAAGTCGCGCCAGGTCGCTGGCCGCTTCGGTGTGGCCTGCGCGCGCAAGCACACCGCCGGGCTGCGCCATCAACGGGAAGATATGGCCCGGCTGGGTGAGGTCGCTGGGGCTGGCGTCGGCGCGCACGGCAGCCTGGATGGTGCGCGCGCGATCGGCGGCGGAGATGCCGGTGGTGACGCCCTCGGCAGCCTCGATGCTCACGGTGAAATTGGTCCGGAACGCCGAGCGGTTGTCGGTCACCATCAATGGCAATGCCAACTGCCGGCAGCGCGCTTCGGTCAACGACAGGCAGACCAGGCCGCGGGCATGGGTGACCATGAAGTTGATGTCGGCCGGGCGCACCATGCTGGCGGCCATGATCAGGTCGCCTTCGTTCTCGCGATCCTCGTCATCAACGATCACCACCATGCGGCCGGCGCGGATTTCCTCGAGCAGTTCGGGAATGCTGGCGAAGCTCATGCTGGAATCACCGCGAGGCGCTCGGCATAACGCGCGAGCAGATCAACTTCAAGGTTCATGGCCTGGCCTGTCGCCACATGGGCGAAGCTGGTGTGTTGGATGGTGTGCGGGATCAGGTTGACTTCAAAGCCGGTGCCGTCGGCGGCGTTGACGGTGAGGCTGACGCCGTCCACGCAGATCGACCCCTTGGCCGCGATGTAGCGCAGCAGCGCGCGCGGCGCGGCGATGCGCCAGCGCTGCGAGCGACCATCGGGCGCGGTCGATTCCAATGTGCCCAGGCCATCCACGTGGCCGGAAACCAGATGCCCGCCCAGGCGCGTTGTCGGCAGCAAGGCACGCTCGAGGTTGAGTGGCGCGCCAATCGCGAGTGCACCGAGAGTGGTGAGCGACAGTGTCTCGTTCGACACATCCAACTCGAAACCCTGCGCATCGAAGGCAACCACGGTCAGGCAGACACCGGACACCGCGATGCTTTCGCCCAGCGACAGCGGCTCACCCGGCAGCGGCGCATGCAGGCCAATGCGCAGGCGACGGTCACCGCCGCGGGCCTCGCTGCGGTCCAGCCGCCCCACTGCTTCGACCAGGCCGGTGAACATCAGCGGCGCGCCGGGCGCAGCAGCAGGCGCATGTCGGTGCCGACCTGGCGTTGGTCCACCACGTCCAAGCCGAGTCGGTCGGCCATCAGGTTGATGCCCAGTCCAGCGAACAGGGGCCGCCCCTTGTCGCCCAGCAGCACCGGGGCCAGGTACAGCAACAGCTCATCCACCAGGCCGTCGCGCAACAGCGCACCGCACAGCGTCGCACCCGCCTCCACCTGCAGCTCATTGACCTCGCGCTGGGCAAGTTGCGACAGCATGGCGTGCAGGTCCAGGCCGTCACCGTCGCGCGGCACGGCGAAGGCGCTGATGCTGTCGGGATAGCCCGGGATCATGTCCAGTGCATGTACGGCAAGTGTGCGCGCGGCGCCATCGAAGACACGGTGGGTGGCGTCCAGGCCGCCACGGGTATCGAGCACGACGCGCAGCGGTGGTGTCATCGGCTGGCCGTCCGGCAGTCGCGCAGTGAGCTGCGGATCGTCGGCGCGCACGGTGCCGCTGCCGGTGAGGATCGCACTGCTGCGTGCACGCCACTGCTGTACATCGGCGCGCGCGGCGCGCGAGCTGATCCACTTCGACTCGCCGCTGGCCATCCCGGTGCGACCGTCCAGGCTCGCCGCAAGCTTGACCCTGACCCAGGGACGGCCGCGTTCGATGCGCGAGAAAAAACCGCGATTGAGCTCGCGCGCCGCTGTTTCCATCAATCCGGTTTCAGCCAGCACGCCGGCAGCCATCAGTTTGCGGAAGCCTTCGCCATCCACCGATGCATAGGGGTCGCGACAGGCGGCGATCACGCGGGTGATGCCGGCCGCCACCAGGGCGTCCGCGCACGGCGGCGTGCGGCCGACGTGCGCGCAGGGCTCGAGGGTGACGTACGCGGTGGCGCCGCGCGCCTTGTCACCGGCGGCATGCAGGGCATGCACCTCGGCATGTGCCTCGCCGGCGCGCAGGTGGAAGCCTTCGCCGACGATCTTGTCCTTGCGGGCAATCACGCAGCCCACCATCGGGTTGGGCTTGGTGCTGAATGCGCCGCGCTCGGCCAGCTGCAGGGCGCGCGCCATCATGGCGTGATCGGTGGCGGTCCAAGCGGGCATGGTGCTCACGCCGACAACGCAAGCTGCGCTGCGTCGATGCGCACTTGCAGCGGTTCGCAGCGCATCAGGTCCACTGCGGTGCCCTTGAGCGAGGTGCGCACGAGGTGTGTCCAGCCCAGGCGCTGGTAAAAATCGCGGTGCGCCGGGGTGAACAGGAACAATTCGTCCACCCCAAGTTGGGCCGCGAGCGTCATCGCTTCGCGCACCAACAGCGCGCCCAAGCCCTGCCCGCGCGCATCCTCGCGCACATACAGACTGGCCAGCCAGGGGCTGCCCTCGTCGCAGAATTCCGGCGCGTCTTCCAGCACCAGGCTCACCGAGCCGAGCAGGCGGCCCTCGTCGTCGTGCAGTACGAGCGTGGTGGGCAGCTGGCGTCGGGTCGCGTGGTCCTCGAGTTCAGCGCGGCCCACGTCCAGGGTCCACTCGGCATAGAGGTGGCCCCATTCGGCGTGGTGCCAGGCGGCAAGCGCCGGGATCGCGTCGCGATGCGCGTCGAGGAAACCGATGCGCATTTCAGCGCTTGCTGCCGCGGACCAACTCGTCAAGGAGAGGAAGCTGTTCGGTCGCCATCCCGGGCAAGTCCCGCTCCAGCCGCTCGATCTCCTCGCGGAAATCCGCCACGTCTTCAAACCGCCGATACACCGAGGCAAAGCGCACGTAAGCAACCTGGTCGAGCTTCTTCAATTCGTCCATCACGAACACGCCCAGCCGGCGCGACGGGATTTCACGCTCGCCGGTCATGCGCAGCGCATGGATCACCCCACGCACGGCTGCATCCACCTGCTCCACCGTGACCGGGCGCTTCTGCAGCGCGCGTTCGAAGCCGGTGCGCAGTTTGCGGTCGTCGAAGGCTTCGCGGCGGCCGTCGCTCTTGATCAGCGCCGGCAACTTGAGTTCAGCGGTCTCGAAGGTGTTGAAGCGCTCGCTGCACTGCTCGCACTCGCGGCGACGGCGGATGGTCGCGCCGTCCTCGCTGACCCGGGAGTCGATGACGCGGGTGTCTTCGTGCTGGCAGAACGGGCAATGCACGCGTCAGCCATACACCGGGAAACGACGGCACTGCAGGGTGACGTTTTCGCGCACGCCGGCGATCACGGCTTCGTCTCCGGGCGCATCGAGCACGTCGCACATCCATTCGGCCAGCGCGACGCAGTCCGGCTCCAGATAGCCACGCGTGGTGACTGCAGGGGTACCGATGCGCAGGCCCGAGGTGACGAACGGCGAGCGCGGGTCACCCGGCACGGCGTTCTTGTTGGCCGTGATGTGCGCCTTGCCAAGCGCGGATTCCGCGTCCTTGCCGGTAACGTCGCGGCCGATCAGGTCAATCAGCATGAGATGGTTTTCGGTGCCGCCGGAGACGATCTTGTAGCCGCGCGCCATCAGCGTTTTCGCCATGGCCTGGGCGTTCCTGATTACCTGCGCCTGGTACTGCCTGAACGACGGCTCCAGTGCTTCCTTGAACGCCACGGCCTTGGCCGCGATCACGTGCATCAGTGGGCCACCCTGGATGCCGGGGAAGACGATACTTTGCAATTTCTTGACCAACTCGTCCGACGGATTGGACGCAAGCACGATGCCGCCACGCGGGCCACGCAGCGTCTTGTGCGTGGTCGAGGTCACCACATGCGCATGCGGCAGAGGGCTCGGATACACACCCGCCGCGACCAGCCCAGCAACATGCGCCATGTCCACGAACAGCAACGCGTCGACACCATCGGCGATGGCGCGCATGCGCGCCCAGTCCACCACCTGCGAGTAGGCGCTGAAGCCGGCGATCAGCATCTTCGGCCGATGTTCCTGCGCAAGCCGCTCGACCTCGGCGTAATCGATCAGGCCATTCTCGTCCACGCCATATTGCGCGGCGTCGAAAAGTTTTCCGCTGATATTGACCTTGGCGCCGTGGGTGAGATGGCCGCCGTGTGCCAGCGACATGCCCAGGATCTTGTCGCCCGGCTTGAGCAGCGCGAAGAACACTGCCTGGTTGGCCTGCGAGCCCGAATGCGGCTGGACGTTGGCGTAATCGCAGCCAAACAACTCCTTGGCACGATCGATGGCCAGTTGTTCGGCGATATCCACGTATTCGCAGCCACCGTAGTAGCGCTTGCCCGGATAGCCTTCGGCGTACTTGTTGGTCAGCACGCTGCCCTGGGCCTCGAGCACCCGCGGGCTGGCGTAGTTTTCCGAGGCAATCAACTCGACATGATCTTCCTGCCGCTGGCGCTCGTTGGCCATGGCCTCGGCGAGGACTGGGTCGTAACCGGCAATGCGCATGTCACTGGCGAACATCGGGGCCTCGGGAGGGTCGGGACAGTCGGAAATTGTAGCCCCGACAGGTGTTTAGGGCCAATGAAGGTAGCGCAGGCCCGGCCGAACGAGGATAATCGGCGGATTCCAACCACCCGGACTGTGGGAGCGGCTTCAGCCGCGATTCCCTGCCGAGTCGCGGCTGAAGCCGCTCCCACTGAGGTTAGCCATGCAATACATCTACACCATGATCGGCGTCAGCAAGGTCGTGCCGCCGAAGCGCGAGATCATCAAGGACATTTCCCTGAGCTTCTACCCGGGCGCCAAGATCGGCCTGCTGGGCCTGAACGGCGCGGGCAAGTCCACGGTGCTGCGGATCATGGCCGGCGTGGATACCGACTTCCAGGGCGAGGCGCGCCCGCAGCCGGGCATCAAGGTCGGCTACCTGGAGCAGGAACCCCAGCTCAACCCGGAACACACCGTGCGCCAGGCGGTCGAGGAAGGCGTCGGCGAGCTGCTGCACGCCCAAGCCATGCTGGATGCGGTCTATGCCGCCTATGCCGAGCCGGATGCCGATTTCGACAAGCTGGCCGCCGACCAGGCGCGGCTGGAGGCAATCCTGGCCACCAATGACGCCGACACGCTGGAGCTGCAGCTTGAGATCGCCGCCGACGCCCTGCGCCTGCCGCCCTGGGACGCCATCTGCGGCAAGCTGTCCGGCGGCGAGAAGCGCCGCGTGGCGCTATGCCGCCTGTTGCTGAGCAAGCCAGACATGCTGCTGCTCGACGAACCGACCAACCACCTTGATGCCGAGTCGGTCGAGTGGCTGGAGCAGTACCTCACGCGCTTTCCGGGCACCGTGGTGGCGGTCACCCATGACCGCTACTTCCTCGACAACGCCGCCGAGTGGATCCTCGAGCTCGACCGCGGCCGCGGCATCCCGTGGAAGGGCAACTACAGCGACTGGCTGACCCAGAAGACCGAACGCCTCAAGCAGGAAGACTCGCAGGAAAAGAGTCGGCAGAAAGCGCTGCTGAAGGAACTGGAGTGGTCGCGGCAGAATGCCAAGGGCGGCCGCAGCAAGGGCAAGGCGCGACTGCAGCGGCTGGAAGAGTTGCAGGCGGTTGACTACCAGCGACGCAACGAGACCAACGAAATCTTCATCCCGCCGGGCGAGCGTCTGGGCGACCGGGTGATCGAGCTGAAGAACGTCAGCAAGAGCTTCGGCGACCGGCTGTTGATCGATGACCTCAACCTGACTATCCCGCACGGCGCGATCGTCGGCATCATCGGCCCGAACGGCGCCGGCAAGTCGACGCTGTTCAAGATGATCACCGGGCAGCTGAAGCCGGACAAGGGCGAGGTCAACATCGGGCACACGGTGAAGATCGCCTACGTTGACCAATCACGCGATGCTTTGGAAGGCAACAAGAACGTCTGGCAGGAAGTGTCGGGCGGCTCGGACATCATCAAGATCGGTAGCGTCGAGATCCAGTCGCGCGCCTACATCGGCCGCTTCAACTTCAAGGGCAGCGACCAGCAGAAACTGGTCGGCACCCTGTCCGGTGGTGAGCGCGGCCGCCTGCACCTGGCCAAGACCCTGCTGCAGGGCGGCAATGTGCTGCTGCTCGATGAGCCGTCCAACGACCTGGACATCGAAACCTTGCGTGCGCTGGAAGATGCGCTGCTCGAGTTCCCCGGTTGCGTGA
>JBBRZU010000084.1:0-10857 GCA_038236425.1 Lysobacterales bacterium
GCGGTGGTCATGTGGTCGGACCAGTCGGCCAAGGTCGGCAACGCGCCGGGCAGCACCGGCAGTTTGCCGACCATGAAATCGCGGAAGCTCAGGCCGGCGCAATCGATGTATTCGCCATCGCGATAGGTGAAGTACATCGGCACGTCGAGCAGGTAGTCCACGTAGCGCTCGAAGCCGAAGCCATCCTCGAACACGAAATCCAGCATGCCGGTCCGGTCAGGATCGGTATCGGTCCAGATGTGCGAGCGATAGCTCAGGTAGCCGTTCGGCTTGCCCTCGGTGAATGGCGAGTCGGCGAACAGCGCGGTGGCGATCGGCTGCAGCGCCAGCGACACGCGGAACTTCTTGATCATGTCGGCTTCATCGCTGAAGTCCAGGTTGGTCTGCACGGTGCAGGTGCGGGTCATCATGTCCAGGCCAAGCGAGCCGACCCTGGGCATGTAGTCGCGCATGATCTTGTAGCGGCCCTTGGGCATCCACGGCATGTCCGCGCGTGCCCACTTGGGCTGGAAGCCCATGCCGAGAAAGCCCAGGCCGAGTTCGGCGGCGACTGTTTTCACCTCGGCCAGGTGGGCGTTGGTTTCCTTGCAGGTCTGGTGGATGTTCTCGAGCATCGCGCCCGACAGTTCCAGCTGGCCAGCGGGCTCGAGGGTAATCGAGGCGCCGTCGCGCAGCAGGGCGATGATGTTGCCGTGCTCTTCCACCGGCTGCCAGCCGAAGCGGGTCAGGCCGCGCAGCATTGCCTCGATGCCCTGCGGGCCATCGAAGGTGGGCGGGCGCAGGTCGTCGAGGCGGAAGCCGAACTTCTCGTGCTCGGTGCCGATGGTCCATTGCTCGATCGGACGGCCACCACTGGCGTGGAAGGCCACCAGTTCGTCGCGGCCCGTGATCGGGGAATGCTTGGCAGTGCTCGGACTGGACACGGTGATTCCCCGGAGGCGTTCACGCGATCTGGGGGCGCCGCCCTACAATCGCAAGACATGAAGGACGCCAAGTCTATCCCGCGGCCCGTCGCCGGGGCGCGAAGCGCGCTGCGGCACGGGGCTGCGTCGCTGGCGCTGGGCTGCGCGCTGCTGCTGTCCGCCGGGACAGCACCCGCCGCGGGCCGGGATCCGGGCGTGCTCGATCGCGGCAATGGTCCCGAGCCGTCCACCCTGGATGCCCACCGCTGCCCCGAAGTGGCCTGCGGCAATGTCCTGCGCGACCTGTACGAAGGCCTGGTCGCCGAGGATGCGCGCGGCCGGATCATTCCGGGTATGGCCGAGCGCTGGGACGTGTCCGGCGATGGCCGCACGTGGACCTTCCACCTGCGTGCCGGACTGCGCTGGTCCAACGGCGAAACGCTCGATGCCGGACAGATCGTCGCCAGCTTCCGCCGCGCATTTGCACCGACGACGGCCGCACCGTTCGCGGTGCACTTTGATGCCGTCGAGCGCGCCAGCGATGTCCAGGCCGGCCGCGCGCCAGTCGAACAACTTGGAATCCTTGCCCCGGATCCGCGCACTGTCGTGTTCCGGCTCAGCCGCAGCGCGGCGCTGCCGCAACTGCTGTTGCTGCCGATCGCCTACCCGGTGTACCTGCCCGCAGTGCGCGCGCACGGTGCGCAACACACCCGGCCCGGCAACCTGGTCGGCAACGGCGCCTATGCGTTGGCGGCCTGGCAGCCGCAGAACCGGATCGATCTGGTGCGCAACGCGCAGTTCCGCGCGCCCGCACCGATCGGCCGCGTGCGCTACCACGTGACCGAAGATGCAGCGAGCGAACTGCAGCGCTTCGAAGCGGGTGGCCTGGACATCAGCGAAACGGTTCCGCCGCAGCCGCTGCCGCATTTGCGCCGGCGCTTCGGCACGCAACTGCGCATCAGTCCCTATCTTGGAACGATGTGGATCGGGCTCAACCTGCGCAAGCCGCCGCTGCGCGATGCGCCCTTGTTGCGTGAAGCGCTGTCATTGGCGATCGACCGCGACAAGCTCACGCGTTTCATCACCGGCCTGGGCGAGACGCCGGCATTCGGCGTCGTGCCACCGGGCGTGTCCAACTACGCACCGGCGAGTCTGCACTGGGCGTCCTGGACCCAGCGTCGCCGTGAGGCGCTGGCGCGTCGCCTGCTCACGATGTCGGGTTACTCGCCGGCCAATCCGCTGCAACTGGAGTTGCGCTACAACACGTCCACACCGCATCGCCGCCTGAACCTTGCAGTCGCCTCGATGTGGCGCGACGTGCTCGGCGCACGGGTCACTTTGCGCAATGAGGAATGGAAGGTCTTCGTCGGCAACCGCCAGCGCGGCGTGATCACCCAGGCCTTCCGCGGCGGCTGGATCGCGGACGTGGATGACCCGCGCAACTTCCTGGCCAATTTCGAAACCGGCACGCAGACCAACTGGAGCGGCCTGTCCGACCCGTCGTTCGATGCGCTGTTGCATACGGCGGACCGCGCGCCCACGCCGGAAGCCCGCGCCATCGCGTTGCAGCAGGCCGAGCAGCGCCTGCTCCGCGACCAGGCCATCGTGCCGATCTATTTCTACGCCTCGCACCACCTGGTCGCGCCGCGGGTGCAGGGCTTCCAGGCCAATGCGCTGGACCACCACGCCAGCCGATTTCTCTCGCTCGCGCCCACGTCGGCGCCAGCGCAGTGAAGACTTTCGCGTTGCGCGCACTCGAAGCGCTGCTGAGCCTGTGGCTGCTCGCCACACTGTGCTTTTTCCTGCTGCGCGCCGCGCCAGGCGGTCCGTTCGACACCGAAAAGGCCGCGCCGCCCGAAGTGCAGGCGCAACTGGCCGCGCAGTACCACTTCGACCAGCCGCTGGTCACCCAGTACGGACGCTGGCTCGGCGATGTCCTGCGCGGCGACCTCGGCCCCTCGTTCCAGTATCCCGACTATCGCGTCAGCGAACTGATCGCACAAAGCCTGCCGGTGTCGGCGATGAATGGCGTGCTCGCATTGGCGCTGGCACTGCTCGGCGGCCTCGCGCTGGGCGCAGCGGCGGCGCTGCGCGCGGGCAGTTGGTGGGACCGCCTGCTGATGATCGGCGCCAGCCTTGGCCTGGCGATGCCGAAGTTCGTGGTCGCGCCCCTGCTGATCCTGCTGTTCGCGGTGACCCTGCATTGGCTGCCCGCCGGCGGCTGGGATGGCAGCTGGCGCAGCATGGTGTTGCCGGTAATCGCGCTGGCCCTGCCCAACCTGGCCTATTGCGCACGCCTGATGCGCGCCAGCCTGGTCGAAGTACTCGGTGCCGACTACATGCAAGCCGCGCGCGGACGCGGGCTGTCCCCAGCGCGCCTGTTGTTCAGCCACGCACTGCGTCCCGCCCTGTTGCCGATCGCTGCATGGCTGTCACCTGCGCTGATCAATGTCGTCAGTGGCTCGGCGATCGTTGAACAGGTGTTCGGCATCCCCGGCATCGGCCGCTACTTCGTGCAGGGTGCACTCAACCGTGACTACACGCTCGTGCTCGGCGTGGTGCTCGTGCTCGGCGCATTGATCGTGCTGATCAACACCGCCGTCGACTGGCTGCGCGCCCTCCTCGATCCGCGCATGCGCGATTAGTTCTCCGAATCGCTGCGTATGAACTGGCGCGCGCCGCGATCACGGCACCCCTCCGCGGCTTCGTATGAACTGGCGCGCGCGCGAGTGCGTGGGGGGTCCTGCCCGCCCACTCGAACGTCCATGTTCCAGTGGGCTCGTCGGCCATCCATGGCCTTTGGCAGGACCCCCCACGCACTCGCGCGACCTCGTTCGAGCGCAGCGCTTCGGACAACTGCTGCGTGGCTGGGGCTTCGAAGCGTCACGCGTCAGGCCGCACGCCCGACGCACTACGCTGCGACAGCAAGAGCAACGCAACGCAACAGCAACAGCATTGCACCGCAGTGCACGGTGTCGCGGCGCCGCGAAGCGTGGCGGTGACGTGCAGCGGGACAGCCCGGAGTGGCGAAGCGGGGTAGTGGTGCGAAGCGCTGCGCACGAACGAGGTCGCCGCGAGCGCGGCACCCCTCCGCCAGAGGCCATGGATGGCCGACTAGCCCACTGAGACAAGGACGTCTGAGTGGGCGGGCGGAGGGGTGCCGTGATCGCGGCGCGCGCCAGTTCGTACGAAGCGACTCGCCCTACGAAGCGACTCGCCCTACAGCTGCAGCCAACCGGTCACGACCGCCCGCGCCTCGTCGATGCCCTGCTTGTTCTCGCTCGAGAACAACTGCACCGTGCCACGCGCACCAAGCTCCTTGCGCACCGCGAGCAGCGTATTGCCGGCGGCGCCGCGGCCGAGCTTGTCGGCCTTGGTCAGCAGGCAGTGCGCGGGCAGGCTGCGTGCGCTGGCGTAATCGAGCATCTGCAGGTCGAACTCGCGCAGCGGATGGCGGATGTCCATCACGATCACCAGCCCGACCAGGGATTGCCGGTCGCGGAAGTAGCCGTTGATGAAAGCCTGCCAGTGCGCCTTCAGGTCCAGCGGCACCTTGGCGTAGCCGTAGCCCGGCAGGTCCACCAGGTAGCGGTCGGGCTGGACTTCGAAATAGACCAGCTGCTGGGTGCGGCCCGGCGTCTTGGAGGTCTTGGCCAGCCGGTGCTGGTTGCACATCGCATTGAGCGCGCTGGACTTGCCGGCATTGGAGCGGCCGGCAAAGGCCACTTCGCGAGCATTGTCGGCCGGCAACTGGTGCGGAAGGTGGGCCGCAAGCTTGTAGGCGGCCTTGGAAAGGGCAATGGACATGCCGTCATGGTACGCGAGGCCCCAACGCGGCCGCGCGTTTCATTGACCGGTCCATGCCGGGACGGGGATAATCGGCCGCTGAGCTGGCGCATTTACGCCCGAATCAAATCCCCGGAGCTGGTCCATGAAGTTTTCGCGCATTCTCGGCGTGGCCGCCGTCGTCCTGCTGACCACCGCCGCCGCGATCCAGGCGACCCCGCCGGCTGCCGCCCCGGCCGCCAGTCAGCCGACCGCCAGTCAGCCCGGCGCCGCCCAGCCTGCCACCGCCCAGGCCAGTGCACCGCCCGCGATGCCCGCCGCCACGGCCACCGCACCGGCTGCCTCAGCCGCGCCGTCGGCCGGTCCAGCGCAAGTGACCCCGATCGCCGAAGCCGCCCCGGCCCCGGTCGCCGCGCTGGTCGACGAGAAGCCCGCCGCCTTCGGTGACCCGAAGGCCGGACAGGCCAAGGCCGGCGCCTGCGCCGCCTGCCACGGCCTGGATGGCAATTCCAGCAGTCCGCTGTACCCGCGCCTGGCCGGCCAGCACGAACGCTACATCTGGCGCCAGCTGCGCCTGTTCAAGAGCGGCGAGCGCCAGAATGCCATCATGTCCGGCATGGGCGCGGCCCTGAGCGAGCAGGACATGCGTGACATCGGCGCCTATTTCGCCACCGGGCATGCCGCCGCGGGCGTCGCCGACGACACCGTGATCAAGGACGGCCCGAACGCAGGCAAGAAGTTCTTCCAGGTGGGCGAAAACCTGTTCCGCGGCGGTCGCGCAGCAGACAAGATTCCCGCTTGCCTGGCTTGCCACGGTCCGACTGGTCGTGGCAATCCTGGCCCGTCCTACCCCGCACTGGGTGGCCAGCACGCCCCGTACACGGTGACGCGCCTACAGTATTTCCGTGGCGGCGGCGTCTCCGGCGCCGGTGCCAATGCCAACATCGTGATGACCGAAGTCGCCAAGAACCTCAGCGACGAGGACATCCAGGGCCTGGCCACCTACATCGAAGGCCTGCACGCGGCCACGGCGCCCGACGCCACCGCCAAGGCCCGCTAAGCCCGTCGGCGCAGCCGCGCCGGCTTGCAAGGGCTGGATTCAGCTGGCCGGGGCCATGGTGGCCCCGTCCGCTACACAGGAGTTGCGCATGCTTCGCCGATTGCTGGCCCCCGCCGTGTTGCTCGTTGCCCTGGGCGCCTGCTCGCGCCAAGCTGATCCAACACCCGCCGTGGATGCCGCGCCGACGGCTGCCGTCGAGGCCAGTCCGGCCGCCGTGCCGGTGCCTGCCGACAACGCACCTGCGGACACCGCTGAAACGCCAGCCGCCGGCGACGTATCGGGCGCAACCGCAGATGCCGCCACGCCTCCCGCGCCTGCCACAGCACCTGCTGCAGCGCCGGCCGGCCCCGCGCCGCGCCCGGGCGTGGACTTCGAGGTCCTCGAGACCCCGCAGCCGATGTGGTCGCAGCAGCCCAAGATCGAAATCGCGGAAGTCTTCAGCTACCGCTGCATCCATTGCGCCGAGTTCCAGCCGCACGTCAACGCCTGGCGCAAGACCCAGCCGGCCGACACCCGTTGGGAATACGTGCCCGGTGTGTTCGGCGGCGCCTGGGACGATTTCGCCCGCGCCTTTTTCGCCGCCCAGGTGCTCGGCATCCGGGAAAGCACGCACGACAAGGTGTTCCATGGCGTGTTCGTGGACCAGTACGTCAAGACCGGCACCCCGGACGAAATCGCGACGATGTACGCCCGCTGGGGCGTGGACAAGGCGCAGTTCCTGGGAACGATGCAGAGCTTCGGCGTCACCGCCAAGCTCAACCAGGCCAAGCAATTCGCCCTGCGCACCGGCGTGTCGGCAACGCCGACCCTCATCATCAACGGCAAGTACCGCGTCAACGTCACCACCGATCGCGGTTTTGACGGCATGCTCAAGACGGTCGACTGGGTGGTCGCGCGCGAGCGCGCCGGCACGCCACCCGGCGCACCCTAGGCCATTGCATCATTGCTTCATGGCGTCCGCCAGTTGCGGGACGCGCGTCACGCGTTGTTGCAAGCCTGCCATGCAGCGCTTGAGTTTCCGACGCGGCAGGCCCAGGGATGGGCGAGATGCAGGAAGGAACCATGGCTGCACCCACTGAAAAATTGCGATTGTTGAGCTGCAACATCCAGGCCGGGTCGAGTACCCGTGCCTATCGCGAATACATCACGCGCAGCTGGTCTCACGTGTTGCCCAATGGCAAGCGCGCCAACCTAGACAGCCTCGCCGAGTTGTTCTCGCCCTACGACCTGGTCGGGCTGCAGGAAAGCGATCCGGGCAGCATGCGTTCGGGTTTCAGCAACCAGAGCGACTATCTCGCCGAACGCGGCCGCTTTCCCTTCGTCAGCCACCAGGCCAACCGGCGCATCTCGCGCATTGCCGGCAGCGGCAACGCGCTGCTGAGCCGGCTGGAGCCGAGCGAGCTGCTCGACTACGCCCTGCCGGGCCGCGTTGCCGGCCGTGGCGTGCTGTGGTCGCGGTTTGGCACCGGCAAGAAGAGTTGGGTACTTGCAGTGACGCATCTGTCGCTCGGGCCCAAGTCGCGCGAGGTGCAGCTCGATTTCCTGGCCGAGTTGCTGCAGGACGAGCCGCGCGCGGTGCTGATGGGCGACTTCAACTGCGATCCGAACGCGCCCGAAATGAAGCGCCTGTACCGCAAGACCCGGCTGGCACCGCCGGAACTCTGCGTTCCCACCTTTCCCAGCTGGGCACCCGACCGCGCACTCGACCACATCCTGACCGCCGGCTTCCACGTCGACAATTACCGCTCGATTCCGGCCGCCGGCTCCGACCACCTCGCCATCGCCGTCACCCTCTCCGAACCCTGAACGGGGCCGGTTCCCTCACAACCCTGAACAGGGCCGGGCTCCTCACGCGAGACTGCATTATCGGCCGTGAAGGAACCGGCCCCATTCAGGGTTGTGAGGGAACTGACCCCGTTCAGGGTTTTGCGTAGGCTAGGAGGATGTACCTGAGTCACTACGGGCTCGCCGAGCCGCCTTTCGCGATCACTCCTGATCCGCGCTTCGTGTTCCTGAGCGAGCGCCATCGCGACGCACTCGCGCACCTGATGTATGGCATCGGCCAGGGCGGCAGCGGCGGCTTCGTGCAGCTCACCGGCGAAGTCGGCACCGGCAAGACAACGCTATGCCGGCTGGCGCTGGAGCAGTTGCCGGAGAATGTGCGCGTTGCCCTGGTGCTCAATCCGAAGCAGACGCCACTCGAGTTGGTCGAAAGCATCTGCGAGGAACTGCGCGTGCCGCCGTCCTCGCGCCGGCGCAGCCTGAAGTCGCGCATTGATGAACTCAACGACTTCCTGCTCGACGCCTATGCCAAGGGCCTGCGCGTCGTGCTGATCATCGACGAGGCGCAGGAACTCTCACGCGAGCTGCTGGAACAGGTGCGCCTGCTCACCAACCTGGAAACGCCGACCCAGAAATTGCTGCAGATCGTCCTGCTCGGCCAACCCGAGCTGCGCGAGACGCTGGCGCGGCCGGCATTGCGGCAGCTGGCGCAACGCATCACCGCGCGCTTCCACCTGGCGCCGCTGCAGTCGGCCGATACCGCGGCCTACCTGCGCCACCGCATCGGCATCGCCGGGGCAAGCGTGTTTCCCTTCGACGATGGCGCCGTTCGCCGCCTGCACACGCTGTCGGGCGGTGTGCCGCGCTTGCTCAATGTGCTGGGCGATCGCGCCCTGCTTGCGGGCTACGTGCATGGTCGTGCGCGCGTGGATGCAAAGCTGGTGGATGACGCCGCAAAGGAAGTTTTGCCGCCCCCCATCACCGGCGGCAGCGGCCTGCGCATCTTCGGTTGGTGCCTGCTGCTTGGCGGCGCCGCCATGCTCTGGATCGCGCTCGAGCTGCGGGGGCTGGGCTGATGTCGCTGATCCTGGAAGCCCTGCGCAAATCGGAGGCCGAGCGTCGTCGCGGCCAGTCGCCGGATCTTTATGGCGCCACGCCACTGGCAGCATCACCGCGGCGCGAAGGCTTTCGCCAATGGCCGGTGATCGCCGGCGGCTTGCTCGTGCTGGTTGCAGTGGCCTTGCTGTTCTGGCCGCAGTCACGACAGCCGACATCGGAAACCAGCGCGCAGGTCACGGTTGCGGCGGGCACTCTTGATGCCGACATCGATACCGCGACAGCACACGCCGGCGAAGCGCACGCCCCGGCCCCGAATGCACCGACCTACCCGACCCCGCACGACGCATCCGCGCCGATGGCCGCCGATCCCGCCTTGCGTCCGAGCCAGGTGCCCGCGGCAGCGCCGCCGCCAGCACCCCCCACGCCACGCCAATCCGCGGCAGGTCCAGATGCCGCAGCAGCCACACCGGCTGCTGGACCTCCGGAAACGCTGCCGCCGGCGATAGCGGTGCCGGCGCCGCCCGAGCCTGCATTGCCCCCCGCCGACATACTGCCCTCGCTCGCCACGCTCAGCGCAGGTGAGCGCGCCGCGCTGCCGCCGCTGAAGCTGAGCGTGCATGTGTGGAACAGTGATCCGACCCAGCGCTTTGCGATCGTCGACGGCCAACGCATCATCGAAGGTGCCGCGCTCGGCAATGCCGTGGTCGCGGAAATCCGCCGCGATGGCATCGTCCTGGATGTCAATGGGCGGCGCGTCCTGCTGCCGCGTCCCTGACGCTCGCCGACACGCAACACACCGGCCGCACACTGGGCCGGCAGCGCGCTCGCTATACTATGTCCATGGCCAGCAAGTCGTTGTACAAGATCACCTTCCTCAACGCCGGAAAAGTGTACGAGCTGTACGCGCGTAGCGTCAGCTCGGGCGCGCTCTGGGGCTTCACCGAAGTGCGCGACCTGGTGTTCGACGTCAACGAAGGGCTCGTGGTCGACCCCACCGAAGAACGCCTGCGCGACGAATTCGCCGGCACGCGCGCGCTGCATCTGCCGATGCAATGCATCGTGCGCATCGAGGAAGTCGAGCGCAAGGGCAAGACCGCCATCCGCGATGCCGCCACCGGCGAAGCCGTGGTCACCGCCTTTCCGATGCCGGCCAAACCGTCGCGTTGATCCGTACCGCCTGCTCCGCTGGTTGGCGGGTCAGCTAATCGGTGCGATACACGCGCGCCTTGGGCAGGTCCTCGTCCACCTGCAGGAACCAACGGCCGGCGATGCCCGGCATCACGATGATCTCGGGCGCCTGCATCGGTTTGCGCAGCGTCATGTTTCCCTTGAGTACCTTCCAGACCTGACCGTTCGCCAGATGGAACTCGGTACCCGGTTCCCAGCCCGATACGGAGCCGACCAGCCGGGATTTGATCGGCTGGTCGGCAAGTCCGATGTATGACGCCGGATTGAGCGACGAACCCGCGCCCGCGGCACGGCCGGCTTCGGCCAGGCGGCCCGGCTCCGCGGCACGCGCGCGCTCGGCGGCTTCGGCCTTGGCCTGCAGCAAGGTGTTGAGCAGATCCAGTTGCGCCGATGTCAGCGTGTCGAGACCGGTGGCGTGCATCTGTTCCGGGGTGAGTTGCTGCTCGATGCGTGGCGTCGTGGCGGCAAGCGCAAGGGCGCTGGCAGCGGCGAGCAGCAGGGTGGCAAGGACGAGTGGCGTGCGGCGGTTCATGCGGGGCTCCCCCGGCACTGTCGCCGGACTGTCACACAGTCAAGCGCGCGCACATGACAGCCCCATGACAGCGGCACAACAACAGCGGGCCGATGACAGCAGCAGGCAGATCCCGCCTTGCCAACGTGGCCCGCCTGCTCAGGATTTGGCCAGCGTGGCGCGCACCTTGGCCAGGAAATCCGGGTCCGGCACGGCACCCATCTTCTCGGTGCGGGCAATGATGCGGCCCTGCGCATCGAGCAGCAGCAGCACGCTGGAGTGGTTGAACTCGCCGTTGGCCAGAGCGCGATAACGGATGCCCAGCACGGCGGCGGTCTTGCGCACGCTGGCAGCGTCGGTGCGCGCGAGGGTCCAGCGCTGGCGGTCAAGCTTGCGCTTGGTCGCCAGTGCGCTGAGCGCGGCAACGTCGTCGCGCGCCGGATCCAGCGATACCAGCAGCACCCGCAGCTTCGCGCGCTCGGCCGGCGTCAGCGCGTGGTCCACGCCCAGGCCGCTGTCAACGATCAGCGGGCACATGTACGGGCAGGAGGTATAGAACATCGTCACCA
>JBBRZU010000085.1:0-10842 GCA_038236425.1 Lysobacterales bacterium
GTGGTCCAGCCACCTCAGTGCCCGGGACGCGTCCAGCTATTTGCGGCCATGCAGGTCTCGAAGGCGATCGGCAAGACTATTGGTTGGATCGGCGACATGTCGGTGGCCCTGCGGCTGGAGTCGGTAGCTGCAATCATGCCGCAACCGCCAGCAGTCGTGCGTAATCTGCGTCGCTGAGCGTAATCCGTGCGGCAGCGCAATTCTCCTCCAGGTGCGCGACTTTTCCGGTGCCCGGGATCGGCAGGATCACCGGGCTGCGACGCAGCAACCAGGCCAGCGCGATCTGTCCCGTGGTCGCACCATGCGCCTGCGCGACCGAGTCCAGCACCCCGCCCTCGCGGGTGAGTTCGCCAGCGGACAACGGGAACCACGGGATGAAGCCGATGCCTGCGGACTCGCACCACGCCAGCACGTCTTCGCTGGCGCGATCGGCCAGGTTGTAACGGTTCTGCACGGTCGCCACCGGAAACTGGATCGATGCCGCCTGGATGTCGGTCACCGAAACTTCGCTCAGCCCGGCGTGGCGGATGATGCCCTCGTCGAGCAACTGGCGCACCGCGCCAAACTGCTCGTCACGCGGCACCTTCGGATCGATCCGGTGCAATTGCCACAGGTCGATGCGCTCCACGCCCAGCCGGGTCAGGCTGCCCTTGGCTTGGGCAATCAAATGCTCGGGACGCCCATCCGGCGACCATTGGTCCGGCCCCTGGCGCACCAGTCCACCCTTGGTCGCGACCACGATGCCATCGTAGGGATGCAGCGCTTCGCGCAATAGTTCCTCCGACACATTTGGTCCATAGGCATCGGCGGTATCAATGAAATCCACGCCCAGTCCGGGCAGGGCGCGCAGGGTGCGCAGCGCCTCGTCGCGATCCTCCGGTGGACCCCAGATACCGCGCCCGGTCACGCGCATCGCGCCGAAGCCGAGCCGGTGCACCGGCATGTCGCCGCCAATCAGGAAGGTATCCACGATCACTGCGCCCGCGGGACGACGGTCAGCACGCGTTCGATGAAGGCATGGAAATCCTCCATGTACTTGCGCAGGAAATCGCGGGTCAAATCCACGGTCACGTCATGGTTGTCATCAACCAGCCCCGGCTTGAACTGGATATAGGCCTCCGGCGAATTCATCTGCGGCGAATTGCAGAAGCTCAGGATGCTGCGCAGATGCTGCTGCGCAACGGCGGTCCCGATCGCGCCGGGTGAGGTGCCGATGACCGCAGAGGCCTTGCGCGCAAAACTGTTGGTGCCATAGGGACGGCTGCCCCAATCGATCGCGTTCTTCAGCGAACCCGGAATGGAGCGGTTGTATTCGGGGGTGACGAACAGCACCGCATCGACCGCGGCGATCGCCTCCTTCCAGGCAGTGGCTGCCGCCGGGTAGTGGTCGTCATAGTCGTAGCAGTACAGCGGCAGGTCCCGGATCGGCAACTCGACCAGTTCCATGCCTTGGGGGGCCAGTTTCACCAGCGCCAGGGCCAGCTTGCGGTTGATCGATGCCTTGGCCAGGCTTCCGACGATGTAACCGACCTTGAACGTTGTCATGACCGCCTCCTTGCAGTAGATGAAACTCCAGCATACCCCCAAGGGCCGGAACCATCAGCACGCAGCGGGGTCGCTTGCCCGGACGGCCCAATGGTGGTCCGATGCGCTGCATAACGGGCCTGGGGAGGCACCATGAACCTGCACGATCCTGTATTGGCCACCTATGCCATCGCCGCCAGCCTGATGATCCTCAAGGTGGTCGCGATGTCCTGGCTGACCGTGGTCCGCATGATGCAATCCAAGGGCGGCTTCCGCGCACCGGAAGACTTGCGCAAGACAGCGCTCAACCCGGCGCCCGATCCCTCGCAGTTGCTGCCCAATGAGCGCGTCGAACGGATCCGCAGGATCCAGATGAACGACCTGGAGAACATTCCCTTTTTCCTGGTCGCCGGACTGTTGTTCGTCCTCGCCGGCCCATCGCTGACCGTCGCCAGGTGGACGCTGTATGGCTACGTGGTGTCGCGACTCCTGCATTTTGTCGCCTACGCCACCGCCCGTACGCATGAAACCCGTGCCACGCTGTGGACGATCGGCTCGCTGATCCTGGTCGGCATGAGCGTTTGGACAATCATCCAGGCGCTGCAGGCCTAGCGCAGCACCAGTGCAATGCGCAGCCAAGTCGGCGCGAATCCGGCTGTTCAGCCAGCAGCCGGGCGCTGCCGCCACGGCCAGTCCACAATGATCCACTTTCCCCGGAGATCGCCCCATGAAATGGCAAATCGGACGCCGCAGCAGCAACGTCGAGGATCGTCGTGGCATGGGTGCAGTCGGCATGGGCGGCATGGGCCTGGGTGGGCTGCTGATCGTCGGCGTGATCGCCCTGCTGATGGGCAAGAATCCACTTGAAGTGATGGGCCAGGTCGCCGGTCAACAGGCACCCACCGAGCAGGCCCAGCCCGGCGCAGCGCCGGCCAACGACGAAGCCTCGCAGTTGGCCAGCGTTGTTCTCGGTTCCACCGAAGATGTGTGGGGGCAGGTGTTCCAGAAAAGCGGCAGCCAGTATCCGGCGCCCAAGTTGGTGCTGTACTCGGGCGCGGTGCGCTCAGCCTGCGGCACGGCGAGCTCCGCGGTCGGACCCTTCTATTGCCCGGGCGACCAGCAGGTTTACCTGGACACCAGCTTCTTCGACGAAATGCGCACCAAGCTCGGCGGCGGTGGCGATTTCGCCGAGGCCTACGTGATCGCGCACGAGATCGGCCATCACATCCAGGGCCTGACCGGCGTGTCCGACAAGGTGGAAAAGCTGCGCGCCCGCGGCGCACCGATGGAAGGCGACAAGGGCCTGAGCGTGCGCATGGAGCTGCAGGCCGACTGTTATGCCGGCGTCTGGGCCAACCTGGCGCAGCAGCAATTGAATTGGCTGGAAACCGGTGACGTGGAAAAAGCGCTCAATACCGCCACCGCCATCGGCGACGACCGGCTGCAGCAGCAGTCGCGGGGCGAGGTGATGCCGGACTCCTTCACCCATGGCACATCGGCGCAGCGGGTACGCTGGTTCCGCGCCGGCTTCAGCAGCGGCGAGCCAGCCAAATGCGACACCTTTGCCGCAAGCCAGTTGTAAATCGAACCCAGGGGCAGTTGCCCCGAGCGTCGGGTCACAGCGGGCACCTGGTCGCAGCAGGTGCCTAGTCGAGCAGGTGGCGGATTGCCGGCAGGTACTTTTCCGCCGAGCCGGTGTTCACCACGACCACCCGCTCGCCGCGCGCCAATAGCCCGCGATCAAGCAACTGCGGCAACGCCGCCAGGCAAGCCGCGCCCTCGGGACTGATCCACCAGTGCGTCTGTCGCCAGACGCCGCGCAGTTCGGCCGCGATTTCGGCTTCGGCGACCGCCACGCAGGCACCGCCACTGGCGCGCACGATCTGCAGCACGCGGAAATGCCCCATGCCTGCGGGCACATTGAGGCCGAATGCGATCGTGCCCGGTCCGGTCGCCGGCATCGTGTCCTCAAGGCCGGCATCGAAGGCCTGCACCAGCGGTGCCATCGCGTTGCTCTGCACGCAAACCATGCGCGGGCGCCGCGCATCGATCAGACCGAGCGTCTCGAGTTCTGCCCAGGCCTTCCACATTCCCAGCACGCCGGTGCCGCCGCCGGTCGGATACACCACCACGTCGGGCAATGTCCAGCGCGTCGAGCCGCGCGCCGGTTCCGCGAGTTCCAGGCCGAGCGATTTCTTGCCCTCGATGCGCCAGCCCGGTTCCTGGAACGTGGCGACGGAGAAATAGCCTTGCGGGAGGTAGCGCTCTCGCAGCAACGCGCCGGACTCACGGATCGTTGGTCCCGCCAACTCCAGGGTGACGCGCTCGGGAAACTGAAACGCCGCGGCCGCGACATTGCCCAGGATCGGCGCCGGTGTGTCGGGCGGCATCGCGACCACGACGCTGAGTCCTGCAGCCAGCGCGTAGTGGGTCAGTGAATCGCCGGCATTGCCCTGCGTTGGCACCGCCAGGCGACCCAGCCCAAGCCGTCGGGCCTGCGCGACGACCATGGCCATGCCGCGGTCCTTGAAACTCTGGGTCGGATTGGCGCCATGACCTGGCCATGCGCGTCCTTCTTCCTTGACCCACAACTTCAGGTCCGCCTGTTCGGCGATGGGATGATGCGTGTATGCAAGCAGCGGCGTGCCGCCCTCGCCCAGCGGCACGATCCAGCGCGCGTCGTCGGCGTCGTTGATATCCAGCGCCATCAGGCCACCGAAACGCCACATATCGCGACGGGCGGCGTCGTACCAACCGGCCGACGGCGCGTCGTGCGCCAGGCGCGCCAGGTCGAGCACCATCTCCACCGGCCTGCCATCGGCCGGATCGAGGTTCATCGGCAAATCCGACGGATATTCCAGGCCCGATGCCAGGCCTCGGAGACAACGGACGTAGGACATGCATGTTCCCCCGACGATAGCGCAGGGTAACGAAACCGACGTGCCTTTGTCCCGTCGCCCAGGCGCATGCACGCCACCTCCACTCGCCACAACGCGTCCTGAATGATGTAGCCGGATTGGCGTCCGATGGCCACACGGGCTCGAGCAGCGCGCCTAGGATGGACGATTGCAGATCAACTCATTGGAGCAACAAATGAAGATCCTGATGGTGCTCACCTCGCACGACAAGCTCGGCGATACAGGCAAGAAGACCGGCTTCTGGCTGGAAGAATTCGCCGCGCCCTACTACGTGTTCAGGGATGCGGGAGCTGAGATCGTGCTGGCATCGCCAGACGGTGGCCAGCCGCCACTGGACCCGAAAAGTGACGAGCCCGATGCGCAAACCGACGATACAAAGCGATTCCGCGCGGACGCAGCGGCCGTGACGGCGCTCGCGAACACGCACAAGTTGTCAGGCGTTGCAGCGGAAAACTTCGATGGCGTGTTCTATCCCGGCGGCCACGGGCCGCTCTGGGACCTGGCCGAAGACAAGGATTCGATCCAGCTGATCGAGCAGGCGTACGCCGCCGGCAAGCCCGTTGCTGCGGTCTGCCACGCGCCTGCCGTGCTGCGCCATACCAAGGGCAGCGATGGCAAGCCGCTGGTCAACGGAAAGAAAGTCACCGGATTCACCAATACCGAGGAAGCCGCGGTCGGCCTGGTCGACGTGGTGCCGTTCCTGGTGGAAGACATGCTCAAGAGCAACGGTGGCGAGTATTCGAAAAAAGCCGACTGGGCCGATTACTGCATCACCGATGGCAACCTGATCACCGGTCAAAACCCGGCGTCTTCGGCCAGCGCCGCACGCGCCATGCTCAAGCTGCTCGACGCGGCCTGAGTCGCACCCAATCGCCGCGCGCTGCAATCAGCGCGGCAATCACTGCAGCAATCACCGCGGCGATGACTACAGCGCCGGCACCGCCAGACTGCGCGCCGGATCAGCACTGCTGCCGGTGCGCAGGCTGGCCGGCAAATGGCCGACATCACCGGCCGAGGTGACCTGCATGCTGCCATCGGCCGCGATGTGGATGGTGGTGATGCTCGCGTGCCCGACCGACAGTTCCAGCCATGACGTCGGGTCCACGCCGAGCGCGCGTACCACCAGGTAACGGATCACATTGCCGTGGCAGACAAACAGCTCGGTGCGCGGCGCGCCAGCGGCGGGCTTGAAGTAGGCCGCGAACACGCGCTCCAACTGCGCCTGGCAGGCGGCCAGTTGATCGGCAGCTTCGCCAGCCATGATCGAGGCGCGACGCGTCGGCGGCGTGCACTCGGCCAGGTCATCGATCACGTCGAAGCGGCGCCCCGGAAAATCCTCCCCGATCACGGCCGCGGTCTCGCGCGCCCGCTGCAGCGGACTGGCATACAGCGCGTCGAAGCGCACGCCGGACCCAGCCAGCCGCGCGCCGACCAGATGTGCCTGGGCGACGCCAAGCGGCGACAAGCCCGGGCCAAGCTGTGGATCGGCGGCCGGGTCGGCCACGTAGTTGCCGTGGCGAACCAGCACGATGGTGCGTTCTGCGGCCGCGATAGGCGCAGTCGCGGTCGCTGGCGTGGCGGCTGAAACGGCCTGCGCGAAAACGAACAGTACGGCGCAGGCGGCGCGGGTCAGCAATCGATTCATGCGCGACATCTCCGGTTCACTCCAGTCAAAGCATCGCCTTCAGCGACACCAGGCGCAACAGGGTTGCGGCGCAACGATCTGGCAAGGCAATCGCCTGGTCGAGCGTAATGCGTATATCCGCGCCGATCGATGCCTGCTCCGGCGTGCCGCCCTGCCGGACTGCCTGGGAACAAATCGCCTCGGCCTGGGGTTTCTTGCAGGCCTAGAGTTCCTTGCAGGCCTTGATCTGGCCGTGCTGCTTGTCGACCGGATATTTGATCGCGTTCAGGCGCATCTTTTCGGTGGCGGCGGGCAACAGGTCGACGTTGAGCTTGTCGGCAAGCTGCACCAGGTACAGCAGGACATCCGACATCTCGTGCGCCAGTGCCTTGCGGGTGTCCTCGTCGAGGCGACAGCTCTGCTCTTCGCTCAGCCACTGGAAGTGCTCGAGCAACTCGCCCGCCTCCACGTTCAGGGCCATCGCCAGGTTCTTTGGCGTATGCAGCCTGTCCCACTCGCGATCCTGGGCAAAATGTCGCAGCGCATCGCGCAACTCACGCAGATCCTTGGCCATGCTGGTCATCTCCTTGTCTTGATTGCGCGGCGCTCAGGCCGCGGCGGGCTCTGCGTCAATGGCGGCAACCCGGCGCATCGGCTGCAGCTCCCAGCGGGTCAGCGAACGCCACAGCCACTCCACGGGACCGAACTGGTAACGCGCCAGCCACCACGGGCTCCAGGCCAATTCAACCGCCCAGATTGCAAACACGATGTAGTAGAGCTGGTAACGCTCGAGCTGGTTGAACAGTCCGAAACCAAGCCCGGTGAAAAGCACCAGGGCGATCGCGCTCTGCGCAAGATAATTGGTCAGCGCCATCTGGCCGGTGGCCGCGAACCATGACAACACGCCGCGGAACATGCCGCTGCGCACCACCAGCATCGCCAGCGCCACGTGCCCGAGCGTCACCGGGATGCGGCCAAGGTCGTAGGTCAGCGTCCATGGCAACAGCACGGCGGAGGATTCGAAATTGTTGCTGATGACGTGGTTGACTTCCCAGGCATTCACGCCCAGTCCAAAACCGTAGCCGACCACCAGCATGATCGCGTAGGCGCGCGTCGACCAACCCAGGGTCAGCGCGCCGGATTTGAACAACGCCATGCCCAGCAACATCATGCCAAGTGTTTCGCCCATGCCCTGCCCGGTGAAGTAATGGGTGGTCTCGTTCTCGGCCACCTTTGCCCGCACCTTGGCCGCAGCAGTGCCGTAGCTGGTGCGCATCTTGACCGAGGCTTTCTCCACTTTCTCGACGTCCGGATGGCTCAGCTCTTCGCCATGGCGGTAGTCATGCAGCGTCTCCGCCTGCTGGTCGGTCAGGTCGGCATTGGCTTGCTCCAGCGCCAGCAACGCCGAGCCCTCCTGCTTGGTCGACACGAACTCCTGGTACTCGAAATAGCCGCCGATGGGCTGGATGCAAAGCACCAGCGCCGCCCCCAGGAACAGCTTGCGCACGGGCAGGTTGCGGAACACGAACAGGAACAGGGCGGTCATGCCATAGACAAACAGGATGTCGCCGGTCCACAGCAGGATCCAGCCGTTGAACAGTCCAAACACGATCAGCCACAGGTTGCGTCGGAAAAAGTAATCAGCGGTGCGCAGCCCCAGTCCGGCGCGTTCCAACCGGCTGGTGTAGAGGATCACGCCGGCACCGAACAGGATGGTGAACAGCCCGCGCATGGTGCCCTCGAAATACATCATCTCGGCGATCCAGGCCCAGAGATTGGCACCCTGCATGCCGCCAATCTCGGCGGACGGAACAAGATAGGCCGGCATCGACAGCCCCATGCCCAGGATGTTCATCAGCAGGATGCCCAGGACGGCGAATCCGCGGATGGTATCGAGCGCGAAGATGCGCTCGGATGGTGGCGTAGGCGATGGTGCCTTGGTATCCACGTTCCCTCCCCAGGGCGTGCAGCGCCGTTGCAGCCCCGGGCAAGCTAGCATCGGAAGCTGAACGGCGCCAGCGACTGCAAGATATCGCCGGCCGAATCATCGGCCGGCTGTCTGGCGCTGGATCAGCGGGTCGACGTCGGATCGTCCGACGCGTGGTCCACGATGTAGACCCACTTGCCATTGACCCTTTGCGACACGTCGGTGTAGCGACCGATCTCGGTCACGTCATCGCCGCCGGCCTTGGGCGTCGTCACCATGCGGAACGTGCCCCAGGTGACCACGGTGTCGTCCATGGACTTCGAGCCCATTTCCATCAATTCGGCCGTCTTGACCGTGAACGCGCCGAAGAAACCCGCATAGGCATCGCGGATGGCATCGCGTCCCTTGGCTACCCCACCACCCGGCAACCACAACACCGCATCCTGCGCATAACAGGACGCCACCGCGTCAGCATCCGACATCCTTGCGGCCGCCAGCCAGCAGGCATTTGAAGTCAGCCCATCCTCTTTGGCGGCAACCGAGGCGATGCACGACACGCCCAATACGACTGCAGTCGCAATCCGGATAATTCGACGCATGGCAGCTCCTCCCAAGGAAAAGATGGCCCGAAAGGGCCAGGTGCGGCGACCATAGCACTGCGCCTGACGGGCCGCACCAGGACCCTTGGCGGTGCCGCTTTTGCCGGTGCCCCGGGGTAGCTGGCGCAGCCTGCAACGGGCCGAATTGCTATAAAGCATGCACACGGGCGCAATGAACCCCCGGGAGCCACGCCATGACCTACCTGTTTGCCGTCGCGCTGCTCGTCCTGCTGGGCTGGGCGATCCTCGCCTTCAACCGCCTGGTGCGCCTGCGCAACCAGGTGCGCGCCGGCTGGAGCGACATTGACGTGCAGCTGATGCGCCGGCACGACCTGATCCCGAACCTGGTCGAGGCGGTGCGCGCCTACGCCAGCCACGAGAAAACCGCCTTCGAACGGGTGACCGCGCTGCGCACCGAGGCGATGGCGGCAAGTTCGCCCACCCGTCTGGCCGCGATCGAATCGCAGCTCGAGCACGACGTCGGCCGCCTGCTGATCCTCAAGGAAGCCTACCCAGAGCTCAAAGCCAGCGAGAACTTCCTGCAACTGCAGCGCGACCTGGTGGACGTCGAGGACCACCTGCAATTCGCGCGCCGCTTCTACAACGGCGCCGTGCGCGAAATGAATGACGGCGTGCAGCGCTTCCCCGACCAGCTGGTCGCCAAGCCATTCGGTTTCAAGGATGCAGAATTCTTCGAGGCAGGCGACGACTCCCGCGCCGCGCCCAAGCTGGAGATGAACCCATGAAGTGGCGACTCGCGCTGATTCCGGTGTTCGCCCTGCTGTGCGCGCTCGCGCCGAATCCTGCACGCGCCGACGAACGCATCCTCAGCTATGACAGCGTGCTGGCGGTGCAGGCCGATGGCAGCCTCATGGTCACCGAAAACATCACCGTGCGCGCCGAAGGCAACAATATCCGCCGCGGCATCTATCGCGAGTTCCCGACGACTTACAAGGATCGCTTCGGCAACCGCGTGCACGTGGACTTCGAGGTGCTCGGTGTCGAGCGCGACGGCCGCCAGGAGCCCTGGTTTACCGAACGCAAGAGCAATGGCGTGCGCATCAACACCGGCAACGACAATTTCCTGCCGACGCCGGGCACCTTCACCTTCAGCATCCACTACCGCACCAATCGCCAGCTCGGATTCTTCCCCGACCACGACGAGTTGTACTGGAACGTGACCGGGCTGGGCTGGAGCTTCCCGATCGATTCGGCGCAGGCCACGGTCACACTGCCCGCACCCGTTGCTTCGGCCGACCTGACGCTCGATGCCTACACCGGGCCGGACGGCGCCAAGGGCAAGGACTTTCAGGCGACCTCACCACAACCCGGAACCGCCGTGTTCCGCAGCACGCGTGGCTTCGGTCCGAACCAGGGACTGACCATCGTGGTCGGCTTTCCCAAGGGCCTGATCGCCGAGCCGACGACGGCGCAACGCTGGGGCTGGTTCCTGCGCGATAACCGCGGCGTGCTGGTGGGGCTGGCTGGACTGCTCCTGCTGGCAGCGTTCTACGCTTGGCGCTGGATGCTGGTCGGCCGCGATCCACACGCCGGGCCGATCTTCCCGCGCTACGAGCCGCCGCAGGCATTCGGCCCGGGCGATTTGCGCGCCATGCAGCGCATGGGCATGGACAACCTGTGCTTCACCGCCGACGTGGTGGACATGGCTGTGCGTGGGTTCCTGCAGATCCACGAGGACGGCAAGAAACAGTGGCGCCTGGTCCGCCAGCCCGCCGGCCAGCTCGATGCACTCACGCTCAGCGAGCGCGCACTGGCGCTGCCCTTGTTCGCGGAGGGCCCGGAAATCGAGCTGAAGAACACCAACGCAACGCGCGTGCGCGGCGCCATGGCGGCGCACAGCTCCGCGATCGGCTCGCGTCTCATGCCGCGCTATTTCATCCGCAACGGTTACAGCCTGCTGGCAGGCGTGTTGTTCTCACTGATGGTCGGGCTGATTGCATTCGCGGTGTCCGGCGGCAACGGCATTCCCCTGCTGATCATCATCGGCGTGGTCGGCGTTATGCTGCATATCGGCGCCGGCTTCCTGCTCAAGGCACCGACCAAGGAAGGCCGCGCGTTGATGGACGAAATCGCCGGCCTGAAGATGTACATGAATGTTGCCGAGCGCGACGAACTCCGCTCCCTCACCGGCCCAGGCGATGCGGCCGCGCCGCCGCATCTTGACGCCAAGCGCTACGAGGGCCTGCTCCCATACGCGATGGCGCTGGGTGTCGAGGCCGCGTGGACGAA
>JBBRZU010000086.1:0-10836 GCA_038236425.1 Lysobacterales bacterium
CGCGACCAGGTCGTCGCAGTCCCAGTCGCCATCCATGAACGACTCGCCGGCGCCAACCGACCCGTTGCTGGCGAGCTGGCGCCAGAAGGCCGGATTGCGCACCCGCAGGACGATGTGCAGCGGGTCATCGCCATCGGCCGTGCCCAGCAGGATGTCGTCGTCGCCTTCGCGCAGCCGGACCTGGCCGCCGCGCATGGCATCAAGCGCCTGCAGGGTCCTGCGGCGCAAGAATCGGTCGAACGCCGCAGCTGGCGGCGCGGTGCGCGTATCGAGGAATTCAGCGGGACTGCTCATTGGCGACTCCGTCGTCAAGGGAAGGTGGGATTTCGGGATGCGGCTGGAACGGCACGCGCTTGAGCCACAGGCGCAGTGCTTGCCAGTAGATGGCTGCCGCGACCTTCGCGGTCATCAGCGGATAGCGGGCGAGGGAGCTGGCAAGCGCACCCGCGGTCCACGCGCGGCGCTCAAGCACCAGGGTGGCGTCGAAGTCGCGGCCTTCGATGCCGTCAACGTCCATGTGCACATGCAGCTTCTCGTCCGGGGGCGTGATTGCCCAGTGGTAGGCGCGGTCCATCGGCAGGAAGGGCGAGACATGGAAACGCTTGTCGAATGTCCAGTGCAGGGCCCTGCCGTGCGCCTTGGCTTCCGACACCGGAAGCAGGTAGGCATGCCGCTCGTCCCAGGGCGTGTTGGTGATCTCGGCGAGCACCCAGTCCAGAGTGGTGCCGTCATCGGCGAAGCCGTAGTAAAAACTGACCGGGTTCATGCGCACTCCGAAGTAGCGTGCATGCGTGAGCAGGCGGATCGGACCCGTGGGCCGACGACCAAGTTGCGCCTGTACATGGTCGCGAACGGCCACGTCGAGCGGCACGGTCGGATCGCCGAAGTAGTCGGCACGCTTGAACTGGGCGAGGTTGCGACGCTCCAGCGACCACAACCAGCGGCCGGCGAACAACCCGGGCAATTCGTCCAGGTCGATATAGAGCTGGAACATCCGGTAACTGAAGGCATGCGGCACCGGCAAGAAGCGCCGATGCTGGATCCTGCCCTCGTAGATCGCGCTGTGCAGTGTGCTCACCAGGTTTCTCCCAGCGCAGTGGCCACGTCGACGCCGCTGCGCAGGCCGTCTTCGTGGAAGCCGAAGCCCCAGTAGGCCCCGGCGAACCAGGTGCGCCGGCGACCCTGGATGCGCCCGCGCATCGCCTGCGCGGCGACGCTCGCGTGGGTGTAAACCGGGTGCCGATAGCGCATCCGCGCGAGCACGTGTTCGGGCGCGATGTCGGCGCTGCGATTGAGCGTGACCACGAACGGATCCGGCGAATCGAGCGACTGCAGGATGTTCATGCAATAGCTGACCGTGCACGGTGCATCAGCCGCCGCCGGGACATGCGCATTCCAGGCCGCCCAGGCGGCGCGGCGCGTGGGCAGCAGGCGCGCGTCGGTGTGCAGGACGGTGTCGTTGTCCTGGTACTGGATTGCGCCGAGCACCGAGGCCTCCTCGGCGTCGGGATCCGCGAGCATCGCGAGTGCGTCGTCGGAGTGGCAGGCAAGCACGACCTGGTCGAATGGTTCCTCGCCATCGCGTGTTGCCAGCAGCACCTGGTCATCGGTGCGACGCACGCTGCGCACTGGCGATGACAGCCGTACTTGGGCACGCCAGTTGGCCTGGATGGCGCGCACATAGGTGGACGAGCCACCATCGACCACGCGCCACTCGGGGCGGTTGTCGACCTGCAGCATGCGGTGGTTGTCCATGAAGCGCAGCAGGTACTTGAGCGGGAAGCGCGAAATGGTGGACGGTGGCGACGACCACAGCGCCGAGGCCATGGGGACGATGTGGTCCTCGACGAACAGTTGCGAGTAGCCGCGCGCGTCGAGGTAATCGCCCAGGGCAGGTCCCTCGCCGGGTTCGGCAAGCATGGCCGGGGCGTCGCGGTAGAAACGCATGATTTCACTGACCATGCGCAGGAAGGCGGGCGAGACCAGGTTGCGCCGCTGGCAGAACATCGTGCCCAGCCGGGTGGCGTTGTACTCCAGGCCGTTGCGCGCATCCTGGACCGAAAAGCCCATCGTTGTGGGGCGAGAGGCTACGCCGAGTTGCTCGAACAAGCGGCTGAGCAGGGGATAATTGTCGCGATTGAACACGATGAAGCCGCTGTCCACGGCGTACTCGCGGCCGGCCTGCACTACTTGGTGGGTGTGGGTATGACCGCCCAGGCGGTCATTCGACTCGAACAGCACGACCTCGTGATTCCTGGATAGCAGCCAGCTGGCGCCGAGTCCGGCGATTCCGCTGCCAACCACCGCGATCCTCATTGTCGCGCCAGGCGCGCACCGCGCATGCTGGCTGGCACGCCGCGAAGATCCCACACCAGGCCCATCCAGGACAGGACCTTGAGCGCGTACCAGGTCAGGTCGAGTTCCCACCACTTGACGCCCTGACGGACAGACCCGGGGTAGTGGTGGTGGTTGTTGTGCCAGCCTTCGCCGAAGGTCAGCAGCGCGAGGATCCAGTTGTTGCGGCTGTCATCAGGCGTCGAATAACGGCGACCACCCCAACGATGGGCAAGCGAGTTGATCGTGACCGTGACATGGAACAGGACCACGGTGGACACAAAGAATCCCCACACCAGCAACTGCGGCCCGCTGGTGCGCAACTGCGGTGCATGGGTACCGAGCCAGGCACCCGCGCCATAAAGGCCTATGGCCAGCAGCACCGGCACCAGGATGTCGAAGCGGTCGAGCAGGCGCAGCTCGGGGAAGCGGACCAGGTCCGGGATCACCGCGTGGTTGGTGGCGAAGTGGCGTGGCGTCAGGAACCAGCCCATGTGGCTGCGCCAGAAACCCTGGCGCGGCGAGTGCGCGTCCTGCGGCGTATCGGCATGCAGGTGGTGGTGGCGATGGTGCGCCGCCCACCACAACGGGCCGCGTTGCACGCTGGCGGCGCCGACGACGGCAAAGGCAAACTGCAGCGCACGGGAAGTGCGAAAACTCTTGTGCGAAAAGTAGCGATGGTAGAAGCCGGTGATCGCGAACATGCGCAAGGCGTACAACACCGCGGCGACGACAACGGCGGTCGTGGAGACGCCGACCCAGGCAATCGCGATGCAACCCAGGTGCAGCGCCACGAACGGCAGCACGCGCAGCAGGTCGACGCGATCGGCATCGGGCCCCGTGGCCGGGGTCGTCGCACTGGTATCGAACCAGCGCAGGACGGCCGCGCACGCGGTCCGTCGGGCTCCATTCTCGGGATTTTGGGATGCATCGAACATGGGCGGCATGATCGGCAGCCAACGGTGATGGGAGGGTGAACCATACAACGGCTTTGCAAGCGGCGGCCGGGTGCTGGATGCTGTAGGGATGCACAACGCGTCAGGCAATCCACCGCGGGCCAATCCGCGCAGGCGCAGCGCGACATCGGTCGCCGGCCAAGACGACGACGCCTCGCGCCATGGGCTGGCACGCGTCCTGTCGAAAATGGGCCTGGCATCGCGAACCGTGGCTGCGCAGTGGATTCGAGCCGGTCGCGTGCGCGTGGATGGCCGCCGGATCGTCGATCCGGAATTTCCTGTCCGCCAGGGCCAGGCGCGGATCGAGGTGGCTGGCGAGGCGCAGGCGGGCGCAGATCGCGTCGTGATTGCCCTGAACAAACCGCGCGGCCTGGTGACAACCCGCAATGACGAGCAGGGTCGGGACACCGTCTACGCCTGCCTGGACGATCCGAGCCTGCCCTGGCTGGCTCCCGTGGGGCGGCTGGACAAGGCCAGCGAAGGCCTGCTGCTGTTCTGCAATGACCCGCAATGGGCAGCCGGCGTGACCGGACCGGGCGGGCCCCGGAAGACCTACCACGTGCAGGTGGATGGCATCCCGGATGCTGACGTATTGGAATCGCTCGAGCGCGGCCTCGACTGCGACGGAGAACATCTTGCTGCACGCCGGGCGGCGATGCTGCGCCATGGCGCACGGAATGCCTGGCTGGAGATCGAACTCGACGAGGGACGCAACCGGCAGATCCGGCGCTTGTTGCAGGTAGCCGGTTACCCCGTGCTGCGCCTGGTACGCGTCGCGATCGGCGCGCTCTCGCTTGGCTCGCTCGGCAAGGGGCAATGGCGCAAGCTCGATGCCGGGGAGATTGCTGCCCTCACTGCGTGAGTGCGGTCAGTCAGTCAATTGGTCGCCGGATCACACCCAGCGCGTGGCCTACCTTGGTGAATGCCGCGATGGCGCGGTCGAGTTGTTCGCGCGAATGCGCGGCGCTGACCTGGGTGCGGATCCGCGCCTGGCCCTTGGGCACCACCGGAAAGAAGAATCCGATCGCGTAGATGCCTTCATCCAGCAAGCTAGCCGCGAATTGCTGCGCCAGCGGCGCGTCGTACAACATCACCGGCACGATCGGGTGTTCGCCCGGCTTCAGGTCGAAGCCCGCCTTGGCGAGCTGTTCGCGGAAATAGCGGGTGTTCTCCACCAGCGTCGCGCGCAGGTCGCCGGCCCCGGCGAGCATGTCGAATACTTCGATGCCCGCAGCGACCACGTGCGGTGGCAGCGAATTTGAAAACAGGTAGGGACGCGAGCGCTGGCGCAGCAGTTCGACCACCTCGCGCTTGCCGGTGGTGAATCCGCCGAGCGCGCCACCCAGCGCCTTGCCGAGCGTGCCGGTGATGATGTCGATGCGGTCGAGCACGCCGCGCGCTTCGGCCGAGCCACGCCCGGTCGGGCCGAGGAAACCGGTGGCGTGGCACTCGTCGATATGCACCAGCGCATCGTATTTGGCTGCCAACGCGGCGATATGGTCGAGCGGCGCGATGAAGCCGTCCATCGAAAACACGCCGTCGGTGGTGATGAGGATGTCGCGCACGCCATCGGCGCGAGCCTGCTTGAGCTGCGCCTCCAGGTCGGCCATGTCGCAGTTGGCATAGCGGTAGCGCCGCGCCTTGCACAGGCGCACGCCGTCGATGATCGAGGCGTGGTTGAGCGCATCGGAAATGATCGCGTCTTCCTCGCCCAGCAGGGGTTCGAACAGGCCGCCATTGGCGTCGAAGCAGGCGGCGTAGAGGATCGCGTCCTCGGTGCCGAAGAACGCAGCGATCTTTGCCTCGAGCTGCTTGTGCAGGTCCTGGGTGCCGCAGATGAATCGTACCGACGCCATCCCGAAGCCGTGGCTGTCGAGTGCGCGCTTGGCTGCCGCGATGACCTGCGGGTGGTCGGCCAGCCCGAGGTAGTTGTTGGCGCAGAAATTCAGGACCCGGCGCCCGTCGGCCAGCTCAATTTCGGACGACTGCGGGCTGGTGATGACCCGCTCGGCCTTGAACAGGCCGTCGGCGCGGATGGATTCCAGAGTGTCGGCGAAACGACGCATGGCGGACTCGGACATGGAGGCTTGACCTAGATCGGGGCTGCCATTATCGGGCATGGGGCGGGGGCGCGCCCCGGGACCCCATGAAACATACGGTTGCGTATCGCAATTTCTGTTTATATTGTGTAAAGAATCCGAAACATCCAGCGGCACCCACGCGTCACGGACGACGGCCCAACCCGGAGAGAGTCCCGATGACACTGAACAAGCTTGCCCTGAGCCTGAGCCTGGCCCTGTTTGCCCTGCCCATGTCTGCCATGGCGCAGGACACCGCCGCTGAAACCGGTAACCCCGCGCAGTCGACCGGCGAGGCATCCGATGCCCCGGCCGCCGACGAGGCCTCCCCCGCACTGACCTGGAACCTGTCGGTCACCAGCGACTATGTGTTCCGCGGCATCACCCAGACCAATTTTGGCCCCGCGGTGCAGGGCGGACTGGACTACAGCTTCGGCGACTCCGGCTTCTCCATCGGGACCTGGGCGTCGAACGTCGACTTCAACGATTCCGACGGCCCGAACATCGAGCTCGATACCTACGTGGGCTGGAGCAAGGACGTGGCTGAGGGCTTCAACCTCGACCTGACATTGGTGCGCTACAACTACTTCGGTGACAGCAACGGTTATGGCAACCTCGCCTACAACGAGTTCATCGCCAAGGGCACCTGGAACGAGGCAATCACCCTTACCTACGGCTATGCCAACGACTACGCCAACGCCGGCTACAGCAGTTCGTACATCAACCTGGGCGGAACCTGGGACGTCGGTAACGACTTCTCCGTCAACGCCGGCGTGGGCCATACCAATTTCTCGGATGGCAATGGCAGCTACAACGACTGGAACGTCGGCATCAGCCGGCAGTTTGGTCCGGTCAATGCCGCGTTGAACTACTACGACGCCACCGGTGAAGTGATTGACGGTCTATACGGTAGCCATTCCGCTTCGGACCACGTCGTGCTGACCTTTGCCTTCGGCAACGGCTGACGGCAACACGGCATGAGTACGAAAAAGGGCGCCTTCCGGCGCCCTTTTTCATTGCAGCGGCAGCCTGCCGTCGATCAGGACCAGCTGCAGACGACCTTGCCGCAGTTGCCGGTCTCCATCAGGTCGAAGCCCTTCTGGAAGTCGTCGATCGCCACCTGGTGGGTGAGCACCTTCTGCAGCGGGAAGCCGGTCAGCACCATCTGGGTCATCTTGTACCAGGTCTCGTACATGCGCCGGCCGTAGATGCCGTGCAGCACCAGGCCCTTGAAGATCACCTTTTCCCAATCGATGCCGGCGCCGTTGGGCATCAGGCCGAGCAGGGCGATCTTGCCGCCGTGGTACATGCAGTCGAGCATGTCGGCAAAAGCCGCCGGATTGCCGCTCATCTCGAGGCCCACGTCGAAGCCCTCGATGTGCAGGTCCTTCACCACGTCCTTGAGCGACTGGTTGCGCACGTTGACCACGCGGGTGGCGCCCATGTCGGCGGCCAGCTTGAGCCGGTAATCGTTGACGTCGGTGACCACGACATTGCGCGCGCCCACGTGCTTGCAGATGCCCGCGGCGATGATGCCGATCGGGCCGGCGCCGGTGATCAGCACGTCTTCGCCGATCAGGTCGAACTCCAGCGCGCAGTGCGCGGCGTTGCCGTAGGGATCGAAGAACGCTGCCAGCTCGCTCGGGATCTGGTCCGGGATCGGCCACAGATTCGAAGCCGGCATGACAATGTATTCGGCGAATGCGCCGTTGCGGTTCACGCCGATGCCGACCGTGTTCGGGCACAAATGCTGGCGGCCGGCGCGGCAGTTGCGGCAGTGGCCGCAGACGATGTGACCCTCGGCCGAGACGCGGTCGCCGATCTTGTACCCGGTCACGCCGCCGCCCAGTTCAACGATGCGGCCAACGAATTCATGGCCGATCACCAGGCCCGGCTTGATCACCCGCTGCGACCACTCGTCCCACTTGTAGATGTGCAGGTCGGTGCCGCAGATGGCGGTTTTCTCGAGTTTGATCAGGACTTCATTCGCGCCCGGTGCCGGGATCGGAACCTGCTCCATCCAGATGCCTTTTTCGGCGCGGGTCTTCACCAACGCCTTCATCATGGCTGCCATTGCGTTCGTCCTTGGAGTGCTGTCCGGGCGGGGCCGGAATTATACCCGGGCGCCTGCCGCGGGCCGGATCGGGCGGTTGGGGCGATTCAGGGAGACCTTGGCGCTGGCTCGGCGCGCAGGTTGTCCAGCACCGGCGTGCGCGGCCGCTGGATCACCAGGAAACCGTGGTCGGACGCGGCATGGCAGGCGGTGCATGCCGCCGAGACGCCGTCAAAGGCGGCATCGAAGCGCGCGCCGTCCCCGGCATCCACGGCCGACTGCATTGCGGACAGCGCCGGATTCATCATCGTCGGCATCACGTCGGCCAGGCGCTCGGGTTGCAGCGCCGCGTGATCGCCATTGCTTTTGATGACGCCGGCGATGGATTCACGCAGTTCCGCCAGTTGGAATTGGGTCAACAACCAATTCCGTGCGGCACCCGCCTGCCACAACCTGGCGTGGCGGATCTGCAGTTCAAGCATTTGCTGCCCGAGTTCCGGAACCGCCCCTTGTCCAGGCGCCGCCGGGGCTTCGGAGGCGCGAGATTGCGCCGCCGCCAGCGCTGCAACCTGCGCTTCAAGGCTGGCGATGCGTGCCTGGTCTTGCGCCGCGCCGCGGTCGCAACTGGCAGTCACCAGGGCGCAGCACAGGCCGAGTGCAGTGGAAAGGAAGGGGAAGCGCATGAGGGCATCCGATGAGAACCGTTCTCATTTTACCACCCGGTGGCGGCACCGTGGAATGCGCGGGCATCAGCGCGCCAGGTGGCACTCCACGGCCGCGACCTGGTCGAGGGCATTGAAGCGGAAGCTCAGCTCCGGGTCGCCATGAACGCGATCGTGATCGTGATCGCCATCGCCATCGCGGTCGAGCCGGGAGCGGAACGCGTAGCTCCAGACGGTGGCGCCGTCGACCGCGTGGTGGTTCCGATCCGGAGTACCAAGCGCATTGAGCACGCGCTGGCGACTGGCGCCAACCGCAGCCCGAGCCTCGCGCTCGCGCGGGCAGGTGAACGTGCTGCGCTGGCCTGGAGCGAGTGCGCGGGCGATGTGCAGTTCGCGCGAGAGCGAGCCAAGCAAGGTCGCGCAGTTGTCAACGTCCTGTGCGGCGACGGCGCTGGTGCCCAGCAGCAGCAAGGAAATCAGCATCGCGGCTCGCGGTGCGGGAAACCAGCGATTGTCCTGGTTGCAGGTCATGCCCGGTCCGGCCGGTCGAACGGAATCCGGTCCGGGCTCGCGGCGCCGCCGGAGATGATGAAGGCCATTGCCTGGTCAACGCTCCAGTCCGTCGGTGTCAGCAGTTCCACGGGCACGATCTCGAGATAACCCGAGGTCGGATTCGGCGTGGTCGGCACATAGACTGCGGCCAACTCGCGGCCAGTCGCTTCGTCGACGAGCACGCGGGTGACGAAGCCGACCGATTTCATTTCCTTGTGCGGGAAGTCGATCAACACCACGCGTTGGGTGCCGTCGGGCTTGGTCTGCAGCAGGTCGAGCAACTGGCGCGCGCCGCCGTAGATGGATTTGGCCAGCGGGATGCGCGCGATCAGCCCTTCGAACCAGCGCAACACGGTCTGGCCAACCACGCGGCGGGCAAAGAATCCGACCACGATGATGAATACCACCGTGGCCACAAGCGCGATTGCGGTCTGCACCCAGGCGTCGGCGAGCCAGTGGAACATGCGCGGATCGGACTCGGACAATCGCGCGAGCAACGGGCCCACCGCTGGCTGGCTGATCCCCGAGAGCAGCACGAACACGAACTTGAAGACGATCCAGACCAGCCAGATCGGCAACAGCGTCAGCAATCCGGCAAGAAAATATTTCTGCACGCTGCGCATCGATCAGCGCGCCGGTTCGATTTCGCGCACCAGGCGGAAGCCGGTGTCATCCAGTCCGGTGCTGGCGTCGAAGCCGCTGGAGCGCATCGGGTCCGCGCGCTGGGCTTTGTCACGCCAGCCCAGGCCAGCGACCAGGTGCTGGCGGCACGCGCCGACGCAATCGGCCAGCCATTCGCGCGCATTGCCGCGCACGCCGGTCAGGCCGAGCGGACTGGACGGTCCATGGCCAGCGCCGATGGTTCCTTCGTCACCACAGCCCACGCGGCCGTCCTGGCAGGCATCGCCGCTCCTGCGGTAGCTCGCGACCTGGCGCCACTCGGTGGCGGTCGGCAGACGCCAGGTTTCACCGGTGCGCTTGCTCAGCCACTGCGCGTAGGCAGCGGCGTCGTCATAGCTCACGCAGACGGCGGGATGATCGCCTGCCTGTTCGAAGCCAGGCGAGGCCCAGCTGCGCTTCTTGATGCTGATCGGCACGGTCCGGTTGCGGCAGCGGGCGCTGCCGCGACCAGTCGCCGTGGCAAACGCCGCATAGTCGGAGCGCGAAACTTCGCGGCGCATGAACGCAACCCCCGCACGGCCCGAGGCTGGCGCAATCACCACCACGGTCGCCGGGCCACCCGCGACGGCGGGCATGGCCTTTCCGGGCCGCGGCAGCGGCGGCGGACGCGACCAGGCCGGCTCAAGTGCTTTCGGATCGAGCGCCAGTGTCCCGGCCAGGGCATGGGCGGTCTTGACGCCATCCGGATCCGAGGCTGCGTAGGCGGCCTCGAGTCGGGCCAGCAGTGCGGCGGTCAAACTGCTGCGCAAATCGGACCAGGCCTTGGCGCCGAGCCGATCGGTCTGCCTGGCAAACGTCTGCACGCGCTGGAAGCCACTGCGCAGCGCCGAATCGTGGCCGGCCTTCAGCGCTTCCGGCAGGATCCGGGCATACGCACTGATGATGCTGTCCGCTCCGGCGGCGACATCGGGCGGCGCGGCGCCCGTGGCCTTCGCCGCCAGTACCGAATCGATCGCGTTGTCGCCTGCAGGCGTCCCGAGGCGCTTCTGGTCGAGTTGCCGTCTCGCCGAGTGCAACTCGCGCGCCCCCACGACCGACGGATCGTAGTCGAGGGCAGTGACCGTTGCGCTGCCGGCGACGCCGTCAAACAGCGCCGTTGCACCAGCGGCGGTGGCAGGGGCTTCTTTGGCTGGCGTTGCCGTGGCAGTGGCATCGGCGGGCGGCGCGGCATCGGCAGTTCCAGTGGCGGCGTCGTTGCCGCCGTCCGCTGTCGGCTCCGGCGTTGGAGCGGCGGCTGCGCCGTCCTGGGCCAGGGCGCCTGGTTCGACTGCCGCGGTCGCCTCGGCTGCTGCATCCTGCTGGGTGTAGAACGCCGGCGTCGGCGTCGGCGCCGGCGCCGGCTCGGTGGTCGAACTGTCGCCCAGGCGCAGCAACCACAACGCGACCAACAGGACTGCGGCGCCGGTCAACCCGGACAGGATCGGTTTGGTCCAGGGGTGCGCAAGCAGCGACGGCGCGGGCAGGGGAATCGGCTCGATGTCGGCGGCAGCGCGTTCGCGAATTGCAATCTGGCCCAGCGA